>JAOTSW010000085.1 GCA_029864735.1 Chromatiales bacterium | reverse complement strand
CGACACTCAACTGTCTCTGAACTGCATTTTATAAAGATTGGCGTAATAGCCGTCCTTCGCCAGGAGTTCGGCATGGGTCCCTTTCTCGACGATTTCTCCATCGTGCATTACGACGATGACATCGGCGCGCTCAACCGTAGAAAGGCGATGTGCAATTACCAGGGTGGTGCGATTGCGCATCAATTTATCCAGGGCATTTTGTATGTGGCGTTCCGACTCGGTATCCAGCGCAGAGGTCGCCTCATCCAGTATCAGAATGGGCGCGTCTTTTAACAAAGCCCGGGCGATCGCGATGCGTTGCCGCTGCCCACCTGAGAGCAAAACCCCGCGATCTCCCACGGTGGTATCAAGCCCCTGGGGCAGATCGTCCACGAACTCCATGACATGCGCTGCCCTGGCAGCAGCTACTATCTGTTCACGCGAAACCGACTCCTCACTTCCGTAAGCAATATTGTTCGCGATACTCTCATTGAACAGCGTAATATCCTGGCTTACCAGGCTGATCTGGCGCCGAAGGCTACTCAGTGTGTACTGTCCAAGCCCAACTCCATCCACCTGGATTTCACCGTCACTGGGGTCATAGAAACGCGGAAGCAAAGCCACCAGGGTAGACTTGCCGCTGCCAGACTTGCCAACGATGGCGCAACTTTGACCTGCAGGAATTTCCAGTTCGATATTCCTCAGCACCGAGCCCTTCTCACTGGTGTACTCGAATGACAGGTTCTTGAATTCGATGTCGCCTTTAACGCGATCTACAACCAGGGTGCCGGTATCAATTTCGGCGGCAACGTCGAGCACTTCAAACACACTGGTTCCCGCCGCAATGCCTCGCTGCAGATTCGCATTAATATTGGTCAGACGCTTCAGTGGTGCCATCAAGAGCAGCATGGCGCTGAGAAAGGAGCCAAAGTCACCCACATCTATCGCCATGGATTCATGGGTTGCCACCATGACGATACCGGCCATACCCGCTGCCATGATTGCCTGAACAACAGGAACACTGCCCGCGTTCACTTTCGCCAGGCGCATATGCAGCTTGCGATTGGTCTCATTCACTTCTTCAAACTGCCGCTCCTCATGTTCCTGGCCGTTAAAAACCTTGATGACCCGATGACCGCTGATAGCTTCCTCTGCAACCCGGGTCACATCACCCATTGAGTACTGTATGCGGGCACTGTAACGACGAAAAATCTTGCTCAAGAAGGCCACGAGCCCACCGATTAACGGGCCCACGAATAGCATGAATATTGCCAGTCGCCAGTTCAGGTAAATCATCAAGCCTGCAAGAAAGATTGCTGTCAGCGTATCCCGAATAACCACCGTAACTACGTTGGTCGTCGCCTCTGCGACTTGTTCAACGTTGTAGGTCAGTCGCGAGAGCAAGTGCCCGGAACTACTGCTGTCGTAGAACGTGGTGGGCAACACCAGGTAGTGCGCAAACACATCTCGACGCAAGCACTTGATAACCTGGCGACCTATCCAGGTAAGCCCATAGGAGGAAACGAAACCGGCGAAACCCCTGGCGAGAAAAATGACCACGATAATCAGCGGCAATATCTTGATAGTCTCGGCATCGCGATTGACGAAGCCTTCGTTGAGCAGTGGTTTCACCATGTAGGCAAAACCCGCCTCACTCAAGGCATAGATGCCCATCGCAATCGTCGCGGCCAGGAACACCCCCCAATGAGGCGTGGCGTAGGTTAGCAGGCGTTTGTAAACCATTGCCGGACGCATGGCCTGTTCACTCACTGGCTCTCCTCCGGCGCGGACACCGTTGCGATGCTTAAACGTGTGAAACCCATTCTACCGAGCACGTCCATGGCAGTGACTACGGACTGGTGGGTTGCGTTGGCATCCGCTCTTAATACCACCGGAATCTCTCTGTTCTCGCCAACCGTCTTGCTTATCGCAGCGCGAAGCGTATCAGGCCTGCTATTGATCAACTCACGGCCATTTACACGAATCTCACCACCAATACCCAGGGTAATTTCCAGTTGTTCTTCCACCTCGGCCGCTACCGGTCTCTCGCTTGCCTGGGGGAGATCGACCTTGAGCGCTGCCTCTTTTACGAATGAAGTCGACACCATGAAAAAGACCAGCAGCAGCAGGACCACGTCGATCAAGGACGTCAGGTTAACGTCCGGGTCTTCCCTTCGCTGCGCCTGCAGATTCAAGCGTCGTACCTCCCCGCTTCATGATCGTCACGAATACGGTCAACCAGCTTGATCGCTTCTTTTTCCATCTGAACGACCAGGGAATCAATTCGGCTTCGCAGGTAGCGATATCCAATCAGTGCGGGAATAGCGACAGTCAAACCAGCGGCGGTGGTTATCAACGCCTCCGAGATGCCGCCGGCCAACACCGTCGGGTTACCGACGCCGTGTGCCGTAATCGCGGCGAAGACCTTGATCATGCCCACCACGGTGCCCAACAAACCAAGCAACGGCGAAATAGCGGCAATTGTTCCAAGAGTCGTGATGAAGCGCTCCATCTCATGCACCACGTGGCGTCCCGTGTCCTGCACACGTTCCTTGATGCTGTCCAGGTCGCGGTGCCTGTTAGCCAGGGCCGCGGCAAGAATTTCGCCAAGCACCGAACTGTCTCGCAAGGTATTGATGTGGGCGTCGTTGAGTTCGTTCTTGTTAACCCATTCCCACACCTTGGCAGAAAGATTCTGGGGTAACACACGTTTTTCCTGCAGACTCCAAAGTCGCTCCAGAATGATGGCCATGGCCACCACGGAGCAGACTATCAAAGGAAGCATCAACCATCCGCCGGATCTGACAATTTCGAACATTGGCTTCGAACATCTCTGATTGGGAAACTGCTGGAATCATACTGTACATCGAGGCCGCTAGAAACCGGCCCGGCCCGCCAAATTCGCTTATTACGCATGCGTTCCAAACTGATTTCCCCGTCCTCGCCACCGGTAAAGCGAACTGTCACCGCGCCGGTTTGGCCTGTAACCACAGTTTTGCTGCCTACCCTGTGCCAGCGATTCACTACCGACTCCAGCGGAAAACCCCAGCGATTGTTGAAACCCGCAGCAAAAATCACGAGATATGGAGAGCTGGCTTTGACCAGGCCGGCAGAGGATGACGTCCCACTTCCATGATGGGGAGCGATGAGCACATCAACCCCCAGGCACGGCTGGCCGCTTAGGAGCGCTCTTTCAACCGAGGCCGGTATATCACCGGTAAACAACACGCTTCCACGCCGGCTGCGCACCAACAGGACGCAAGAGGCCTCATTCCCCTCCAGTCCGGCTCCGCTTGTGGGATGTAAAAACCGAAAGCTGACGCCATCCCATTCCCATTGCATCCCCGCAATACAGGCTTCTGTGCCGGGCAGTGTGTCTCCCGAGAATTCTTGCGCGGGATTAAGTGCTTTTCCCACTGCCTCCCTGCCGCCGGCATGGTCCATATCACTGTGACTGGTCACTAAAACGTCAATTTTGCGTACGCCCTGGGCCCGCAGGTAAGGAATAAGAGTCAGGCTGGCCACCGCATTGCCGCGGTAGGCAGGACCGGTGTCATAAACCAACAGGTGATTGCGAGTTCGCAGCACCGTTGCCAGGCCCTGGCCTACATCCAGTACCGTGACAGAGAACTCAGTGGGCTCCATGCCGGCTCGAATTGGTGCCAGCAAGGATAGCCAGCAAACCAGTCCGAGCCGTCTTCCGGGCATCCCCGGGGGCAGGAGAAAAAACCCAGACCCCAGCACTGCCAGTCCAAAGACCAACCCTCCGGGATGGGCCAGCTTCCAGGCCCCCACCACGGCCAGTTGCTCCAACCCACTCCACAGGAGCCCCAGGTGGCTCGCCTGAAACAGCAGAAGTGGGTTAGCCAGATCCGGCCAAAGCGCAAGCGCGAGAACCCCTATCAGCAAAGGGGGCAGGATCGCTACGCCAAACCAGGGTACCAGCAGCAAATTGACTAGCGGGGCCAGTATCGAAATCTGACCATATTGCGCCACCAACACCGGAGCCAGGCCAATGCTTATCGCCAACTGCACATTCAGCCACTGGGACCACCGGCCTGTCCCGGACGAGCGGTGCCCGCGTATTACCAGCCCAATGCAGGCAACCGCTCCAAATGACAACCATAGTCCCTGGTCCAATACCGCCAGGGGGTCAAACAGGCAAACCACGCCAAGGGCTATGCACAAGGCCTGCCAGCCACCCAGGGAACGCCGTGACAACCTGAAACCCGCAAACATACAAAGCATTAAAAGCGCCCTTCGGGTGGGGATGGCAAGTCCGGCCAGGCACGCGTAGAGCCCCGCGAGCAGTAGCGAGATACTCCAGCTCACCACTTCTACCCTGCGGCTCCTAACTGGCCAGCACAGCCTGGACAACCCGCCTACCAGCCAAAATGTGCCTCCCGCAACCAGGCCAATGTGCAGCCCCGAGATAGCAAGGAGATGTGATGTGCCGGTGGCCGCCAGCACCTCCCGCTGAGCCTGGGATAAGCCGCGTTTCTCTCCCAGGACAAGGGCAATAACCAACTGGCGGGCCACACCATCCGGGAGGCCAGATTCCAGAGCCTCCCGAAAGGACTCGCGAATTGCCAGCAAACGTCCCCCCAGGCCTCGTGGTGAGGCATCCATTAATTCGCCATGGCGAACATACCCGGTTGCCCCGATACCCTGTCTGAACAACCAGCGTTCGTAGTCAAAACCGTTGGGGTTCAGGTACCCGCGAGGGGCTCGCAGTTTTGCTTCAAAGCGCCATCTTTCTCCGGCCCGGGGTAAGACCGGATTCCGGTACCAGCTCAGTTGCAATGTAGAGGGAATCCCGTTACCGGCCTTATCCACGGTAAACAGGAAGCGTATTCGCCCAGGCTCCTTACTGACCAGGGAGGCAATTTGGCCCTCCACCTGGACCTTGATTCCGTCCCGCTGCTCTGCAAGACGATCAGCCAGGTGCTGCTGCACCTGGAGGCTGGCCAGGAGAAATCCGGCAAACCCGGCGGCAAGCACCCTGAGTTGTCGAACACCCAGGGCCAGGAGCGCGGCAGCCACCCCTATCCAGGCAGGGCCCCAAAAGGCCTGTTCAGCGAGAACACAGACGAGAATCCCGGCAACCAGAAAAAGCGCCGTAAGCCAGGCCTCGCCCTGGATCACCAGGCGGCGAATAGAATCAAGAAAATACATCATTAATGCCCGATAGCATCTGCGAGCAGCGCGCCTTTCGTGTACCATTTACACCTTTCGCCAAGGCTGGCCCGCCACAGCGCAAGGACTCTCGAAACTAACGCTCGCGATTGCTACTCGCAGCCGCTCTTTATTCCCGGATGACGCAGAAATGCCAAGACGGCTTTTCAGGAAAATTCAGAGACGCATGCCCGACAAGGGCAAAATGAGTGCCGAGTGGTATTTGCGCCCCTTTAATGCACTACTGCATGACCCCGGGCTTTGGTCAATTCACCGGCGAGGCGTGACCAAGGCAGTAGCCATAGGACTGTTTTTCGCAATGCTCCCCATCGTGGGCCAGATGGCGCTGGCGGCCCTGGTGGCATTGTGGGTCAGGGTGAATCTACCAGTGGCGGTGGCCTTCACCTGGGTCAGCAATCCCCTGACCTATGTTCCGATCTATTACCCGGCCTACAAGTTGGGAGCACTGTTACTGGGAATCCCGCAGGAGAATTCCGGCGAAAACCCAATGTCGATAGACTGGCTGTGGTCCGAACTGGTGACCATTTGGAAGCCCCTGTTTCTCGGATCAGGAATTTTGGCCGTGGTAACCGCAGCCACAGGATTCGCGGTATTGAACCTGGCATGGCGACTGGCTGCCTTTAATCGGCTCAAGAGGCTGCGTCGGCGCACTGCCAGCTAATTCGTCGCCGATACCGGGGATGCTAATCCCTGGGATGCAACCGACCTTCCTGCAACTGAAGTACCCGGGACATACGGCCCGCAATCTCCAGATCATGGGTCACCACGACAAGGCTGGTCCCCAAATCCCTGTTCAGTTCCAGCATCAAGTCAAACACGACGCGGCCGGTATCGCCGTCCAGGTTGCCTGTAGGCTCGTCTGCCAGCACCACCGAAGGCCGGGTTATCAACGCGCGGGCAACCGCAGCCCTTTGCCGTTCACCGCCGGAAAGTTGCCCAGGCTTGTGAGTCAATCTTTCGCCCAAGCCAACCCTGGCCAGCAGCTCCGATGCTTGTTTCCTTGCTTCGGCCAGGGGTGTTCGCCGAATTAGCAAAGGCATGGCAACATTTTCAAGCGCGCTGAACTCGGGCAGCAAATGATGAAACTGGTAAACGAAGCCGATGGCTCGGTTACGCAGGTCTCCGCGCTCCGCATCGCTAAGGCCACTCATATCCTGTCCGGTAACCAGAACCCGTCCGGAAGTGGGCGTATCCAGCCCGCCCAGCAGTTGAAGTAAGGTGGTTTTACCCGAACCGGAGGAGCCGATGATTGCCAGCCGCTCTCCCTTGCGGACATGCAGTTCCAGGTCGCGAAGTACCTGCAGGTCATTCCCGCCTTCCGTGAAAACCTTGCTCAGACCCTCGGCCTGTAGCACGAACTCGCCTTCTGGCTGCTTAGCCAATTCAGTCATAACGCAGCGCCTCTGCAGGTTGTGTGCGTGCCGCCTTCCAGGCGGGATAAATCGTTGATACCAGGCTGATGCCCAGGGCAAACAGGCAGATCTGGAGTACCTCGAGCCAATTCACCCTGGCCGGCAAATCCGAAATGAAATACACGTCGGCGGCCAGCAGGTCCATTCCCAGCACAACCTCCATAGCATTCACCAGCGTCTCAATGTTCAATGCCAGTAGCACGCCCAGGAGCATTCCCCCCAGCGTGCCCACCACGCCTATCACCAGTCCCTGGATCATGAACACCGTCAATATGCTAGCCGGCGCGGCGCCCAGGGTACGGAAAATTGCTATATCGGCCTGCTTATCCTGGACCACCATCACCAATGTGGACACGATATTGAAAGCGGCCACCGCCACGATCAGCAGCAGAATGACAAACATGATGCGCTTGGTCACCTGGATAGAGCGAAAAAAGTTCCTGTGCTCACGCGTCCAGTCACTGACAAAGAAACTGCCGCCAAGGCTCCTGGCTACTTCACGCACCACCTGGGGCGCCTGAAACATATCCTCAAGCTTCAGGCGCAGACCGCTCACATTGTCACCAGCCCGGTACAGGCGGGCGGCGTCGCCCATGTGAATGTAACCGACGTGACGATCGTACTCATACATGCCAATTTCAAAAATACCGCTTACGAGAAAGCGGCGCATTCTGGGCATCAGCCCGGCCGGGGTAATCTGCCCCTGAGCGATTACCAGGACCACCGAGTCTCCAACCGTTACTTGCAGGTGCTCAGCCAGGGCGGCACCCAGAATGATGTTGTACTCACCCTTCGCCAACTGACCCAACTGTCCCGTTTGCATGGCATTTCCCAGGGCGGCCACAGATTGCTCGAGTTCTGGTTCAATACCCTGCACGAGGGCGCCACTGAGGCGCTCACCATTAACCAGCATCCCCTCTCCGGAAAGGTAGGGTGCGGCCTCCATCACTCTTGGATCAGTAAGCGCGGCATTACGCGCCTGCTCCCAGTCGTTCAGCCGTCCGTCAAGACCGCTCACCGTCGCGTGGGCCGTCATCGCAAGAATCCGCTCTCTCAATTCGGTTTCAAATCCATTCATCACGGATAGCACCACTATCAGCACGGCAACACCGAGGCCAATGCCCGCCATGGATACGCCAGAAATGAAGGACACGAAACGGCTAACTCCATGGGCCCGGACATAGCGCAGGCCCACCAGCCATTCGTACCAGCGTGAGGTGATGAAATTCATTCGTATCTCAATGCCTCTGCCGGTTCTACCGCCGCCGCACGACGGGCAGGATAAATCGTGGCCAATAAGGTCAACACCAGGGCTGTTCCGCCAATCCACAGTACATCAGCACTGCGCAGGTCGGAGGGAAGTTCGGTGATGTAATAAACGCTGGCGGGAAAAACCTCGAAGCCGAACATTTGCTCCAGAACTGGCACGACAGTATTCAGATTCGTCGCAAGCGCCACACCCAGACCAACGCCCAGCAAGGTACCCGCCCACCCCAGGATGGCGCCCTGGATCATGAAAGTCCTAACCACGCTGGCCGGACTCAATCCCACTGTGCGAAGAATGGCAATATCTGTTTTCTTCTCGCTGACCAGCATTACCAGTGAACTGACAATATTAAACGCCGCCACAGCCACTACCAGCATCAGGATCAACGACATCATGGTTTTTTCAATGCCGATGGCGCGGAAATAGCTCGCGTTTTCCACACTCCAGTCCCTGGCCACCAGGGAAGGATCGCCCAAGCTGCTCACCCATTCGCCCGCCATTCTCGGCGCCTGGAATATATCCTCGTACTGCAGGCGAATTCCGGTAACCGAGTCTCCCAGGCCAGCTATGGAACGTGCATCGTCAATATGAATGAGCGCCAGGGTACCGTCGTGATCCTGAAGACCGACTTCAAAGATACCGCTTACTACAAAGCGTGCCAGGCGTGGCGTCACCGAACCTGTAATCGCGTTGCCTTGTGGAACCATCAGGGTCACACCATCGCCGGCATTGACACCCAGGGTGATTGCCAGGGCGCGACCCAGAATCACCTTACGCTTGCCGGCCTGCAGGCCGGGCAAGGTTCCAAGCAACATGTGCTCGTCTATTTGCGACACCCCGGTCTCCAGGGCAGGATCAATTCCCCTGACGCGGGCGGGCGCCAGGTCGCTGCCGCGACTCAGCATCGCTTCCAGCGCCACATATGGCGCTGCCGCCACCACCGACGGAGCCTCACCGGCCTGCTTCATTAGCTGCTGCCAATTATCAAGTTTGCCGTCATCAGTGCTGACCGAGGCATGAGAGGTCATGCTCAACAGGCGGTGGCGCAATTCTCCTTCGAACCCGTTCATCACCGACAGCACCACGATAAGCGCAGCGACGCCCAACGCGATACCCAACAGGGACGCCATGGAAATGAACGATACAAAGTGATTTCGGCGACGCGCTCTCAAGTAGCGCAGACCAACGAAAACTTCCAGGGGATAAAACATGTAGCTCCCGCGCTGTTCTTACTCCCACGCGCTGCGCGGGTCGAAGGCCGGGGATTATCCCACAGGCCGCCCCCTCATTCTGCCCTTAACCCAGTCGAACCTCTACCGATCTGGTGAGTCGCACCTCTGAAGTACTCAAGGTCGCCCCCAGCGCATAGATTTCCACTCCGGATTCCCTTGCCAGCTCAAGGGTCTGCGCATACACCGGATCGATGTTGACCGCGGGACAAACCACGTCTACGTCTTCGCGCTGAACGCAATACACCAGCCCACAACGATGTCCTTCACGCTTGAGTTCGATCAGCTCGCGCAGATGCCGGCTGGCGCGCTCACTCACCGCGTCTGGAAAGACCGCCATCCCTGGCTCGCCAGTCCCACCCGCCGTTGTCACATTCTTCACTTCCAGGAAACAACTCTCATCGCCCCTGGATGTAGTCAGAAAAAAATCCAGCCTGGAATTTCCCTGGCTCACCTCACGACGAATGACATCAAACACGGCGAGCTCCGGTATCAACCCGATCTGCAGCGCCGCCTTGACCAGACCGTTGCTTTGGCCGGTATTAATACCGACCAGGCATCCCTCCGCAGGCTCTGCCAACTCCCATGACCAGCGATATTTCCTGGACGGGTTTTGGGTATCCCGCAACCAAACGCGCATACCCGGCATATTAAGACCAAGCATTGAGCCGGTGTTGGGGCAGTGCACCGTCAGCTCCTTGCCATTTTCAAATCTCACGTCCGCAAGAAAGCGCTTGTAGCGCTTGATCAATCGTGCGGGAACCAGGGGAGGATCGAACACCAGGGACATCAAATACCAAGCCTTGTCACGGGGATGTGTTTACTTGCACTCACCCAATAGAATCCAACGGAGGAAATGGCACTGTACCGCCTCCCCTACTGGCGAACCAGCGGACCGAGTTCTCCCCGGGGGTCCATACCGGGTTTATCCAATCCGGGAGCTGGTGCTATAGTCAACAGCACCGAGTGAGGGGACGCTGAATGAAAATCAAAATTTTCCTGGCAACAATGCTTCTGACCCTTGCCGCGACC
>JAOTSW010000012.1 GCA_029864735.1 Chromatiales bacterium | reverse complement strand
GGTTGCGAAAATTGCGGACATACATGAAGACATAGTGAGCTGGCCGCTGGGGTACTTCACCCGCATCGGTGAACTGGATCATGCGCTGTCTGGCGGACAGGTGCAGCGGCTGCTCATCGCACGTGCTCTATACCACCGTCCTCGCCTGCTTTTGCTGGATGAGGCATTCAGCCAGTTAGACGTGCCGTCAGAAAGCCGTATTCGCGAAGGCCTCAAAGCCACGGGCATTACCTGCCTGGCAATCACTCATCGGCACAGCAGCCTGGATTTTGCCGACCGGGTGCTGACCCTGCAGGGTCAGTATCCGGCGGCCCTTAAGACGTACCGCCCACGGTGATGCCGTCCACCCGCAAGGTCGGCTGGCCCACGCCTACCGGCACGCTCTGGCCTTCCTTGCCACAGACACCGATACCCGAATCCAGTTTCAGGTCATTACCCACCATGGATACCCGGGTCAGTACATCGGGACCATCACCGATTAAGGTGGCGCCCTTCACCGGACGGGTCACCTTGCCATTTTCAATCAGGTAGGCCTCGCTGGCGGAGAACACGAACTTGCCCGAGGTGATGTCCACCTGGCCGCCACCGAAATTCACTGCATACAGGCCCTTGTCCACCGAGGCGATAATCTCACCCGGGTCATGGGGACCGGCCAGCATATAGGTGTTGGTCATGCGCGGCATGGGCAGGTGGGCAAACGATTCGCGCCGGCCGTTACCTGTAGAGACCGTCCCAGAGAGACGGGCATTGTGCTTGTCCTGCATGTAGCCTTTCAGGATGCCGTTTTCTATCAGTACCGTTGACTGGGTGGGCATACCCTCGTCGTCCACGCTCAGGGATCCGCGTCTCTCGGCAAGAGTGCCGTCATCGACCACGGTGCACAGCTCCGAGGCGACCCGTTCACCAACCCGGCCGGCAAATGCCGAGGTGCCCTTGCGATTGAAATCTCCTTCCAGCCCGTGGCCAATGGCCTCGTGCAACAACACACCCGGCCAACCCGGGCCAAGCACCACAGTCATGGCACCAGCGGGCGCGGGTATGGCGTCCAGGTTCACGGTGGCCAGGCGTACCGCCTCCACGCAATATTCCATGGCCAGTTCCCGACTGAAGCGGTCGTAACCAAACCGGCCACCGCCACCGGCGTAACCCTGCTCGCGACGACCATCCTGTTCAACGATCACCGATACATTCAATCTCACCAGGGGACGTACATCCGCGCCAACAGTGCCGTCACTGGCCACCACCATGATGACGTCATGAGCGCCGGATAGCGTGGCGATAACCTGCTTTACTCGCGGATCAAGTTTGCGGGTCTGTCTATCCATCCACTCCAACAAGGCCACCTTGTCTTCATCGGCAAGGGTCGGGATCGGGTCCATGGGACGATAGAGTTGTTTACCGACGGGCTTCTTCCACGCCTGCACCGAACCCTGCTGGCCATGCCGCGCAATCGCCCGCGCCGCCGTCGAGGCTTTCTCCAGGGACGGCAGGACGATCTCGTCCGAGTAGGCAAATCCGGTTTTCTCGCCGCTCATGGCGCGCACACCTACGCCCTGCTCAATGCTATGGCTGCCTTCCTTGACGATGCCATCCTCAAGGGTCCACGACTCGTTCCGGCTCACCTGGAAATACAGGTCCGCGTTATCCACCGCATGACCCATGATGGTTCCCAACACCTTGTTCAAGTGCTGTTCTTCGATACCGGCAGGAGCGAGAAGTCGCTCGGTGGCAATTGCAAAATTCTCAGCTGTCATGAATTCCCTACTAGTCCTTATGTCCTGATCTTGAACTTTCTGTGCCCCAGGCTGGGGAACTTGGCCCTGACTTCCAGTTGTGCTTCCCGGTCCAGGTCCACCAGTACCGCCCCCACACCCGTGGCATGCCTGGCCATGACTTTGCCCCAGGGATCCACAACCATGGAGTCGCCCCAGGTATCCCGACCACCCACGTGCTTGCCCGACTGGGCCGGCGCCAGGACAAAGGCCTGGTTTTCAATTGCCCGGGCACGCAGCAATACTTCCCAGTGAGCATGTCCGGTGGGCACGGTGAAGGCCGAGGGTACGCTGAACAGTTCCGCTCCCTGGTCCACCAGCGCCCGGTACAGTTCCGGAAAGCGCACATCGTAACAGACTGAAAGGCCCAGGCGGCCGGCAGGTGTATCCACGACGACCAGATCTTCGCCGGCCCGGGTGGCCCTGCTCTCCCGATACAGCCGCTCGCCCTCACTGCTGCTGACACACACATCGAACAAGTGAATCTTGTCGTAGCGAGCCACTCGCCGGCCCTGGTCGTCAAATACGAGGCAACTCGCGCCGGGAAGGCCCTGGTCTCGTCTCAGGGGAAGCGTGCCGGCCACTATCCACATGCCAAGAGCGCGTGACTGCTCGGCCAGCCATTGCTGAACCGGGCCGTCGCCATCGTCCTCGGCCACCGCTATACGGTCCTGTTCCTTATAGCCCATGAAGGAGAAATTCTCGGGCAGGAAGCCCATTATCGCTCCCCGCTCCCGGGCTTCGCGGAGGAGTCCAAGGGCATCGCGCAAGTTCTCTTGCACATCCGGGGTAGAACACATCTGGAGAACAGCGACGCAGGTCATAACTTTCCATCCTCCGCATCGGGTTCAGGCTCCTGGGGGTCGAGCTGTTCAGGCTCATCCGCCAAGCCCTCTTGATCCAACTCCAGGAGCAAGCCGGTTTCATCCAGGGCCGGGGCGGCAGTCCCGGCCTCGCCCTTGGGGGCCGGCTCTGGCTGGCTGGGAGGCGGGGGACTGGATAATTCCAGGCGCTCCACATCAGGGTTATCCCAGCTCCCGCTGACCTTGTAGCGGGCCCGGGTCATGCCCTGCAAAGGTGTCTTGAACACTTCAGAAAAAATCAGCAGCGCGGCACCCAGGGTGGGACCCCCTGCCAGGGCGCCGGCCAGGGGCAAGGTGGAGCCAATATTCGCATGCACGACGGCAACCTGGTCATAGGTGCGGTCCACCAAGCCTGTGCGACCCGAGACAGCAATGCCCACTGACGGCCCCTTCATCACCAGGTTAGTGGTGTAGGCATTGCCATCCACCAGGTTGAAATCGCCCGATATCCGGTCAAAAGCGAGACCTTCGTCAAACACGTCCCGGAAATCCAGTGTCAGCCTGCGGGGCAGCATGGCAACACTGAGCAGGCCAAGAGCGCGCCCTGCTCCCGGGTCAATTTCCGCCACGGTGCCGTCATCCAGTTGCAAATGAACCTGGCCCGACAGACTGGACCTGAAGTTACCATCGGGTCCGCCACGCCAATACACATCAACCTCTGCACTGGCGCGTTCACCGCTTATCATTTCGCCCAGGCCAAGGGATTTGAATGTCTCCAGGATATTTGAACTGCGCAGCTCGAGCTTCAGTCCCGTCATCTGGCCATCGTCAGTCACCAGCCAGCTACCCACGCCTTCCCCGCTAAACGATGGATGGGTGGTCCTGATCACGTCCGCGTTAAGACCCATAGGCGCCTTGGAGGCTATCGCTTCCAGGGTGCCAAAACGCATATCGCCAATACCAAAATTCTTTACGCGAATTTCGTAGGGACGAAGTGTTCTTGGGTCGGTCTCATTCAACCTGCCCTCTTCGCCCTCTTCTTCCTCTTCGGAGCCCATGAGAATCATGCGTTCCATGTCAACGCGGGTGGGCAGTTCAGCGGCCGCGTCCTGGGGCACCGTTACCTGGCCAAGAATGTTCTCGCTGTCGATGATGGCAACCCATTCATCGTTTGCATTACGAAGCTGCAGGGCAGCGGGGCCCATGTCCTGGGACAGGGCCTTGAACTGATCAACCTTTAGCTCAGCACGCTTGAGAATGTCAGTTAGACCCGTGCCGTTCGGGTCAGGACTCTCTCCGTTATCCAGGCCCAGCCACTCATCAAGATGCAAGATCGCGGTCCGACCGCTGATACCCAGGCCGGGCTCCCCACTGCGATCAGGCACTTTGCCGCCCAGGGCTATGTCACCAAATGCCAGTTCGAAGTCATCGTCCTCACGCCTGAAATCGAGATAGGCGCGAACGTCATCGCCCAATGCCAATTCCAGGCTTCGCTGATCACGACTGCGCAGGGTGTACAGCACCTCCAACATGCGCACATCTTCGGTGTTCTTGAACATAGGCTGCGGCAGGCTCAGGCCCATGCCTCCCAGGACAGAGCGAGCAGAGACCGTCACCGGCTGTTGGCTATCTGCCGAGGGGAAACGCGCCACCGCAAACCAATCGGTCTTACCGCTAACCCAGGGCTTGATGATGGGAAAAAACTCCTCCATCAATTCGTCGGCATTCGACAATCCCCGCAACAACATCAGGGTCGCCTTCACATCGTTCGTGGAGGGGTCGGGACTCACGTCCACTCTTACCGGTTTACCCAGGTAGGTCGCGTTGACACCCTGGCCGCTCAAGTCACCCTCTTTAAGCAGCAACCGGCCATTCACTTTTTCCAATCCGTTATTCAATCCAACCGGACGCACCGCGGCATCCATCAGTTGCATGTCCAGCGTCAACCGATTGTTGTGGATCTCTTTCAGGGGTAGATACAGCTCCAGGTCCACCCTGGCCTGACCGCTGGCTTCAAGACCATTAATCGCCTCGATATAGCGCTCACCCGGCGGAATCGCAGCAAGATAATCCAGCCCCGCAGTAACCGTTCCCTCGGTTTGCCCCCGAACGGTCAGCCTGGCCTCACCCAGAACAGGAATCTCTGCCCGGGCAGTGACGATCTGATTTCCCGCCATGTTGCCATCGACCGCGTCGACGCTGATTCCCGGACCCTCGAATACAACATGTGTATTCAAGTCGCGAATTTCTGGCCAGCCTTCCTTGTAATCCAGGACCAGGTCATTGAGCAAAAAATCTACCGTAAAACGTCCTTCGCCATTCTTGAACGGAAACTTGTCCAGCGGCCCCTTCAACACCATTCGCCCCTCGGGAATTCGACCGCTGACAATGCTGCGTTCCAGCCATTCCCGGGCTTTGGATGATAGTTTCACAATGGGCAAATAAGCCGTCTTGTTCGCCACGTTGCCATCTTTGATCTGGGTCTCCAGATCTATTGCCGGGCCTGCGCCCTCTTTGGGCAATTCAAGGTTCAGAGTGCTGTAGGTATAGATGTCCTGATTTGCCAACACCAGGTCGGCGCCACGAACCTTGATACCACTTGCACTGCGCTGCCAGCTCAACTTCCCGGTTGCCTGCTCGAAAACCAGCGGGCTCTCAAAGACCTTGGGTAAATCCACCGCCAGGCCTACCGAAGACAATTCAACCTCACCACCGTCATCGTTAGCCTTTACAGCGCCGGTAAACCCCTGCACCCCCGGCAGCTTGTCGACCGCATTGACCCCGGCTCCAGACAGGTAGGCACGCACTGAATAATTGGCATTTCCCCCAGCCTCGCTGGCGAACTGCAAATTCAAATCGCTAACCACACCTCTTGGATT
The DNA here is from genome assembly GCA_029864735.1 of Chromatiales bacterium. Lineage (GTDB taxonomy): Bacteria > Pseudomonadota > Gammaproteobacteria > Steroidobacterales > BM003 > CAKZML01. The sequence goes on along the minus strand of JAOTSW010000012.1, from coordinate 22,844 downwards.
CAGACCCATGAGCCGGGCTCGAATTTCCTCGTCAGGCACCCATGGCAAGAAGGGCTGGAAGTCATCCAGGTGAATCCGGTCTGCGGTCATATACAGCAAGCGGCCATCACCGTTTTTTCGCGCCAACTCCAGGCGAATGGCATCGGAGTTCCAGATACGTCCATCTCTTTCAACAGACAGGTCAAGAAGCTTGAACTGCCAGTCATCGGGCTTTTTGACCCACTCGAGTTTGCCTCCCAGGTGTTGGAAGGCAGCTCCCGGAACAGAATCTGGATCCGACAGGATCAGGTCTCGAAGGTCCAGGTCAACAATGCCGTTCTCAAGACCCAGAGCACCCAGCGCTGCCCACACGGTGATATCGCCGCTGCCACCCAGGGGGGCGTCAATCGTGTCGGGAAGGACTTCCTTCCATCCTGCCAGATCCAGCCCCCGGGCCTGGAACAACAACTGCCAGTTCTGTTTCCCGGGACCCGCATCCAAATTCTCTGTGTTGGCAGTGATTCGCAATGACCCGCCGAGATTGTCGGGCAAATAGATATTTACACCCAGGCTAAGCTCGCTATCGCTCTTTTCCACGTCCAGAGTCGCCTGCTGGAATTCCAGCGGCTCGCCGGGTCGCCTGGCGCTGGTCATTCGAATCGTTGCGTTGCGAATTTCGTATCGACCGTTGGGCATCACCGGCGCCTTGCCGGTGCCGGCCTGGTCCACATCACCAGGCTCCGCCGGCAGCACACGATTGAGCACGTAGAAACGACCGTCTTCGAGCTGCTCCACTTCCAGGACAATCCCTTCAATGCGCACACTGGATACTGCCAGTTCCTGCTCGAGCAGCAAGTCCATCAAGCTGATCACCACCGAGATGGAATCCGCGTCAACAACCGGGGTAACGCCATCAGGAGCCAGGACCACCGTGTCCCTGAATACCACCAGCGGACCTGCCAGGGATAGCCGCGCATCAATGTCGCCAATCTTCAGTGGCCGTCCGAGGGCTTGTGTAGCCCAGGTCTCTATCTGCGCGCGGTACTCAGGCAACTGGGGAAGGAACAGCCGAAAGGCCCCCACCGCCATAGCAAGAACGATCACCAGTCCCGCGACAATAGCAGCCGTCCATCTCCAGACTCTTCTGAAGACGCTAGACATGGGCCAGGGGTGCCTCAATGAGGTCTGACCGGTTGCTGTTAGGTGGGAACCACATCAAATTGTTCCTGGCTATACAAAGCCTCAGCCTGTAGTCGTATTGGAGACCCTGTAATGCTTTCAAGTTCCGCAACACCGGAGGATTCATCATCCAGCATGGTCTCAATCACCTCGGGATGCGCCAATACCAGTATTTTCTGGAATTCAAACTGACTGGTATGTCTCAGTATTTCCCTGAAGATTTCATGGCAAACCGTTTCTGAAGTCTTGACCCTTCCCCGACCCTCACAGGTTGGGCAAGGCTCGCAAAGCATATTCTCCAGGCTCTCCCGGGTACGCTTACGGGTCATCTCCACCAGTCCAAGGCTGGACACCTCACATACATTAGTCCGGGCACTATCCGTTTCCAGGCTGCGTTGCAACGCTTCCAGCACCCGAACCCTGTGGGCCTCGACTTCCATATCGATGAAATCGAGAATAATAATCCCGCCCAGGTTACGCAGCCGAAGTTGCCTTGCGATGGCGACGGCCGCCTCCAGGTTGGTCTTGAAAATCGTTTCCTCCAGGTTCCTGTGACCGACGAATCCACCGGTATTTACATCGATGGTCGTCATGGCCTCTGTCTGGTCAATAATCAGGTGACCCCCTGACTTGAGCAGAACTTTTCTGTCCAGTGCCTTTTGGATTTCTTCTTCCACGCCATGCAGGTCAAATACCGGACGCTCTCCTGCATACAGCTCGAGTTTCGGCAGCATTTCAGGAATGAACATGCGAGAAAACTCCCGCATTCTTTCGAAGACCTTCTCCGAGTCAACCAGCACCCGGGAGATTTCCTGACCCGTCACGTCCCGCAGTATGCGCAGTGACAATTCCAGGTCTTCATGCACCAACTTACCTACCTGGGTACGCAGCGCCTTCTCGCTGATGACATCCCATAGCTTTTGAAGAAAAACCATGTCGGCCCGCAACTCGTCGAAGCCCGCACCTTCGGCGGCGGTGCGCACGATAAATCCGCCCCGGGAATTCTCATCAATAAACCCTTGCACCAGTTCGCGCAGGCGCTGACGTTCTTCCGGGTTTTCAATGCGGGTCGATACGCCGACGCCGCTACCCTTGGGCAAGTACACCAGGAATCGGGACGGCAGAGTGATGTAGGTGCTTAATCGTGCTCCTTTGGTGCCAAGTGGATCCTTGACGACCTGCACGAGAATGTCATTGCCTTCATTTACCAGGTCATCAATATTCCCCGGTGGCAGATCCTGTAAATCATTGCCGACGGCAACTTTCTGGTGAATATCCCTGGCATGCAAAAAAGCGGTGCGTTGCAGACCTATTTCGATAAATGCGGCCTGCATTCCAGGAAGGACGCGGCTGACTTTTCCCTTGTAGATGTTGCTGGTCAAGCCTCGGCGACTTGCACGTTCAATATAAACTTCTTGCAGCACGCCACTGTCCAACACCGCGGCGCGTGACTCCCGCTGGTTCACATTGATGAGAATTTCCCTGTTCATGGTTGCGTCACCATAGAAGCCAGCCCGGCCTCCGACAGTAGCTGGGCTGTCTCGAAAAGAGGTAGTCCCATTACGCCGGAATAACTACCCTGCAAGTGTTTCACAAAAACCGCACCCATACCCTGAATACCGTAAGCCCCAGCCTTGTCCGCTGGTTCACCGGTATTCCAGTATGCCTCGGCTTCTCCTGGGCTAAACGGTTTGAATTCGACTTTGCTTTCACTCACGGCTACCCGATTCCTTCCCTCGACATACAAGGCCACTGCCGTCAGGACACGATGTTCGCGTCCCGACAATTTAGCCAACATGGCCAGTGCCTCCTCCCGGTTACGGGGCTTACCAAAAATCTCATCATCCAGCACCACCGCCGTGTCCGCTGCCAGCACCGCGGAACCAGCCGGCACCAGGTGTTCACCGGCAAACTCGGCTTTCTCTTTTGCGATGCGCACGACGTAGTCTTCCGGCAGTTCTCCGGCCAGGGGGGTCTCATCCAGGTCAGGAGCCAGGGTTGAGAATCGAACACCGATTTGTCCCAGCAGCTCCGCTCGTCTGGGGGAGGCGGACGCCAGGTAGATAAAGTCTTGATTCATATATGGAAGTGTCATCTTTTCCGGCTCTTCCCGCAAGCCGCGCAAAGATCGGCTAATGGGTGGCCGTGGCTGAGCTTGCCGGCACTTTCAAGCCCGATGATAGGGATGGCCCTTCATCACCGTCCAGGCCCGATACAGCTGCTCGGCCAGCAGAACACGGACCAGACCGTGAGGCAGGGTAAGCGGGGACAAGGACCAACTCATATCAGCCCGCTCAATACACGCTGGCGCCAGTCCATCCGGACCGCCAACCAACAGACATACGTCACGGCCATCACCCATCCAGCTTTCCAGATGTCCGGCCAGCGCCTCGGTGGTGAACGACTTTCCATTCACTTCCAGGGCCACCACCCGGTCACCGGGCTTGATAGCGGCCAGCATTCGCTCGCCCTCGGCCTCGATGGCCCTTTCCACTGGTATGCCCCGGGCGCGTTTGCCCAGCGGAATTTCCAACAGTTCAAGCTTGCACTCCCGGGGCATGCGTTGGGCGTACTCGGCGAATCCCTGCTGTATCCAGGCAGGCATTTTTTGCCCAGGAGATAGCAGGCGCAAGCGCATGTCAGTCAGTACCGCTGGCTTTCCCGCGGCGCTCCGCCGCGACATCCCACAATTTTTCAAGGTTATAGAAATCGCGTACACGAGGCTGCATGACGTGCACAAGAACGTCATACAAATCCACCAGTATCCACTCTCCACCCTCGGTGCCTTCCACGCCCAGGGGACGCAATCCGGATTCCTTGGATGCCTCGATCACGCGGTCCGCCAGCGACTTGCAATGGCGATCCGAGGTTCCGCTCGCAATCACCATGTAGTCGGCAATACTCGTCAAGCCCCGGACATCTATCACTTTGATATCATTACCTTTTCCATCTTCCAGGGCGGCTACTGCCAGGGCCTGCAATGTCTTGCTATCCATCAACGGTTTGTATCCTCTGTTGTGATGCGGCCTGAATAACAGCCGCTTCGCTTAATAATTTCACATGTCTCATCGGGCATCAGGAAACGCGGTTCCTGGCCTGCCGACACCATCTGCCGTATTGCCGTGCTGGAAATCTCCAACTGGGTCACGGCATGTATATAAATCCGTCCCGACACGGCTCCATGCAGGTCTTCCACCTCGGTGGTTTGCCGCTGCTCCAGCACCGCCTCCAACTCACCCATGTCCGGGGCGGTCCAGCCAGGTCGCCTGGCCACCACAACGTGGGCAAGCTCGAAAATCTCCTGCCAACGAGACCAGTCCGGAAACCCCAGGAAAGCGTCCATCCCCACGATCAGACACAGGGAACGATCCGGGAAGTCCTGCCGAAGGTCACGCAAGGTATCCACCGAATACGATGGACCGTCACGGTGCAGTTCCCGATCGTCTACCACCAACCCGGGCTGACCAGCTACCGCAGCACGAACCATTTCAAGGCGCGCCTGAGCCGATGCAACCGGCACACCCCGATGGGGCGGCAGTCGACAAGGCAGGTAACGCACCTCTTCCAGCCTGAGCAAATGGAGCAATTCGTAGCCGGTACGCAGGTGGCCAAAGTGAATAGGATCGAATGTACCCCCGAACACACCAATAGGAGCCTGATGTCGCTCCATCACGGGTTCCGGGGTGGTTTTACTGTGAGGGTGATCGAAAATCTCAACCTGCGGCCTTCAATCTAAGATTGGTACCCGCCAATTTTGCCACGATAAGGGCCAGTTCGTCCCAAATTGCGCCGCTAGCCTGGCCCTTGACCACTCGATCTGCCCTGGCCAGTTGCAGTTGCAGGGCATGAATCGACCCCGATGAATGGCGCTGCAAGGCCGCAGAAACCAGCGGTTTGCGCCTGGCCCAGACTTTCCCCAGGACTTGACCGGGAGCGTCGCCATGGCTGATTTGCCACGCCAGGGGCGACAGAGTGCGTGCCTCGCGACTCAGGGCCCAGCAAATCAGGACCGGTTCAACGCCCTCCTGGCGGAGCCCTTGAAGAATTCTCAGTGCCCGGCTGGAGTCGCCAAGCAAGGCGGCATCCACCAGGTCAAAAATATCGAACCGGGAGCTGTCTGATACCGCTTCCTGAATCATATCGGCATCAAGTTTCCCGCTACCGTGCAGCAATACCAGCTTGTCGATCTCCTGCTGGGCGGCCATCAGGTTCCCTTCAACGCGGGTGGCCAGGAGCCGGACCGCCTCCTCGTCCGCCTGCAGTCCACTGGCACGCAAGCGCTGCTTGATCCAGCCCGGCATCTGGGACTCTTCCACCGGCCAGATTTGAACCACCATGCCGGCAGCGTCAATGGCCTTGGCCCAAGCCGCACCCAGGCTGCGCTTGTCCAGCTGGGGGGCGACAACAAGCAGCAGGGTATCCGGGTCGGCATGCTCAATCAGTTGAATGATCGCTTTTGCACCCTTGTCGCCAGGCTTACCCGTAGGCAGTCGCAACTCAACGATTCGTCGACTGGCAAACAATGACAGGTTGCTGCCAGCGGCAAGCAAGCCATCCCAGTCAAAGCCACGCTCGGCCACATGCAGGTCACGCTCATCGAAGCCCTGGGCGCGGGCCGCTGCACGAATGGCGTCGCAGACCTCTCCCACCAGCAGGGGTTCGTCACCACTGACCAGGTAGACCCCGGCCAGGCCGCTCTTGAGCTTCTGTGCCAATGCATTGGCCGGTACTTTCACTGGTTTGCATCCCTCTTGCGCATCAGGCCCACAATCACCGCCACGACGGCCATTGACCAGACGATCACCGGGCCGGTGGGAAGATCCATCAGGGCCGACAACAGCATACCCAGGATATATCCGGCGAGTCCGACGGCATAGGCCGCCCACAATCCCTTGCCGCCCAGGTTCCGTGTGGCCAGGGCTGGAATAATCAGGCTGGAAAACACCAGGTAAACCCCCACCAGCTGAACCGAAACCGTGACACTCAGTGAAAACAGTATATAGAACCCGACCCGCTGAATTTTGTGCCGCAGGAAAAACCATGCAATTAGCACCACCGCCGACAGCACTGCAGCCGGGCCCAGGGCGGCCATATCCACCCACAGAATCTGGCCGACGAGCAAATCCTTGAGCTCGTCGCCACCCCGGGGATTATTGGCCAACAGCAGCATACTTGCGGTGGCTGCCAGGATAAACATCACACCGATGATCGCTTCCTGCACATCCTGGAGATTGCGCTCTACCCAGGTCAGGAAAATGGCCCCGGCAATAGCCGCACCGAAAGCCGCAGCCTGGGCTGGATAGCCATGAATTTCCCAACCCAGGGTGCTGGCGAGGATAACGCCCAGGCCGGCCAACTGGGCAACGGCCAGGTCAATAAAAATAATGCCCCGCTTGAGGACTTCCCTGCCCAGGGGTACATGGGTAGATAACACCAGGACGCCCGCCAACAAGGCGGGACCAAGAATGCTGATGTCCATTGCATGCCAGTTCATCTAGCCGCCCCTTCAAGAGTACTCACCAGTATCTCGAACATGCTGAACAAGTCAGTTACCTGGGGAGTACTGCCCACGGTGTGGGGCAGCAGCAAGACGGGAATGTCTGTGCGCTCGGAAAGCCATTCCGAGGGACGTGAATCCTGATAGGAGGCATGCACGATACCCAGTATTTCCTGGCCCTTGAGCCTGGCCAGCAACTCCGACAAATAACTGCTGCTGGGTGGCACCCCGGGCTTGGGCTCCAGGGTCCCCGCCTCTACCAGTCCCGCCCAGGCGAACAGGTATACCCAGCTGCGGTGATAGGTCACCAGCCTGGCGCCCTGCAAGGTTTGCAACCGCGTTGCCCAGCCATCGACGGCCGAATCCCATCGCCCCTTGAAATCCGCGTAGCGTGCGGCATAAGTGTCCGCATGGGCTGAATCCAGGGCCTGCAGGCGCTTGGCCAACTCTGCCGCAACCAGGCCTATATTCCGCGGATCCAACTGGATATGGGGATTGCCGAAAGGATGAATATCTCCGGCCGCCCTGTCCAGCACCTCGGGCTTCTCCAGCAGGGTGACAAATTTCGATGCAGCAAGAAAACCAGGCTGACCAGGCAGCACATCCCGGTTATTCGCCTTGCGCAGCAACAATGGCAACCAACTTGCCTCCAGGTCTGCGCCGGTGCAAACAACCAGGTCAGCGCTTCTCACACGGGCGATCAGGCTGGGCCTGGCCTGGATGTAATGCACGTCCTGCAAACCCGTGGTGGCGCTTTCCACCTTTACCTGGTCACCACCAAGTTGTTTCGCCAGCTCAGCCCATTCGGCTTCGCAGGCAAACACCTTCAACTCAGCATGAACCAGCCCGGGACTGGCAAGCATCGCAAGTACCAAAACTACCCATTTTTTCATGCTGCAGGCCTCAGAACTGGTGGGCGCCGTGGGCGCCTATGCTCATGATGTACTGGAGCATGACCTGGCTGTCACTGCGTCGACCGTTGTCCAGGTTCGCAACCTGGAAACGCAGCCGGCTGAACTCACTGCGGGAGTAGTCAAGCATGGCGGTTACGCGGCTTGGGGAACCGGCAGTCTCGAGCAAACCCTCCAGCGGCGGCAACAGGGGCGCGTTATCGGCGCTGACGCGGTCATAGCGAAGTCCCACACGCCAACTCGGTCGAAACTGATAGGTACCCTGGATGTAAAAACCGTCCTGGGAAATATCGTAGGGACTGCTGCCGTTGAAATTGTCGCCGGCCATGTCCAGCAGGCCATCCTCTTCGCGCAGCAGGTACTCGGCCTGTATTACGAGATTGCGCTGACGGGGATTGCCGTTTTCTGCCCACTTCCAGACAGCATCCACGATGGCCACCGAACTGTCTCCGGAAAATGCACCCAGGTCTGTACCCGGCCCCACCCCTGGATCGTACTCACGCTCTACGACTTTCCCGGAAAGGTAAGACAAGCCCAGGCGCCAGCTTTGGCTGTCCCCCAGGTCTCCTCCCAGCCGGGCAAAAGCAGTCCATGCGCCGGTGCCGCTGTTACCGGCGCCAGATGCGGGGTAACTTTCGCCGCGAAGTAACTCTGCGCCCATTTCCAGCATCAGGTCGGTGGGCGCCAGCCAGCGAAGCTGGACCCCGGTATCTGCAAAATTCCCGCCCAGCATGACTGCATAGGGCAAGGGTGCGTCGACGAAGTCCCAGGTATGGGGGTGACGGGAATTCTGGTAGCCAATGTCTGAATACATCGCACCGGCTTTTACCCCCAGTCCACCCGGCAAGGACAGCGTCTCAATCCAGGCTTCCTCAAGCTCCACCTCGGTGCTGCCCTCGTCCTGGTGCAGCGCCACCGTCATGAAACCATAAAACAGGTCATCCACGTTGGCGCTCAAGACAAACTCGCTTTCCCCCAGGGACAAGCCCTCCGGTGGCGGCGAGACCTCCTCATCCAGGGGGAAACCCGCAAAATCAAAGCCGGAAAAATCTCCCGAATAAGCGGCAAATTTGCCGTCCAAAATCAGGCTCATCGCTGGATTAAACGCATTATTGGTCATCTGGACCTGGGCAATCGAAGGGTTGCCAAGACCCGCCAGACCCAGGGCAATCAAGAAAATCAGGGTATATCGTTTCATTAGAAAAAAGTTCCACAGTCCATTTACATCGCGTGCTCAATATGAACAACGCACCACCTGGTGATACTCACGGCGCGCACGACCGCCTCCGTGGAGTCATGGGATCAGGCAGGAGGGCCGCGGGGCTCCGGAATCAGGGCAATTGCGGTGGGCAACTTGTGAACAGTGGGAACCACCAGGGCCACCCACACCCTGGACAGGGGGGCGAGCTGTGGTGATTGGATCAGGGCGGAACCGGTACGTTCAAACTTCAGGCAAAATTCGCACGCCTGTCCCGACTCGTGAGCCGGGGTAGTGACTTCATGAACCAGGTTTACTGCTTGCAGGCACAGCAGCGCTGCGACTAGCGGTCCGGCAATCAATTGTATGATTCTATTTGGCAAACCGTAAACCCAACTAATAGAGAAGTTATACGTAATTTATATTGAACCGATAAACTTTCGCAATGCACCGGCTGTAATCAGGCAAGTTATTGCTCTGGTAAATCCAGGGCGGCAATGCGTCGCATCATCAGCCTGACCAGGTCATTGGCCAGGTCCGCCCGCAGGAACTCTTCTTCACGGCGCTTGGCCAGGACATCAGTGGGATCGAAAGTATAGTCCCGGGTCAGGGTCCTGGAATCCACCTCCAGCAGCACCTTGCCATCCACCAGCACCTGGTAGGCGATCGTGTAATAGACCTCAAATTCCTGGGGCACGTTCTCAGCCGACACCGAGAGCAGGCGCTGGCCGAATTCATCCTTGTTTAATCGCAACACCGCAGTAGACCCTTCCGGCGAGCGAGTGGGCTGTACTCCCGCCGCTCTCAACCTGCGCTCCAGGGTAAGGGCCAGGTCACTGTACTGGTTACCGGTCTGTATGTAGGTCACACCCATGAACTCGGGAAGACGCTCATTGCCCTGCAATTGATACCCGCACGCCGACAGTGAAAAAGCCAACAACACGGTGAGCAGTATTTTGCAGGGAAATTTCATCGATCAGACAACCAGGTTTACCAGCTTATTGGGCACCACGATCGCCTTGCGCAAGGGCTTGCCCTCCACAAAGCGCAGCACATTGGGGTCGGCCATGGCAATTGCCTGGACCTGCTCCGCACTGGCATCCGCCGCCACCGAAATACGTCCGCGCAGCTTGCCGTTAACCTGGACCACCAACTGCACCTCGTCTCTGACCAGGGCTTCGGGGTCGTGAACAGGCCAGCTTTGTTCAAGCACCGCCTCCTCGTGTCCCAGGTCAAACCAGAGTCGGTGACACACGTGGGGCAGGATCGGCGAGAGCATCAACACAACCGCTTCCAGCACTTCCTGGGCCAGTGCCCGGGATTGTGGGTCGGTGTCTTGGACTTTCGCCAGTTCATTCATCAATTCCATGATGGCCGCAATCGCCGTGTTGAAAGTATAGCGACGACCGTAGTCATCCCCCACTTTCAAGATGGTCTCATGCAGCTTGCGACGAAGATCCTTGAGCTGGGGTGACAACTCACCGGATTCGGGCCGGGTCACGGGACCCAACTCCAGGTGTTGCGACACCGCACGCCACAATCGCTTGATAAAACGGTAAGCGCCTTCGACACCCTCGTCAGACCATTCCAGAGATTGCTCCGGAGCCGAGGCAAACATCATGAAAAGCCGAACCGTGTCCGCGCCATAGCGATCAACCAGTTCCTGGGGATCCACGGTATTGCCCTTGGACTTGGACATCTTCGATCCGTCCTTCAACACCATTCCCTGGGTCAGCAGATTGGCAAACGGCTCGTCCACATCCAGCATGCCCTCGTCACGCATCAGCTTCTGGAAGAAGCGCGCGTAGAGCAGGTGCAAAATTGCGTGTTCGATACCACCGATGTACTGATCCACCGGCATCCAGTATTGAGCTCGCTCGTCAACCATCGCGGTATCGCAATTGCGGCTGGCGTAGCGACTGAAATACCAGGACGACTCCATAAAGGTATCGAAGGTATCCGTTTCACGTACCGCCGCCTTGCCACACTTGGGGCAGGTAGTCTCGTAAAACTCGGGCATGGTCTTGATCGGTGAACTCACGCCTTCAAACGATACGTCCTCGGGCAATACCACCGGCAGGTCTTCTTCGGGTACAGGCAGGGCGCCGCAGTCATCGCAGTTAATGACGGGAATTGGCGCTCCCCAGTAACGCTGACGCGAAACGCCCCAGTCCCTGAGACGGTAATTCACCTTGCGCTTGCCAAGACCCGACTGCTCAAACTCCTCAGCGATGGCATCAAATGCCTGCTGGAAATCCAGACCGTCGTGCTTACCGGAATTAACCAGCACGCCCTTCTCGGTCAGGGCGCACTCGCCCAGGTCGAACTCGCTGCCATCGGCTGGCGCGATTACCTGGCGAATTTCCAATCCGTATTGGGTTGCGAACTCCCAGTCACGCTGATCGTGGCCGGGTACTGACATGACCGCACCGGTGCCGTAACTCATAAGCACGAAGTTGGCGGCCCACACGGGTACTTCCTGACCATTGATCGGGTTGCGCACCGTGATGCCCAACGGCATGCCCTTCTTCTCCATGGTTTCCATGTCCGCTTCAGCCGTCTTGGTATTGCGGCATTCGGCAAGAAAGGCGGCCAGCTCGGGATTGTCTTTCGCGGCGGCCACGGCCAGCGGGTGCTCTGCCGCCACGGCCATGTAGGTCACGCCATAAAGCGTGTCGGGACGGGTGGTGAAAACCCTCAGCGGATCGCCACCGGAGACCTCAAAATCAATTTCCAGACCTTCCGAGCGACCGATCCAGTTGCGTTGCATGGTCCGCACCGCCTCGGGCCAGCCTTCCAGCTTGTCCAGACCCTCCAGCAACTCCTCTGCGTAGTCAGTGATCTTCATGAACCACTGGGGAATCTCGCGACGCTCAACCGGGGCTCCGGAGCGCCAGCCACAACCATCGATAACCTGCTCGTTAGCCAGCACAGTCTGATCCACCGGATCCCAATTGACCACGGCTTCCCTGCGATAAACCATTCCCTTTTTCATCAGCCGGGTGAACAGCAGTTGCTCCCAGCGATAATACTCGGGACGGCAGGTCGCCAGCTCGCGACTCCAGTCATATCCCAGCCCCAGGCGCTTGAACTGATCGCGCATGTGGGCAATGTTCTCGTAAGTCCACTTGGCCGGCGGCACCTTGTTCTTGATGGCCGCGTTTTCAGCCGGCAGGCCAAATGCATCCCAGCCCATGGGGTGCAGCACGTTCTTGCCCAGCATCCGCTGGTAGCGGGCAATCAGGTCGCCAATGGTGTAATTGCGCACGTGACCCATGTGGGCACGACCACTGGGATAGGGAAACATCACCAGGCAATAATACTTTTCCCTGGAGGGGTCTTCCTTGGCAACGAAACAATCATTTTCCTCCCAATAGCCCTGGGCTTCGGGTTCAATGATTTCGGGTCGATAAATGGGGTCCATGACGACGGCTTGCTCGCGTGTTCTGTAAAACCGGTAAGGATACCGGATTTTACCCGGGTCAGCCTGTATTCAGCGAGGTTTATGCGCCCTGAATCGGGCTGGCAGGGTGCCGGCTGCAATGGCCAGCAATAGCAATCCGAGCAAGGGCAGGGTGCCTCCAGACACAAATGGTGTGGCGCCGGTCAGCGGTTGCACCGTGGCCTTGAGGGTCGCCACCTGGAACTGGGGAGATCGCGCAACCACCCGGCCCCTGGAATCCACCACCGCCGAAACACCGGTATTGGTGCTGCGAATCAGGAAGCGACCTGTCTCCAGAGCACGCATGCGGGCAATTTGCAGGTGCTGATGAGGCGCCACCGAATCCCCGAACCACGCGTCGTTGCTGACATTCACCAGCAGGTTCGCCTGGGGAAGGAAAATTCGCTGCTCGGCCCCGAACGCATCCTCGTAACAAATCGTGGGCGCAATACGAAAACGCCCGGCCTTGAGAACTTCCTGATCGTCAGTCCCGGGTTCGATATCGGAATAAGGCAGGCTCATGAGGCGCAGCCAGTTACGCACAAAATCCGGCACCGGGAAATATTCCCCGAAAGGCACCAGGTGTCGCTTGTCGTAGAAACTCGGTTCCTCACCCAGGGCCAGCAACGAGTTGCGAACTTCCCAGTCGTAACTGTCCAGCCTGAGTACGCCCAGCACCAACACACCGCCAGATTCCTGCACCTGGGTCCAGACCTCCGAAAGGTAGCCCGTCTCTTCCGAGACCAATGCCGGAATCGCCGCCTCGGGCCAGACGATCAGATCACTGTCCAGGTTCTCAAGGGTGAGTTTGCGATACAGGTCCAGGGTAGGCTGGCGCTGCTCGGGAAGCCACTTCCGATCCTGGGATATGTTTCCCTGGGCAAGCATCACCCGGGCGGGTTCGCCCTCGGCAGTGGTCCAGGAGACAGTGCGAAGCAACCCCCCTCCCAGCCAGACGGTGATTGCTGCCAACAGGCCCAGCCACCTTGGTTTATTCGATCCACGCACGATTAACGCGATTCCGCCGGCCACCAGGACGGTAGCCCAACTCACGCCGTACACTCCAGCCAGGGGCGCGAACCCCGCAAGGGGGCTGTCCACCTGGCTGTAACCCAGACTTAACCACGGAAAGCCCGATGCCACCCATCCCCGCAACCACTCCCCGAGCACCCAGGCGGCGGGCCAACTCAACAGCCAGCGCGAGCTCGCCGAGCCCGTGAGCCAGCGGGTGCATACCCAGGCCAGCAAGGAATACCAGGCCGCCATCACGGCTATCAGGCTCAACATCACCGGCAGGGCGATATATAAAGGCGCCTTGCCGAAGTGATGGACGCTGATGTACAGCCAATAGGTGCCAAAAAGAAAGGCGCCGAATCCAAAGGCAAAGCCGCATCGAGCGGCAAGCCCGGGGCGCTGCCCGTCTATCAGCAAAAAAAACAGGGCCGGCGCGGCAAGCGCCAGGGGGTAGGCAGACAACGGTGCGAATGCCAGGGGCAAGATAGCCCCGGCCATTGCGGACAATCCTATCCGCCAATGCCGCCATCGCTGGATGGTCTCGACGGCGCCTTGCATACCCGGGCGACTCAGGCGGAATCTCCCGGGGTTTCAACATGATCTTCCGCAAGGGTGACTTGCACGGTCTCGACCCTGCGACGATCAGCCCGGACGATGCGCAATTCCATCTCGCCGAGTTTCAGCACCTCTCCGCGACGGGGCAGGCGCCCCAGCTCATGCATGATCATGCCGGCCACGGTATCAAACTCTTCGTCAAGAAAATTGGAACCGAAATAGTCGTTGAAATCCCAGACCTTGGTATAGCCTTTTACCAGGAAGCGCCTGGGGCTCTCCCGGACAATTTCAACATCCTCCTCGATGTCATGTTCATCGCCAATTTCGCCGACGATTTCCTCAAGCACATCTTCAATGGTCAACAGACCCGAAACGCCACCGTACTCATCCACCACGATTGCCATGTGATTGTGGCTGACGCGAAAATCCTTGAGCATGGTATTCAGGCGCTTGCTCTCGGGTATAAACACCGCAGGTCTCAAGCACTCGCGAATATCAAAACGCCCTTCCGCGTTTTCAGCGAAGAAACGCAGCAAATCTTTGGCCAACAAGACGCCGATCACCTCGTCACGGTCTTCACCGATCACCGGGAAGCGCGAGTGTCCCGAGGCGTTGATGACCTCAAGCATTTTCTGGGGTTCGTCGTCACGATCAAGCACCACCATCTGGGAACGCGGAATCATGATATCCCTCACCTGGGACTCCGATACCTCGAGCACGCCACGAATCATGCCCAGTTCCTGCGCGTCCAGAACTCCAGACCCCGAAAGTTCATCAAGAACCTGGGCCAATTCCTCCCGATCCCGGGGACGACTGCCAAGGCGCCAAAACAACTGGCGCAACCAGCCCGGTTTCCCGAGACCGTTTCTACTTGGAGGTTGGTCATCTGACATGAGGGTAATCTCCTGCGGTAATGCGAATCCGGCTCGTCTACTCAATCAGCCGGCGTATAAGGGTCAGCGAAACCGAAGCCAGAAAGTATTTTACGCTCTCTGTTCTCCATGACTTCCGCCGCTGAATCATCAATGTGGTCGTAGCCGAGCAGGTGCAGCACTCCGTGCACCACCATGTGCGCCCAGTGGGCCTCGGGCGCCTTGCCCTGCTCGCGAGCTTCCGCGGTCACCACGGGAGCACAAATCACCAGGTCGCCCAACAAGGGAAGCTCAACGTAATCGGGTATATCCGCCGGGAAGGACAGCACATTGGTCGCATAGTCCTTGCCACGGTATTTCAGGTTCATCGCCCTGCCTTCTTCTTCGTCCACCACGCGAATACTCAGCTCTGCCTGGTCCCGCTCACCGACCAGGGCCGCCTCGGCCCAGGTGGCAAACTGCGCCGCCCCGGGAATACCCGGTAGTGCCTCACAAGCCAGCTGGAAATCCAGCTCCAGGGCCTGGCGGCTAACATGGTCCGAGTCAGACATCCTGGTGTCGCTCGTACGCCTGGACAATGCGCTGCACCAGGGGATGGCGCACCACGTCCTGGGCAGAAAAATGGGTAAATCCGACGCCGCTCACGTCCCGGAGCACATCCAGGGCGTCACGCAAACCCGAGAGCTGGCTGCGAGGCAGGTCAGTCTGGGTTATGTCCCCGGTCACCACCGTATGGGAACCAAATCCGATGCGAGTGAGAAACATCTTCATCTGTTCCACGGACGAATTCTGGGCTTCATCCAGGATCACGAAAGATTCATTCAGGGTGCGGCCGCGCATGAACGCCAGGGGAGCAATTTCAATAACGTGGGCTTCCACCAGCCTGGCCACCCGGTCAAAACCGAGCATCTCATAGAGCGCGTCATACATGGGGCGAAGATAGGGGTCCACCTTCTGGGCAAGGTCGCCGGGCAGGAAGCCCAGCCGTTCGCCCGCCTCCACCGCCGGTCTGACCAGTATGATTCGGCGCACCTTTTCCGTCTCGAGAGCTTCCACCGCCGCAGCAACCGCCAGGTAGGTCTTGCCGGTACCGGCCGGACCCACGCCAAATGTCAGGTCTTGCTCGCGCATCTGCTTCACATAGCTGCGCTGATTGATGCCCCGGGCACGGATAGTGCGCTTGCGCGTCTTGACGATCAGCTCCGCCTCAGCCGATTCACCGCTGGCGCCACTTTCCATGCCTGCTTCCTGAATAGCCATATGAACGCGCTCCGGATTCAGATACTCCCTCGCCGCCAGCTCGTAAAGCTGGGTCAGGACCTTGCCAGTCGCCTCAACGGCCGCCTGCTCGCCAGACAATACAAAGCGATTACCCCGATTACTGATAGCCACGCTCATGCGCCGTTCCAGCAAGCGGAGATTCTCGTCAAACTGTCCGCACACCTGGGCAAGGCGCTCATTGTCTGCCGGCTCCAGCACCAGGTCCGTCTTGGCAATTTCAGCGTTCAAGATTGTTCCGTCGTCTGCAGGCGACCGCGCAGGGAGTTCGGCAAGCCCTCGGTAATCAGCACCGTCGCAAACTGGTTAATTAACTCTGACGGGCCATCGAAATTTACCCAGCGGTTATTTTCAGTACGCCCGGCCAACTGCCCTGGATCTTTCTTGGAATGCCGCTCCACCAACACGCGCTGCACACTTCCAACCATACCCTGGCTAATCTCCAGCGCCTTCTGGTTAATGCGTTGCTGCAGGATAGACAGACGCTTGTGCTTCTCCTCCTGATCCACGTCATCGGGAAGCGACGCGGCAGGAGTCCCCGGGCGTGCACTGTAAATAAAACTGAATGACTGGTCGAAACCGATTTCGCCAATCAGGTCCATAGTGGCCTGGAAATCCTTTTCGGTTTCCCCCGGGAAACCAATAATAAAATCTGAAGAAATGCTCAGGTCCGGACGGGCATCACGCAGACGCCGTATCTTTTGTTTGTATTCAAGGACGGTGTGCCCACGCTTCATCAGCGACAGGATACGGTCCGAGCCCGACTGCACTGGCAAATGAAGGAAGCTGGCCAGCTCGGGTACTTCCGCATAGGCCTCGATCAGACTGTCGGTAAATTCAACCGGATGGGAGGTAGTAAAACGAACGCGTTCAACGCCGTCTACCGCCGCAACGTAGTGAATCAGGGTAGCCAGGTCGGCCTGGGTGCCATCGTGCATTTCACCACGAAAGGCATTCACGTTCTGACCAAGCAAGGTGATTTCTTTCACTCCCTGTTGGCTGAGCTTGACCACCTCGGTAATCACATCGTCGAAGGGACGGCTGACTTCTTCACCGCGGGTATAGGGCACCACACAAAAGGTGCAGTACTTGCTGCAACCTTCCATGATGGATACGAACGCGGTGGCGCCTTCGGCCCGGGGCTCGGGCAGACGATCAAACTTCTCGATTTCCGGAAAACTGATATCCACCTGGGCCTTACCGGCGGCACGTGCGCTTTCCAGCATTTCGGGCAGGCGATGCAGGGTCTGGGGACCAAAGACCAGGTCGACATAGGGAGCGCGCTTGATGATGGCGTCGCCTTCCTGGCTGGCGACACAGCCGCCAACACCGATCACCACATCCGGCCGCAATTCCTTAAACGGACGCCAGGTGCCCAACAGAGAAAAAACCTTCTCCTGGGCTTTTTCACGCACCGAACAGGTATTCACGAGCAACACATCGGCTTCCGACGGATCATTGGTCACCGTCAACCCGTGCGACTCAGCCAGCACGTCTGCCATCTTGGACGAGTCGTACTCGTTCATCTGGCATCCGAAGGTCTTGATATAGAGCTTTCCGCTCATCCCTTGATTCATTTATTTCCGAACCGTTAAATTAGCCGTTATTACCGGGAATTACTATGATTTCGGCCGATTTACCCTGGGGCTTTACGGCTCATGTGACTGCTTCCGGTACCACGCAGACACGGTTAATTCACTTGAGGGAATCCCTTTCCAGGGCCTTCCCGGTATACACATTCCCAAGCCCACCTGAAATGCAAACGGCGCGCCCTAACCAGGCGCGCCGAGATTTTGCGTCAATATTCTCCGGGAACTCCCGGTTCAAGCCTTGGCTAGAACGGGATATCGTCGTCAAAATCATCAGACGGAGCACTGCTCGCCGGAGCGGGGCTGCTGCGTCGGGACTGGTCTGACGGGGCACTGGCGGGCGCTGATCCACCACCGGAACGTCCACCCAGCATCTGCATCTCATCGGCAACGGTCTCGGTGGTGTAACGCTCCACCCCATCCTTGCCTTCCCATTTACGGGTACGCAGGCTGCCTTCCACATAAACCTGGGAGCCCTTGCGCAGATATTCCGCAGCAATCTCGGCCAGGCGGCCGAAGAACACGACGTTGTGCCATTCAGTACGTTCCTGCTGCTCACCGGAAGTCTTGTCTTTCCAGCTCTCGGAAGTGGCAATACGGATGTTCGTCACCGCTGAACCACTAGGCAGGTAACGGGTTTCAGGGTCTGCGCCCAGGTTGCCTACCAAAATGACCTTATTTACGCCTCGAGCCATAACTACACCATCACGTTATCGGGTTTGCCGGGTAAATCCCCGGACTGGAAAAGGTCGTCAATTGTATGACGAGCCGACAAAAATCTCACCCTTCATTATTGGCTTTATCCCCGGAAACGGTGGATTTACCACCCAGCGCAAGCAGCAACCAGACCGCCGCGAGGCTCGCGGTGACTGCAAACACACCCTCAAGACCCCAATTACCGCGCAGCCAACCGCCCATGGTGCCGCCCACGAACGCTCCCATGAACTGGGAACTGGCGAAAATGCCCAGGGCTGCTCCGCGCCGCTCGGGAGTGGCCAACTGGGAAAGCAAGGCTGGCAAACGAGCCTCAAGGAAGTTGAAACCGGCGAAAAATACCACCAGGGCCAAAGCGATGGCCAGGGTGCTGCCATGCTGCCAGCCCAGCAACAACTGGCCCACCAGCAATATGCAGATTCCGATAATCAGGCTCTTGCGTGGGTCGCGCTGTCTCTCGGACATCATGATCAGCGGGACCGTGCCCAGAAGAGAGATCAGGATGACCGGCATATACACCTTCCAGTGCTCTGCGGCGACCAATCCGGCCACATCCCGCAGGGCAAATGGCACGGCCACGAACAGGGCGGTCACCGCAGCGTGTAGCAAGAACACCCCGGTATACAAGCGCACCAATTCAGCATCCCGAAGGGTATCCAGGAAACGCGGCTTCTCCGGGTGATGAACAACTTCCTGCTCGGGAGCTTTGGGCAACACGACCAGCAACAGGACCAGGGCCCCGACACCCAGGGCGGCGGACAACCAGAACAGGCTGGAGACTCCCGCCACGCCGGCCAGGGCCGGGCCGAGAATCAGGGACAACATAAAGGTGGTGCCGATGCTGATACCGATGATCGCCATGGCCCGGGTGCGCACAATGTCGCGGGTCCGATCCGCCAGCAATGCGGTAACCGCTGCGGAAATCGCCCCGGCGCCCTGCAATACACGGCCCCCGATCAGGGTCCAAATGTCCGTGGCCAACGCTGCCACCACACTGCCGGCAATAAAGATCAGCAGCCCGACAACAATAATCGGAATCCGGCCAAATCGGTCCGACATCAAGCCAAAGGGAATCTGCAGACCGGCCTGGGTCACCCCGTAGGCACCCACGGCAAGCCCCGACAATGTTGGGGTTGCCCCTTCCAGACCCGAGGCAAACAGCGCCAGCACCGGAAGCAGCATGAACAGCCCCAGCATACGTACGGCATAGATTCCCGCCAGTACGCCTACTGCGCTCTTTTCGTCGTGTGTCATGGCAATGCCACTGCCGGACTGTCGTCTCACAAGTGCCGATCCTTTGCTCGTCGCTTTGGAAACGGCGTATATTAGCAGGTTGATTCAGGGATAAGCGAAGTGATGGAACGTATTCTTATCCGAGGGGCCCGCACCCACAATCTCAAGAACGTGGATGTAGAGCTTCCCCGGGACAAGCTCATTGTGATCACCGGGCTGTCTGGCTCAGGCAAGTCGTCCCTGGCCTTTGACACCATATATGCCGAGGGCCAGCGTCGTTACGTCGAGTCGCTGTCCGCCTATGCCCGCCAGTTCCTGTCGGTCATGGAAAAACCGGACCTGGACCATATCGAGGGACTCTCACCGGCAATTTCCATCGAGCAGAAAAGCACTTCCCACAATCCCCGTTCCACCGTGGGCACGGTCACCGAGATTTATGACTACCTGAGACTGCTGTTTGCGAGGGCCGGTATTCCTCGCTGCCCCGAACACAACACCGATCTGCAGGCCCAGACGGTCAGCCAGATGGTCGACCAGGTCATCGCCCTTCCCGAGGGCACCAAGGTAATGGTACTGGCGCCGGTTGTAAGGGACCGCAAGGGTGAGCATCACCGGGTATTTATGGACTTGCGCGCACAGGGTTTTATTCGCGCCCTGGTGGACGGTGAGTTGCTGGAGCTTGATGAACCACCCGAACTGGACCTGCGAAAACGCCACACAATCGAAGTCGTGGTAGATCGACTGAAAGTTCGCGAGGACGCGGACCTGCGTCTTGCCGAGTCATTCGAGACTGCCCTGAAACTCGGTGACGGCGTGGCCCACCTGGCATTCATGGATGAGCCCGAGCGCGAGCACGTGGTGTTTTCCGATCGCTTCGCCTGTCGCCAGTGTGGCTATTCTCTGGTGGAACTGGAACCCCGGTTGTTCTCCTTCAACAACCCTGCCGGGGCCTGCGAGAGCTGTGACGGTCTTGGCAGCCAGCAGTTTTTCGATCCATCACGGGTGGCAACCCACCCTCACCTGAGCCTGGCCGGCGGCGCTATTCGCGGCTGGGACAGGCGCAACAACTATTACTTCCAGCTGATCCAGGCCCTGTCGGCCCATTATGGCTTCGACATTGAAACCCCGTTCGAAGAACTCTCGGACGAGATCAGGCAAGTCATCCTGTTTGGCAGCGGCGAACAGACCATCCGCTTCGAATACCAGGACCCACGGGGTGAAACCTCGAAGTACACCAAGAGCTTCGAAGGAATCATTCCCAATATGCAGCGCCGTTACCGGGAAACCGAATCCAACATGGTGCGCGAGGAACTGGCCAAGTACCTGAGCACCCAACCCTGCACCGCCTGCGGCGGCCACCGCTTGAACACCGCGGCACGGCACGTGTTCATCGACGTCTACACCCTGCCCGAAGTAACCAACATGTCGGTGGGCCGTGCGCTGGAGATGTTTGACTCCCTGGACTTGCCAGGCTGGCGCGGAGAAATCGCCAACAAGATTCGCGATGAACTGCGCAGTCGTCTCAAGTTCCTGGTGGACGTGGGCCTGGAATACCTGACCTTGAATCGCAGCGCGGAAACCCTGTCCGGCGGCGAGGCCCAGCGAATCCGGCTGGCCAGCCAGATCGGCTCCGGCCTGGTTGGCGTCATGTACATCCTGGACGAACCCTCCATCGGGCTGCACCAGCGTGACAACCGCCGCCTGCTGGACACCCTCTTCCATTTGCGTGACCTGGGCAATACGGTCATCGTGGTGGAACACGATGAAGAGGCGATTGAAACCGCCGATCATGTCCTGGACCTGGGACCGGGCGCCGGCGTCCATGGCGGCCAGATCGTGGCCCAGGGAACCCCGGATCAAATCAAGAATCACCCGGATTCGCTTACCGGAAAATACCTGTCAGGGCGACTCGCCATTCCAGTGCCATTGCTGCGTACTTCGGCAGATCCCAGCCGCTTCATCAGGATAAATAATGCCAGTGGCAATAATCTGAAAAACGTAACGGTCAGCATTCCCGTGGGTCTGATGACCTGCGTAACCGGCGTGTCGGGCTCGGGTAAATCCACCCTGATTAACGACACCCTGTATGCCGAGGCGGCCCGCGCCATCAATGATTCCTCAGAACTGGCCTCGCCCTGTGACGGCATCGATGGCCTGGACCAGTTCGACCGGGTGATCGATATCAGTCAAAGCCCGATTGGCCGCACACCTCGCTCCAATCGGGCAACCTACACGGGGCTGTTCACACCCATTCGCGACTTGTTCGCAGGCACCCAGGAAGCCCGCTCCCGTGGCTATAAAACCGGGCGCTTCAGTTTCAACGTAAAAGGTGGCCGTTGCGAGGCCTGCCAGGGCGACGGCGTCATCAAGGTGGAAATGCATTTCCTGCCCGACGTCTACGTGCCTTGCGATGTCTGCAAGGGGCAGCGCTACAACCGGGAGACCCTGGACATACGCTTCAAGGGCAAGAATATCCACGAGGTGCTGGAACTCACCGTCGAGGATGGACTGGAGTACTTCAAGAACGTACCCCTGGTGGCGCGCAAACTGCAAACCCTGATGGATGTGGGCCTGTCCTACATTCGCCTGGGTCAAAACGCCACCACCCTGTCAGGCGGCGAGGCCCAACGGGTCAAGCTGGCCAAGGAATTGTCCAAGCGGGCAACCGGGCGCACGCTGTACCTGCTGGACGAGCCCACCACGGGTCTGCATTTTCATGACATCGCGCACCTGATGGAAGTGCTCCAGCGCCTGCGTGACCAGGGCAACACCATCGTGATCATCGAGCACAATCTAGATGTCATCAAGACGGCAGACTGGGTAATTGACCTGGGTCCCGAAGGTGGAGAGAAAGGCGGAACAATCCTGGCAGAGGGCACACCTGAAGATGTGGCAAGGGTGCCTGAATCCTACACCGGACGCTTCCTCGCCAAGACCCTGGAGACCGCACTGGGCAGGGCCAGAGGCCATTCAGCCACGGGCTGATCAGTCAGCCTCGAATTCCACCAGGTCCACGCCTTCGTCTATCAGGTCGCCCGGCTTGTAACTGATCCGGGTCACGACACCATCAGCCGGTGCGACGATGGTGTGCTCCATCTTCATGGCCTCGAGGATGATCATGGGAGCGCCCCGCTGAACCTTCTGGCCCTCGGCTACCAGCACATCCAGGACCTTGCCTGGCATGGGTGAACGCAGGTTCCCCGGGCCGGCTTCGTCCTCCAGCCCAGCTTCCAGCGGATCATGGATCAGCAGCGCCCGGCGCACACCGTCGAGCAGGACAACCAATTCCTTGTCCTGCCGCACGACCCTGGCCCGAACCCGCAATCCGTCCAGGCTGGCAACCAGCATCCCATCCCGATTCAGCCGGGCTTCGCCGGCAACAC
>JAOTSW010000248.1 GCA_029864735.1 Chromatiales bacterium | reverse complement strand
CAGGAAAGACTTCGGGCTACTGATACACAGTTGGGCCTGATGGGCGGTCTTGCATTCGCGTTGCTCTACACGACACTGGCGATCCCGATCGCGATGGCAGCGGACCGTATGAGCCGGACATGGATCATGACGGGCGCGCTTGTGGTGTGGAGTGGAATGACCGCCCTGTGCGGCACGGCCCAGAACTTCTGGCAACTGTTCTTCGCTCGGGTTGGCGTTGGCATCGGTGAGGCCGGTGGCGTCGCACCCGCATATTCCCTTATTTCTGATTTCTTCCCGCCCAACCAACGAGCGCGGGCGCTGAGCGTTTTCTCATTCGGCATTCCCATCGGTAGTGCCCTGGGTATCGTTTTTGGCGGCATCATTGCAACCCTGGTGGACTGGCGCTTTGCCTTCCTGGTTGTCGGCGTGGCAGGCATCGTACTGGCACCCATTTTTCGCGCCACGGTTCGCGAACCCGTCAGGGGAGCGTTTGATGTCGGGGGCAGTCAGTCCGGCGCAGCAAGCCTGGCTGACATCATGCGGGTCCTGCTACGCAAGCCAAGTTTTTGGGGAATGTCATTGGGCGCCGCATTCTCGTCGATGATGGGCTACGGATTATTCTTCTGGCTGCCATCATTTTTTGTTCGCAGCTACGAGGTTACGTTGCTCAATGCCTCGCTGGTATTCGGCGCCATATTGCTGGTGGGCGGTATTGCCGGCACCTGGATGGGAGGCTGGCTGGCGGACAAGTTCGGCGAGACAAACCGCGCAGCCTATGCACGCATTCCCGCGTTCGCTTTCCTTGCGGCAGTGCCGTTCTTCCTGGCCGGCGTTTTGTCTCCCACCTTGATGATTTCTGCGTTGGTCATGACGGTTCCCACGGCACTGGGCCTGGCCTGGCTGGGGCCTGTCATTTCGGCGGTACAGCACCTGGTACCGCCCAACATGCGGGCGACCGCGTCGGCCATCTTCCTGTTCGTCAACAACCTCATCGGCTTAGGTGTGGGAACATTGGCGATTGGCGCCATCTCCGACGGCTTACAGGGTCGCTTTGGCGATGAGTCCTTGCGTTACGCCATTTTGGCCGGCACCTCATTCTATATTGTGGCTGCAGCGATCTTTTTGCTGAGTGCGCGCCGGCTCGAGCAGGACTGGGAAGGGTAGTCATAGCCAATCCTCGCGTATAGGCCGAGTAGACCTCCCTGGGGCGGGCGAATTTCAATACCTGGAGTCAGGCCGCGCGGAAGCATGCAAGATGCTTCTGTGAGCACTTAGGGGCCTTTCCCCGGTGTCTGGGAATTTGAGGTGTATCGGAGACAGGGTGCAGTCATTTACCGGGAATGACGCGCTTGGCGAACCACGAGAACGAGTTGAGATAAGTGTCGGCTTTCGGCCAGAGACAGCTAAACCACAATGGGCAGAAACCGAATTACTCGAAATCTCCGCTCGGCGCCGTGTATCTAGAACTCGATTTTCTTGATCTGTTCTTCAGATCTACCCACGGCGGACCGAATTGCTGACCATCTTGGATCACCACGAAGCTTTTTGAATGCAGGATCGAATACCAGCGATCCCCACATATACTGCCGTTCCCCAATAGCCCGTTCCAACCAGTAAAATGCCTCATCAACCTCCCCGCGCCAGGCATGAATTTCGGCAATGTAGGATGCCGCCTCGTTGGGGTACAACTCCTTCAGCCTGCGCAGGGCGTCAGCTGACTCGGTTACCCGCCCAAGGTCGTAAAAGGCCATCGGCAGAATCCAAAGTTTGCGTGGCTCGTATGTGATCCTGTCTGTCAGCGCAAGCGCTTGGTCAGGACGGCCCTGCAGTAAATACATTTTTGCAAACCACGGCCACATATATTGACCTTCCGGGTTCAGTTCAGCGGATTTTTCGAAGCGTGCTTCAGCCTTGTCGAATTGTCCTGTATAGGCATAAACCGTGGCCACGTTCGCATAAGTTGTCGAGTTAAGGGGGTCGATTCTCAGGGTGCGTTCACCGAGTTCGATTGCACGCTCGAACCGGCCAAGTGTTTCCGCAAAAACTGAACTATTACTGAGAATCCGTGCATCATATGGCGAAAGGTCAAGCGCCTTTTGAAAATGGGTCGCAGCAGCCGGCAAATCCTGATCGTACATCATCGCGATCCAGCCAATGGATGCATGCGCGGCGGCGAACCCGGGGTCGAGTTCCAGTGCCTTTTCAGTGAATTCTTTTGCCTGCCGATACCCTTTTGCGAACTCGATGTAGCCAGCAATGGCTTGATTTATCTTGGCTCTGGATAATTGCTCCCAGGCCGGCGCATACCCTGGATCCAGCGCCAACGATGCACGCAAATACTCTTCAGATTTCTGGAAAGCTTCTTGGGAACCGGCTCGATCTAACAAATATGTTCCTTGCAAAAAACTCGCGAAAGCGTCCGGATTGGTTTGGCGTGTCTTCGTTTCCCCCTTTGCCAGCAAAGTGATTTGCAGTTCGTCGACCACGCGGTTGGCGATCTCGTCCTGAACTGCAAAAATATCTTCCAGCATACGATCATAGTTTTCCGACCACAGGTGGGTACCGGAAACTGTCTCGATCAACTGCACCGTGACACGTACATGGTTGCCGGCCTTTCTGACCGATCCCTCCAGCACATAACTGACCTTGAGTTCACGTGCGATGTCAGCAATTGTTGCGCCCTTGCCCTTGAACGAAAATGAGGATGTCCGGGCAGTGACTCGCAGTTCCGGAATTCTGGTCAACTCGGCAAGCAACTCTTCGGATATGCCTTCCGAAAAATACTCGTTATCCGCGTCCTCGCTCATGTTAATGAACGGCAACACGGCAATGGAGTTTGGCGGGTATCGGGGTTCAGCGAGCTCCGGGGCAGCTTGCGTGGAATCAGGTACCGTAACAGCAGGTAACTGGCTTGGCCCTGCTGCCATGGGGCTCAGCCAGAGGCGATCAAGGGCGATAAAAGCCAGTGCCACACCAATTGCGACCAGGGTCAGTACATCCAGGCGACGGGCGGTTCGGAATGAACCGGCCTCATCGCGGGCTACATCTTTATCCCGCTTGAAACCCTCGGGAGTTATTTCGTAGACCCAGGAGATGATCAGTGTGGGCACGAATCCGAGTGCCAACACAACCACTATAAAGCGGAAGACCCAGTCGGGAATCCCAAAAGCTGGAAACAGAGTGCCGGCGACCTCAATTAGCAACCAGGCCAGCGCCAGGTAGGCGACGGCTATCCGGAATACGTGGCGGCGCTTCAGTTCGCTAATAAAGGACAATGTTGTGTACCAGT
>JAOTSW010000247.1 GCA_029864735.1 Chromatiales bacterium | reverse complement strand
GCTAAGCAAGACTGCACTGAGTCGCCGCAGGGGCAGGGAGTTAGTGTTTTCTGACATGGCTAGATCAACTCGTAGCGAAGGGTGCGACCACCCTTGATGGATGACACCAGTCCCAGCCATTGATGGTCCCGGGAATACCAGATTTCCATATCCAGGTTTTTGCCACGCATGCGATATCCTTGGGCTGGAACTTCCTGTCCCCGAACTTTATAGCTTAGTCCGGGGAGTGATTCGATGACAACCGGCACCAGTTCACCGGTCTGGGAATTCAGCAACCTGGACTCCTCCAGGAAGCGCGGGTCCCAGTAGGCAAAGCTTTTGACACAGTCTTGCACTGAGGCCTGGGTGCCGGTGGCGACAACATGGAAGTTCTCCGGGCCGCGTTCTGCAACCACCGTGAGTAACTTGCCATTGGCATCAGTTCGGGACTCCAGTTTCTGGAGGCAATCTCCCTGCCAGATCTCCTTATTCTGATGCTGGTACCGGTAGGCAGTGATGAACAGGAACTTCACCTGGAATTCCGCTTCGGTGACGAGCTCGCGCTGCTGCTTGTCTCCGCTTAGCTCGAAGCGGTGATAGCCGATGGGGGAGTCATCCAGGTAGACCCTGAAATGCCACTCCAGCTGCTGCCCACTGGCGGCCGCTTCGCCCTCGTCGGCCAGCAGCGTCGGGCTGGAAAACCATGACAGGCAAAGCACGACGGCTAATGTCGAGAAGTATCTGTAAAGAGGTGGTGCCGAGTTGCTCACTGGTCTTTACTCCGGCTGGGGCCAGGGAAGAAGGCATTGGTGCTGGCAATGTAGTCGGCGTATTTGGGTCGACGACTGGCAATCGTTTTCTCGAGCATCGCCACGCCTGAGACTTTCAGTAAAAGGAAGCTCATCATCAGCGGAGAGAGAATCGTCCACCAGCCACCGCTGGAGACCGCCACCAGGTAAAAGCCCCACCAGACACAGAAGTCGCCGAAGTAATTGGGATGCCGGGTGAAACGCCACAGTCCGGTGCGCATGACCTTGCCCTGGTTTTCGGGCTTGGCCCGGAACCTGGCCAGCTGGAAGTCGCCAACGGATTCAAAGAAGAACCCGGTTATCCAGAGCGCTACGCCCAGACCGTCCAGCAGGCCCAGGGGGGTCTGACCGGAGATGGCGGCCAGCACTGGCAGCGACACGAACCAGGCAAGTACGGCCTGGAGTCCGAATACGATGTAAAGACTCTTGAGAGGGAAGTTGGGTGAGTTGTTCTTGCGTATTTGCTGGTAGCGGTAGTCCTCTTCCTCACCCCAGTTTCGCCAGCCAATGTAAATGGACAGCCTCAGGGCCCAGATCACCAGCATGACCAATACCAGGCTGGTGCGGGGGCCCAATTCGTCAGCCTGGCTGGCGTAGCCCAGGGCGCTGATAACGAACATCAGTGACCACATGGAATCGACGATGCTCACGTCCCGGCGGACCAGGCTCACCAACCAACCGGCCACCCCAAAAAGCAGGGCGCCACCCAGGGCAAATAACACTGGCTGCGCGGTGAACATCATGGATTTCTCTCATCCGCGGTGCGTATGGGGTTCGCGGAGGTTTCCATGCCAGTCCTGTTGAGTCTCCTGGCCAGTTCCAGCATGCCAGGCAGAATCATTCCCCATGTGATCGCCAGGGCAATCATGGCCGCTACCGGTTCGTCCAAGGAGACCGCGCCAATTTTCGAGCCCGAGTAATACGACAGGGGCCCAAACACGGCACCCAGCAGTGCTGCCAGCAAGACCCTGGACTGAAGCCAGCGGAATGACACGTTGAAGGTGGTGGCAAACAGCAGCCACATACCCAGGATCCAGAGCGGGGACATGCCCGGGACCACCGTTCCGGTGGAGTAGGACAGCAAGCCTGCGCTAATCATGGCGCTGTCGGCCGTAATGCCCACCATTCCGGTGCTGAAGATCAGCAGCATTTCGCGTCCAGGGTCCTTGACCAAGCGCAGGTGAATGGCAACCGCCACAATCACCGCGGCGGGGCCCAGCAGGGGAAGGTCGTTGGCGCCTCCGAGAACGCTGGCAAGCCAGGCGATCTTGAAGGCAATAATATTAATCAAGAAGCTATTCATGAGTGTTCTCTGCCGAAGGCGTTACGGGCCTGAAAAGGTAGTGTCCGACGAACCATTCTTTTCCGTCGTGGAAGCCAAACAGTTCGCTCACCGAAAGGTAAAAGATTCTCCAGCGCATGGTCCATTTACCGGACTCTGCTTTGCCATACACCTGGTCAAACAGGCTGCTGACCTGGTCACGATTCTTGTCCATGTTATTGAGCCAGGCTTCAGCCGTATCCTGGTATTCCTGACCCGACCAGCGCCATTGATTGGCAATGTTCAGGTGTTCCTGGAATTTCAGCGGGAGATCTTCGCTGGGCATGATGCCTCCGGAGAAGAAATGCCTGCTCATCCAGTCAGCCGGGCCTGAGTCGATGAATTCATAGGCGGCGCTTCGATGGCAGAAGATGTGCATGAAGAACGCCCCGTCTGGTTTTAACCAGCCGGAAATTCGTCGAAAAAGTTCGCGGTAATTTCGCATGTGCTCGAACATCTCGATCGACACGATCCGGTCGAATTTCCGGTCAATGTCGAAATCATTCATGTCAGCGGTAATTACCTGCAGGTTTGTCAGGCCACGCTTTCTGGCCTGGTCTTCAATGTATTCTCGTTGTGAGGCGGAATTGGATACCGCCGTCACGGTTGAATTTGGAAAATGTGCTGCCGCATACAGGGAAAAAGATCCCCATCCGCAACCCAGGTCCAGGATATCCATGCCATCTACAAGCTCGGCTCTTTCTGCGGTGATAGTCAGCGCTGAACGCTCGGCTTCATCCAGGTTCTTGGCGCCTCCTGACCAGTAGCAGCAACTGTATTTGCGATGGATGCCCAGGCAGGCCTTGAAAAAGTCTGCCGGGACCTCGTAGTGCTGTTCGTTGGCCAGCTTGGGTACCGGGGCGATTTCGGAATGATTCATCATGTGGACGAATTCCTCCAGCTGCGTATTGCCGGGGGTATCGAAGGCCGCGATGCTGGCCAGCCTGTTTCTGAGCAGGCGCCTGATTCCGAGGCGAATGACCGAGTCCGGAATGAATCCGGACTCGGCCAGTCGGTTTGCTATGTTTGCAAAGATTGACATGTTTTACGGCTGAACAAAGTCGTCTAGCAGGATCAGGTTCAGGGCAGTTTCTTCTGCAATGAGGTTCGGGTCGCGGGCAATCGCGGTGTACACGCCGCCGGCGTCCAGTGTGACGTTGGCGAAGATTGCGACATCCTTGG
>JAOTSW010000246.1 GCA_029864735.1 Chromatiales bacterium | reverse complement strand
CGGTTCGACCCAGGGTTTTATCAGGGAGAAGTGACCACCGTGAAGCCATTGGCCGGTGCGATGAACGACTGGTTGTCACTGTAGCTGACCGCCTGGTCCTGGTCCGAGAAGTTATACATCACATAGGTGGTGACGCCGTTATTATCAAAGGCCAGGGCAGTCGGGTTGTTGGAGGTGAGTACGCCGCTGCCGGTTTTCACGTGCCCCAGTGCCCTGAAGGTGTGCAGCCAATGGTAGGTGTGGGCCTTGGTTTCACCGGCCTCGGGCAGGTAATTCGAGCCCACGGTGTTGTAGTCAGCGATGGAGGCGTCCGCATCGGTCATGGCCCAGATATTCCACCACAGGTCTCTCCACTGGTCGTTGGGCAGTCCCGAGGGCCTGCCATTGGATGACTGGCTCAGTCCCAGGGTGACGTAGTCCACCAGGTAATCCGGGTACTGGCCGATGTGCAGGTTCAGCGCATTGGACGGCAGGCCCTGGATGCCCAGGATATGGGCGACAGCAGGACTGAACCAGGTGGCGAAAACGCCCCCGTGGCCCCAGATGATCGAAGTGGTGATCTTGTCGTAGCCGGCGGGGAAGTTGTCGTAATCCGGTGCAGCGCCACGGAAGCGATCGATGTTGTTCCAGTATTCCCAGTAGGCCGAGGTGGTGGAGGCATGCAGGTACATACCCCGTTCGACCAGCTCGTTGTTGCCGGTCATCAAGCCGTACAGGATGATCGCGCCATAGGAGTTGGCTGCCTCCGAAGTCGATTCGTTGTTATTGCCCAGGGCGAAATTGGCTACCCCTGAAGCCCAGGAGAATCCATTGGCCGGATCGAAGTTTCGCAGGTAGGGGAACATCGGATCGTCTTTGCCGGCGGCGTAGTCACGAATCAGCAATTCGATCATGGGGCCGTACTGGTCCGGACCGCACCAGGCCTGATCGACCCGGCAAATCTCTGCTGCCGCGCGGACAAAGTATCCATAGTGAAAATGATGGTCGTTCAGCTGCTGGTGGGAGCCATAGGCTTCCTGTAGCCCCAGCAGGGTGTTCCAGTCGTCGTCGTAGACAAAATACTTGACCGTATCCAGGGTTCCATTGGTATCGGCTGCAAACCAGTCCGAGAGTTCTGCCTTGAGCCAGGCTATCAGTTGGTCCGCCTCGGCGGTCATGCCGATTGACCGGGCAATGGCCGCCAGTTCGGCGATCTTGCCGTAATTCTTTCCGGCCCAGTAGGTGTCTGTCGCGGTATTCCATGTCGTCGGGTTTGTCGAGACGAATTCGGAGACCAGGCTTTCCAGGGTTGCCTGGTCGAAATTGCCAACAGTGGACGGCAGGTAGGGCAGCACCCCGACAAATGGCAATGAATAGCTGTACTGGCTTGCCTGGGTGTACTTGATGACGCCCCGGGCGCTCCTGACCTGGTAACCGGTGGTGGCCTGGGATGAGTTTTTCCAGTGCAGGGGAGGCATGCCGGCAAGGGTTTCGACCAAAGCACCGCTGGCGTCGCGGTATGCATGATTGACGGTGACCGTGTTGTTACTTCGATCTACCGAGTAGCCGATGTCCACCTGCTGGACGACGGCCCGTGCCCGGGAGGCAAACAGCGCGGCGACGGCGTTGCTGGGAACGCTTCCGCCGGCATCCGGCAAGTAGGCCAGGGTCAGTTCGCCGGTGGCGTTGGATACGGTAATTGCGTTGCCGGCGGGATTGGAGAACTGGGTTGTACCCTCGCCGGTGATCAGGAAGTTGTTGCGATTGCCCGCCACATCGGTCCACACGCCAAGGCTGTTTCCCTGGGCATAGTAAGTGCCTTTCTCCGGACCATCCGTACGCAGCGTGCGAATAATCAGCTCACCCTGGAAGGCCTTGAAATAGACATACGGTGAACCGTGGACAAAGGTAGCTTCCATCACAGGCTGGCTGGCGGCCAGCCATTGGACGGTCACCGAGCCGTCGCTGTAATCCTTCAGGTAGGCATCCAGGTTGGAGGAGGTGGTGTTACCCACGGCAATGCCATCGAATACCTCGCTGAAGGGGTCGGGCACCTGGTACAAAAACCCGTCGCCGGTCAGTCCCAGTCCCCCGGGAATGCTCATTATCCGGGCACCGGCATTGGAAATGCGGGCGGTGAACGGATCAGGAGTAATGTAGGCGGCCTTGGAAGGGTTGCCAATTTCCATTTCACCGAGAAACGGAATGGAGCCCCACCATTTATGGGTAGGCGTGGGTCCGGTCGCTGCCTCACCGACAAGTTGGGGGTACATGGGTGTAGGAGTGCCGATCGGGTTACAGGAACCTACACCGGGCTCGACGATTCCGGCGTTGTAGATCCAGGTTCCATAATCGTAGACGCAACCGTAGCCCTGGGGGTTAATGCCATCGGAGATATTTCCTGCCCCATAGCTGGTCAATGTGAATGTGCTGGGATCATTGGGATCCACCGGGCCCGAGGATGCAATGGAAACGGTAATCGTGAAGCTCAGGGTGTTGGGGGCGATGCCGTCTGTGTAGCCCAGGGCGACACTGTGAATCCCCAGGTCCGACAGTGCGGGCGTGCCGCTCAACAGCCCCGTCTGGGCACTGAAGCTCAACCAGGCGGGCAGGGTGCTTGCCGAGTAGGTGACCACATCATCGGGGTCGGCGTCGGTCGCGTTTATCGTGTACTCGTAAGGCCGGTCGACCACCGCGCTAATGAGTGGCTGGGATTGCAACACCGGGGCCGCATTTGCCCTGGAGACCACGATACTGAAGGACTGGGTCTGGGAGTCCGTGCCATCGGTATAGGTCAGCACCACGTTGTGGTTGCCCACATCATCCAGACCAGGGGTGCCTTCCAGCAGGCCTGTATCGGTGTTGAAACTCAACCAGCTGGGAAGACTCGTAGCGGCGTAGCTCACCACGTCGCCAGAGTCGGCGTCAGTAGCGACAATCACATATTCGTAGAGATTCCCTGTTAGCGCTTCCAGCGTTGGCACTGACTGCAATTCCGGGGCGCTATTGGAGGCCGGAGGAGGCGGGTTTGACGCATCCGATGAACCTCCGCCACCGCATGCTTGCAAGGTAAAGCAGGCGAGGGTCAGCGCTAATAGCTTGATGCTATTCATCTTTTTTGGGTTCATCGGTTAAGCCTTTCGTGGAGTCGGTAGTGAGTCGCTCACTATCCTTAGGAGCGTGGTGGGTATAGTCGCAAGAGATACCGTTACAGGTAATGACAGCGTTGTCAATTATACAGGGATTATGATCGAGCACATCGCAGAAGCGCTGGTCTTGGCAATTTTTACTCATGAAGGGGTAGGCAGCTGGCA
>JAOTSW010000245.1 GCA_029864735.1 Chromatiales bacterium | reverse complement strand
CGCAGCGTCAGGCTGTGACAACTGGAACTCGAACCGGCTGGCCTCAAAGGCGGTCTGCCGCAATTCGTGATTCGGCGTACAGGTTTGGCCTGGCGCTTTTTTTTTGCCTTGGATATTTAGGGAAAAAATATGACAAATAAAAAAGGATTCGTTTCATTTCGGAAACTGGCGGCGGTATTGATTGGTATTACGGTGGCGCTATCAGGCTGCAACAAGGTAACTGGCGGCGGATGGATCGCGGGAGTAAATGGAGGCAAGGCAAATTTTGGTTTCCAGGCGCAATGCCAGGAGGAGACCGTTGACTTTGGATTTGGTGAGATGCTCATGCCAGAGTTCTACGAGGGTCAATTCCAGTACCGCGATAACAGTGCTTATGTTGGGTTCCACGGCGACATCAACATTGCCGTTGGCGCGTTTTTTGATGGCACCTGCGCCGATCTAATGGATTTCTTTCGCGAGAATGGAGATCCGGCCAACTTTTCCGAATTCAGCGGCGAGTGCGTGAGCCACCCGGGCGGTGTTCAAGGCACGTTCAAGGTAGTGGTGGTTGACAATGGCAAGGCGGGCCCAGACGCCTCTGACGAGATCACCGTGACGACTCCAAATTCCGTCGAGCTACCCATTTTTGATGATGAAGGCGAGTTTCTTGGCTACGAGGTAGTGGCCATCGGAGTGCCCTGTACTGACAACGGTCAACCGTACAGCAACAGCGGCATGCTGGGCGGCGGCAACATAGCCATGCCAGGCCAGAAGAAGTAATTCCGGTAGGGAAAAATTAGGGACAGTCACCGATTTTCGCTGCGTTAATCGGTGACTGTCCCTGGTTTTAATGTCAACTCACGCGGATGTTCTTGAATTGCCAGGGGTCGTCGGTATCCAGGTCCTCGGGGAACGGATGGTTGCGACCGAGCAATGGTGTCCAGTCCGTATACACGCCCACGACGGGGCCAAGGTAGGGGTTGGCGATTTCAAGTACGCGTTGAAAATCCAGCTCGTCGGGTTCGACGATGCCCGCGTCCGGGTTCTCCATTGCCCACACCACGGCGCCCAATACACCGGCCGCGATCTGCAGGCTGGTGGCGGTGTTGTACGGGGCCAGTTTGCGAGCCTCTTGAATCGATAGTTGCGAGCCGCACCAGTACGCACCCTTCTCGTGGCCCAGCAGCAATGCGCCGAGCTCATCGATGCCTTCTGTAATCTCGTCGCGGTAGAGGCGGTGCTGTTCCTGGCTTACCCAATTGCGTCCGGCAAGCTCGTGCACTGACAACACGGCGTCATCGCAGGGATGATATGCATAATGGCAGGTGGGCCGGTAAATGATTTTGTCACCTTCGCGAACAGTCAGATATTCCGCGATGGAAATGGCCTCGCCATGGGTGATCAAGAAACCCTGGAACGGTCCTTCGTTGGGCGTCCAGGTGCGCACGCGCACGGATGCACCGGGCCTGTCCAGGTAGATAGCAGCATTGCAGCCGAACTCGTGGTGATGGCCATCCACCGGAAAATGCTTCTCATGCGAGCCCCAACCCAATTCACAGGGCTGCATTCCTTCACCGATAAAGCCATCCACGGACCATGTATTGACGAACTCCCCCTGTCGTTTGCGTGGCGTGGCGACCTGGGTATCGCGTTCGGAACAATGGATGCTCTTCACCCCCAGATCCATAGCAAGCTGTGCCCATTCGGCGCGGCTTGTCGGAATGGTGGTGCGACCGAGGATGTCCCGGGCAAGATCCACAAGTCCTTGCTTTACCCAATGAGATACCAGTCCGGGATTGGCGCCATGGGTGGGAATGGCGGTCGGGCCTTTCGGAAACCTGGCGCGCAGCGCCAGCACGTTCTCGCGATGGGCATAATTGGAGCGTTGCGACGGTGACAGCGCCGGATCAGTATATCCGCCCGGCCAGGGCTCGATGCATGAATCGAGGTAGAGCACGCCCTGTTCACAGCACCACTCAATCAGCGCGGCACTGGAAACGTCCACCGAAAGATTGATCAGGAAGTCGCCCCGGCTCAGCCGGGCACCCAGGACATTTCGGAAATTCTCCCGCGTAAGCGGAGTGATCTCGTAATCAACGCCAATGGCCTCGGCCTCGGCGCGCCCGCGGTCGTGACCGGTAATGATCGAAATACGGTCTATCGGCATGTCGATATGGCGCAACAGCAAGGGCAATACACCCTGTGCCACCGAGCCAAAACCGACGATTACAATTTTTCCTTCGAACTTAACGAGTGTTTGTTTTGCCATGATAAAGACCGATGTTGTAGTGCTCCGAAATTCCGGAGTCTGTGAGAGGGGGATTATGAGGGGTAGAACCGGATTATGAGGGGTAGAACCGGATTATGAGGGGTAGAACCGGATTATGAGGGGTAGAACCGGATTATGAGGGGTAGAACCGGATTTACCAAAAAGCCCGGTTTGACCCGGGTACGCCTGCAGCTCTGACCTACTTCTGTTTCCAGGCCCCGGCTTCAAGGTAATACCAGCCCTTGTCTGCTTTTGCAATCCAGCGCTCGGCGAATGCTGTCTTGCCACTCGGGGTGACCGTTGAGATTCGGCGAGTGTCCGTTTTCGACCCAAACAGGAAAGGTCAGTATTTCTGTACTAGACTGATCCCCGTGTTCAAGCCTGCACTAAGCCGGCAGGGGAGAACCCGGTGCAAAGAGCCTCCACAAATGAGAGAGCTTGGTTTGGCACTTACCTACCGTTTTTCCAAGGAGAGCAAAAAATGAGAAAACTAGTGAGCTTGATCTTGATGGCCGTGACAATGTCGCTATCGATAACAGCGTTGGCAGACGAGGGCTCCACTCTGCGTGTGGTGCAGGTGCAAACGGATGATGTTGGCGCCTACATAGCGAAGCTTCAAGAAGGCAAAGCGTTAATCAAGGCCGCCGACGAGAAATTCTCAATTCGCGCCTGGCAGGCGACGTTTGCCGGAGATTCGACCGGCGCTGTTATTGTCGGGGTCGCGTATCCCGGTTCTTTCGCAGAATTTGCGGTGGCCTGGGAGAAATTAATCTCGGATCCAGCAATAACCGCATGGCTGGGTGGATTATCCGGTCTTCGAACTGTTGTCTCCGACAGTCTCTACAAAGAACACCCACTCTGATCATGTGATTTAAAACAGCCGTTTGAGGGTGACGTATCCAATTGCCATCAAACGGCTGTTCAGGTAACCCCGTTCCGTCGGACTGTGCCCCTGATCCCTTCCAGTTCACTCCCGGCCGAAAGCGAACAATGACCTAGACCTTCTTAAATTCATTCAAGTGTCCACTATCGACCCGAAGCGGACATTGGCTTGGAC
>JAOTSW010000011.1 GCA_029864735.1 Chromatiales bacterium | reverse complement strand
TCCGCATTTCCCAATCTTCTGTTAATTTTCCGCCCATTTCCGGGAATAGGCAATCGGTAGAGGCCCACCCAATGTTTCGCCAGCGGCAGTCGGATAAACCCGGACTAAATCCAGTTCAAAAATTGAGTTATTCCCGGATCATTCAGATCTGACAAGAACAAATCTGCTTTGCCGCAATGGCCGAAACCTGATTGGCCTGTTCAGGACCCTCATACACACGTCCGGCGGGCTTATACACCCAGGGCCCGGTTTCGAAGAATTGACAAGGGGCAGGCGTGTGGCACTGTAACCATCACACCTGCCCGAAGCACGCGAACTAAAACGACTAGCTGGTGGCCTCATCCCAGGTCAAGTCCCGGGTTTCATCCACCGCACCGTCACCGTCGTAGTCCATCTCTAACCTGACCAT
Organism: Chromatiales bacterium; assembly: GCA_029864735.1. Taxonomy (GTDB): domain Bacteria; phylum Pseudomonadota; class Gammaproteobacteria; order Steroidobacterales; family BM003; genus CAKZML01. The sequence continues at coordinate 28,194 of JAOTSW010000011.1, read as the reverse complement.
CTCAAGGTCCAGCGCAATTATCCGGATGGTCGCGTTATTAGCACCGGTGATCAGCATCTCGCCCCCATAGGGATTGCTTCCAATCTGCCCGACGAAAGGCACGACAGCGGTGTACGTTGCCTGCCCGTCATAGTGATCACTTTCCACGATGCCGCTTGCGCTATTAGCGATCATAAAAGCGCCTTCATCCAGTTGACCATTGCTGGTGAAATCCTTGACAGCAAGGAATCCAATCTCGGAAATCCCCGTCAGCGGTAAGACACCTGGATACCCGAGCGGTAAGACACCTAGATACCCGACCAACAGATCACCTTCAACGCTGATATCCCTGATGGGGTAGGACCACGAGTCGATCAGCAGACTGTAAGCGCCATTGAGCGTCGCAGGGCCGTGCACGTCCCCGTCATCGACACTGAAATCGGTGACTGACGCAGTCATGGAAACCTTGAACAAGTGCGTATCCAGACTGCCAGCGAACTCGACAATGGTGATATCTATCGCGCCGTCCAGAACGTGTCCCTGGCCGTTGTCACAGAAGGCATAAACCAGCCTTAAGGTATCTCCCGCCGTGAAGGAACTTAGATCATCAGGATTTGCCAGTTCCCCGGAGACGGTGAAGTCACCCGCTGTGAAGTTCTCCGAAGCGTGGCAGAGCTCACCCATCGGGAACAAATGGGATTCAAATAAAGGACTCAATGTCTTCGAAACATCTAGCCCCTGAATCTTCCCGGGCTTGGGGAGCTTACCTGGCGGCAGTTTGCCAGCCAGGATCTCCAGGCTAGGCAAGATACCAACCTCTAGGCCAAATACGCCAGCATGAAGGGCATCGGATACCACATACCCTGCGTTGGCTTCTGTTATCTCCACTGCACTAGGCTGCACCACAGCGCCATCTCCCGAACTACCACCACAGGCGGTCACTGAGGCCGCTATCAATAGTGCCATCATCCTCCTATAGGCTATCTTCATTTTCTCACCCTCCCTGGGACCCGAGAAAACGAGACCCACAAACACTCACGCCACCGGGATACCCGGGAGCCGGTCAACACATGTTGAAGATGCCATCGAAAGAGTTTGCGGCGAAAGCCGTAGCTGGCATAGGAACCTGGAACGTCAATAAAATCCGCTCCTCTTGGGACGGCGTCTGCTCCTGAGAATCACCGTACCGGCCACGAAATGCGACTCCGCATTCTCATGACCAGATCATACTTTCCACCAAATCCTGAGACTCTGCAATTCGAGATAACCCAGTCGGCCCTTCGCCAGCCGCAGTCGGATAAACCCGGACTAAATCCAGTTCAAAGAAAAACCGGGCATGACGCTACAAGAGCTAGGGTCCCTCTACACGCGCGCTCGCCAGTGACTCCAGGGGTGTGCCAACCAGGTCCTCACAGACCTGTCTTAGTCTAGTCAGGGTCACCGGTTTGCCGTCTACCGACAAGCGCCTGGCCACATCGTCCAGGCTGTAGACGTCCTTGCTGTTTGCACGCAGTTCAGCATCCAGGTCCTGAAGGATTCCCACCGCCCTGGCGGTGCGCGCACCGGAGGAATGCGCGGACTCCATGGACTGCACTTCCTCGCCCCAGGCCTCGAGTTTCTCATGACCTTTTTCGTAGCGACTGCTGGACAGGGTTCCGGATCGATGCAGGATCTCCAGGGTGTAGTACTCGGCAATGCCTTCGACAATCCAGTCATCCCCACCTTCGGCTGAGTAGCCCTGGGCAATGTGCATTAACTCGTGCAGCAAGGTACTGGTTCCATTTGCACTGATCAGCGGACGATCAGCGTGCAGGAACAGGGAATTCGGGCCAGACAATCCGCCCCTCCACATGGGGTCTCCTGCAGAGACAATCAGGATTCTCTCCGGAAAGTTTGGAAATATATGTAACAGCGACGGCAGGTTCCAGCGCATAAAGGCGAGGATATCCATGCTTCGGACACCCTGGCCAAGCGGGCCGGCCACGGCCAGCCTGACCCCTTGCACATCGGCCCATTTCACGGTGAGCTTGCCGCCGATCATCCAGCCCACGGGGCGATCAAAACCTCGCTCCGGCCAAACCACCTCAAACCAGCCCTGCTTGTCCCGGGGATAGGGCGTCAGAAATGACCAGTCCGAAGGTCCGGTGAAGCGCAAGCGAGACCGGGAGTACGCACCCTTGACGGTCTTCACCGAGGCTGCCGGTACCAAGTCGTCACCCCTGAACAGCGCCCACCTGGACTGGACCATGCTGTCATAAGATCCTGACTTCCTCTTGTCCTGCAGGGAAACGGAATAGGAAATGCTCCCGCCCTTCTTCGGCGGCAGCCAGATCACCCTGCCCGATTCAACCGTCAGCTCACCGTCACCGGAAAAATCCCGGTATCGCTTTGGATCAATCCTGAAGCGGACCCTGCGCAACAAGTCCCTGGGCTGCCGCAGCTGAATACGCACCCGGGCGATCCCTTCCGCCGGCACCACCGTAGCGGTGTAATCCAGCTCGTACGCCAGGTCCGTCCCGGGTATGACCTGCTCCGGCGTCGCCTGGGCATCAGATATGCAAGGGATGCCTGCCAGGAACATAAGCAGCAGTCCTGCGCCCAGACTCGATTTCACAAAATGATTACCCATTGGTTATCTCTTGCGCCGCAGACAACGCGCTGTGATCCCTGGCCAGCCACAGATAAAAAGCGGGCAGGATGTACAGGGTGAACAAGGTGCCAATGCCCAATCCGGCAGCGATGGTCAGGCCGATATCAAATCGGCTTGCCGCCCCCGAACCGCTGGCTGTTAACAATGGGACCATGGCCATGATCATCGCCGCCGAGGTCATAAGGATGGGACGCAGGCGAATGGCAGCAGCCTTTTCCACGGCGTCGCGCTTGCTCAAACCCTCTTTAATCTGCAATTGGTTGGCAAACTCCACGATAAGGATACCGTTCTTTGCCACTACCCCAATCAGGGTTATCAAGCCAACCTGGGTGTAAATGTTGATCGACGAAAACCCGAGGGTGATAAAGGCCAATGCACCCGCAGTAGCCAGGGGCACAGACACCAGGATGATCAGCGGGTCTCGCCAGCTTTCAAACTGGGCGGCCAGCACCAGGTAGATCACCAGCAAGGACATGAAAAAGGTGAACACCAATACCGAGCCCTGCTGCATGAACTGGCGCGAACCGCCGGAGTAGTTCACCACATAACCCTGGGGCAGCTTTTGCTCTGCCAGCTCCTGCAAAAACTCCAGGGCCTCGCCTTGAGGAACCCCCGGACTCATCACCCCTTCCACGGTTACCGAGTTCAGTTGCTGGAATTGAGTACGGCTTGAAGGCTCGACTCCCTGCTCCAGGGACACCAGGGTGGAAAGCGGAACCATGTGGCCGCTGCCGGAACGAATAAAGTAGGCGCCAAGTTGTTCGGCCTGGACACGGGCCTCGCGCGCCACCTGGGGAATCACCTTGTAGCTGCGACCATCAATACTGAATCGGTTCACATAACCACCACCGAGCATCAATCCCAGTCCACGCCCCACATCGGCCATGGAGATTCCCATGTCGGCAGCACGCTCTCTGTCGATCACCACGGTGGTCACGGGACGATCAATCTCCAGGGATTTTCTCAGGAACATAAACTTGCCGCTGCCCATGGCCTCGCCAATCATGGCATCGGCCAACTGCACAATTTCCTCGTGGGGTCGGTCGCTGCCCAGCACGAACTGCACGGGCATTCCACCACCACCGCCTGGCACACTGGATGGCGGGAAGACTGCCATCTGGAAACCGGCTACCTTGGCCAGCTGCCTCTGCACATCGGGTTGAACTTCATCCGACGAGCGCTCCCGCTCATCGATGGAACCCATGTCAAAACCACCGAATAAAGTGCCCTGCCCCATGCCCAGGATCATCCAGCTTTCATGGAACTCGGGAATCTCTTCAAACAATTCCTGTATCTGGGCGCCGTAGACCTCGTTGTAATCCAGGGTTGCGGTGCGTGGCCCGGTGCCCATGTAGAACAAGGCACTTTGATCCTCGGAAGGCGCTAGTTCGTTCTTGCTGCTGACAAACATGAAGTAATTCGACGCCAGCACCACTGCCGCCACGAGGAACGCCACAGCCACGGTGTCCAGACTGCGGTGCAAGCTGCCCATGTATGCTTTCGACAACCAGGAAAAGAACTGTTCCACCGAGCGCTCGAAACGCCCGTGAGTACCATGGGGTTTAAGCACATTGGCTGACAAAACCGGTGAGAGAGTCAGCGCTACGATGCCAGAAATCACGAAGGCGCCGGCGAGGGTAAAGGCAAACTCACTAAACAGCGTACCCACCAGGCCACCCGTAAATCCAATCGGCGCATACACGGCAAGCAAGGTCGTGGTCATGGCGATAATCGGCACCGCCAATTCACGAGCACCTATCAATGCAGCCTGCATGCGGGAGCTTCCTTTCTCCACGTGTCGGTGAACGTTTTCGACCACGATAATGGCATCATCCACCACCAGGCCGATGGCCAGGATCATGGCTAGCAAGGTAAGCAGGTTGATCGAGTAACCCAGCAGCCACATGATGAATGCGGCACCCACCATGGACAGTGGAACCGCCACCGCAGGAACCAGGGCCGCCCGGAATGATCCCAGGCTGAGAAAAATCACTGCCAGTACGATCAACACCGCCTCCGCCAGGGTCTCGTAAACCTCGTTGATGGAGTCGCTGATGTAAACGCTGCCATCATAGGCCACACCACCGGTGATCCCCTTGGGCAACTGGGCCTGGACAGAGGGCATCAGCGCGTTGACCCGGCCCGCCACATCCAGCGGATTGGCGCCCGGTGCAGTCTCAATCGCAATAAACACACTGGGCACACCCTGGTACAACACCCGGGTCTGGTATTGTTCGGCCCCCAAATCGACCGTCGCCACGTCTCCAAGGCGTACGACCTTTCCCTCCACCGTCTTGATCGCCAACTGGCGGAATTCCCTTTCGGTGGTCAGGTTGGTGGTGGCGTCCAGGTCCACGGATACATACTTGCCCTTGGTGGAACCGATACCTGCAAGGTAGTTGTTCGCACGCAGTACCGAGGCAATTTCCTCCGCCGTGATATCCAGCGCCCGCATCAGGGCCGGATCCAGCCAGATGCGCATGGCCAGTTCCTGACCGTAGACCGCCGCCTTGGCCACCCCGGGCAGGGCTTGTACCTGGGGCTGAATCACCCTGGTCGCATAATCGGTAATCTGGGGTCCCGGCACGGTATCGCTCAAAAACCCCAGGTACATGAGGGCAAAGCCTTCGTTGCCACCGCTTTCAATGACCGGATTCTCGGCGTCCGCCGGCAAGATATTTCGCTGGCTGGCCACCTTGGCCTGGATCTCGGCCACCGCCGCGTCGGTGTCGTAATCCATTTGCATGTGTACCTGGATGCTGGATACGCCCTTGCTGCTGGTCGCGCTCATGTAGTCGATGCCACGGGCCTCGGCGATGGCTCGCTGCAGTGGCGTCGTAATAAACCCCTGGACCAGGTCAGAACTGGCGCCGGGATAGACCGTGGTCACCGAGATGACCGTGGTCTGCATTTCCGGGAACTGCCTGACATCGAGCATGCCCACCGACCGCAACCCGAGTAACAGAATGATCAGACTGATGACCGAAGCCATCACCGGCCGATGAATGAAAAGGTCGGTGAATCTCATTGATGATCAAGCCTTTCGTCATCCAGTTCGACGCTGTTATCCACCGCAATGGGCATCCCGTCTCGCAACTTGACCAGTCCCGTGCGCACCACGGTCTGGCCGGCCTCAAGACCCGAATCGATCACGATGCGTCCACCCCTGACCTCTCCGGTGACTATCTGCTGTCGTTTGGCGACCAACCCCCCCTCGCCGTCATCCTCCACAAGGTAGAGGAAATCGCCATAGGTATTCAGGCTGACCGCGGTGCGCGGCACAGTAACCGCCTCCACCTTTCCTTCAACCATGTTCACCAGCCTGGCAAACATACCTGGCCTCAATTTCCCGGACGGGTTGGGCATCGCTGCGCGCAGGCGAACCATTCGGGTTCCCACGTCTATATCGGGCTCAATAGCTTCCAGTCGCCCCGGGAACAGCTCGCCCGGATAGGCGCCCACACTGACCTCCACGTCCTGGCCCACCGCCAGGCTGGGGAGAAAGCGCTCTGGCAACGCGTAGTCCAGGTACATGGGATCCAGGGACTGCAGACTCACGATGCCGTCCCCCGGCTCAATATACTGTCCGGCGTCAACCTGGCGGATACCCAGGGAACCGGCGAAAGGCGCCCGCACAGATTTGCGCTCAATGATGGCCTCTTGCTGTGCCACCCGTGCCCGGGCCGCTTCTGCAGCAGCCTTGCTGGCATCGAACTCGGACTGGGAAAGAGCGCGCTTGGGCAGCAGCTCGGTCGCGCGCTGGAATTGAACTTCCGCCAACCTGGCCTCCGCCACCAGCACCTGCAGGGCTGCCCGGTCCACGGCGTCATCCAGGCGCAATAATAACTGCCCTTTCGCGACAACCTGGCCCGATTCAAACACCAGTTCCTTGACCACCCCGCTGACCTCGGGTGTAACCAGGATGCCCTGGGTTGAACTCAAGCCGCCCACGGCGGAAATAGACGGTCGCCAGCTCTCCAACTCTGCCGCGGCCGACGAGATTACTGTTGGCGGCGACTGGTAACCGCCCTGGTTCATCTGCTGTTGACCCAGGTACTTGTAATAAAAAATGCCTCCGAAGGTTACTCCCAGAAGCACTACCGCGATGAAAAGCCGTTTAATCATTTTTATTCAGTCCTTGATGGGACTCGCCCCGGATGCAGAGTGCCCCCAAATGAATTGCTGTCGGCTAGCTGCCGCTTTTTAATTTGAAATAGCCGCTAACTTTACCGCGACTGGACCTTCTTGCCTATGCACAGGTCATCCAGCGGACCACGGCAAGTTGCCGGACCCTCCCTACACCGGTAAATTCAGAGGCTGGCTCAGACACAACCCCCGGGGCATAGTGAGCTTGAACGATAAAACATCTATTCCTCCCAGCTTGCGGCTGGATCCACGTTTGTCCGGGCTGGCAAAGTCCGCCACCCTGGCAATCAACGAGCGATCCCGGGATTTGCTGGCCCAGGGTAGACAGGTGGTGAGACTGGGCCTGGGGCAGTCGCCATTTCCTGTTCCCACGGTCATGGAGCGCGCCTTGCAACTGAATGCCCACCAGAAGGCCTATCTCGCAGTGCAAGGTCTGGCTGAACTGCGTGAGGCCGTGAGTCGCTATATTGAGCGAACCGAGGGCCTGCACTATTCGTCCGACCAGGTGCTGATCGGCCCCGGTAGCAAGGAATTGCTGTTTCACCTGCAAATGGCCTGTGATGCCGAGCTGTTGCTGCCTTCCCCCAGTTGGGTCTCCTATGCCCCCCAGGCCAGGATCCTGGGCAGAGACATGCAGTGGCTATCCTCGCCGGCTGACAAGCCGGACCTGGACCCGGAGGTCCTGGACAGGTATTGCCGACAGGAGCCCGCCAGGGCCCGGCTATTGATACTTAACTACCCGAACAATCCCAGTGGCAGCACCCTGGACCCGGACCACCTGGAGGCCATCGCTCGGGTGGCGCGGGAGCACCATGTGATGATTCTCTCTGACGAGATATACAGCGGGCTGCATTTTGACAACCAGCACGTCTCCATTGCCCGCTACTACCCCGAGGGCACCATCATCAGCAATGGCATCAGCAAGTGGGCCGGAGCCGGTGGCTGGAGACTCGGGGCGTTTGTTTTCCCTGAAACCCTGGAGCCGGTGCTCAGGAACATGATCGCCCTGGCCAGTGAGTCCTTCACTTCGGTCAGCGCCCCGGTGCAGTACGCGGCGATTCATGCCTTCAACGACAACCCGCAGTTGCGGGAATACCTGCAGGATTGTCGCCGACTGGTGAAGGCCTTGATGCTCTGGAGCTGGGAGACCCTGGAATCGGCCGGGGCCCGGGTCACGCGACCACGCGGCGGGTTTTACTTGATGCCCCATATGGAACAGCTCAGGGAGAAGCGGGATATTCAAAACAGCCAGGCACTTTGTGAATATCTGCTGGAGAACACCGGGGTAGCCGCCCTGCCCGGCACCGCCTTCGGCAGGGCGCCGGACGAGTTATCCTGCCGACTCGCCTGCGTGGACTTCGACGGCGCCGCGGCCCTGGCAGCAGTCATGGAATTACCCGCTGGAACAGAGCCTGACGAGGCCTTCCTGGCCCAATATTGCCAACCCACCTATGACGGAATCCAGCGCATTGCCGCCAGTTTAGGAAACTAGGCTCCCGGCTCGAGGGCCAGTCATAGCTTGACTTTCCTGCCATGTGATATTATTTTGATATCAAATTAATTCCTGGCAGGGAGACAGCCATGACGAAAGAAATCAGAAGAAACGTGAATTCGGGATATGTGTTCATTGCAATCCTGGCAGTGGCCCAGATCGTGACCGGCTACGGTGTATTCAACGCCTTGAAAAGCTTCAACTTCGGCATGCTTTTGTTCTGGGCCCTGATGGCCATCATCACGCTGGTTTGCTGGTTCGGCCTGTTCATGGTCAATCCGAATGAAGGCAAGGTTCTACAGATTTTCGGCAAGTATGCGGGCACCGCGAGAGAACCCGGCCTGCGCTGGGCAAACCCCTTCTACGCCAAAAAGGCCGTGTCACTGCGAATAAGAAATTTCGAAAGCGGCAAGCTCAAGGTTAATGATTCCAACGGTAGCCCCATCGAGATTGCTGCAGTAGTGGTCTGGAAGGTGATTGATACCGCCGAAGCAGTATTCGAGGTGGATGACTTCGAGGAATTCGTAACCATACAGAGCGAGGCTGCCCTGCGGAACCTGGCAACCAGCTATCCTTACGAAGCCCATGATGACGAGCAAATCGGCCTGCGTAGCGACCCCAAGCAAATCGCTGCAAGCCTGCGGGTCGAGATTCAGGAGCGACTGGACAAAGCCGGCGTTGAAGTCATTGAGGCACGGATCTCGCACCTGGCCTATGCCCAGGAAATCGCCAGCGCCATGCTACGTCGTCAACAGGCCTCTGCCATCATCGCTGCGCGAAAGCAGATTGTGGAAGGTGCGGTAGGCATGGTGAACATGGCTTTACACGAACTCAAGAGCCAGGGCGTTGTGCAACTGGACGAGGAGCGCAAGGCTGCCATGGTCAGCAACTTGCTGGTCGTGCTGTGTAGCGAAGAAAACGCACAGCCAGTTCTCAATACCGGCAGCCTGTATTCCTGATAATACTTGCCCGGGGGGCTAGCACCCCCCGGGAGGGGACACATCCAGATGAGCAAACGCAAAGCCTTCGCGCTGCGCATTAGTGAAGACATTCTCGACGCCATGCAACGATGGGCGGACGACGAACTACGCAGCGCCAACGGCCAGATTGAATACGTATTGCGTGAGGCCCTTCGAAAAGCCTCCAGGCTTCCTGGTCACAGCGAGTCCCGGGATAAAACCAATTTGAAATAAACAGCCGGCACCTGGCTCGAACCCGGCACCACTCGCGACCTCCCGGCAGTCATCCTCCAACCCCCGGAACCCTCAAAACCCGCGCATTATTCCGGATTTCCCTGGGGCATCCGGACTGCGGCCCCAATTCCCGGCACCCCCGCTTCAATACCAATAATCTTTTTATATTTATAAATCAGTTGGTTAAATATCTCTCCTGGTGTGCCGGAAGGGTTTTCCGCAAGAGATATCGGTAAATACGAATGAGAATTATTGTCATCTACAACTAGATTACCTAGCATTCATTGAACACCAAGAGCTTGAGCCCTCTTGCCAACCTTCTCCAGAGACCGGATTAACGCCGCAGCCCGGGGCCAGGAAGCAACAATTGCCCAGGAATCGCCGCCACGCGGCGCGAAATGTAGAGACTTGAAAGAATGAGCAGTAAATTTGGTACAACCGCGGTCCCAGTAAAATTTCCCCTGTATCGAGGGGACCGCAGAGTTCGCATTGCACTGCTGGGTATGCCCAACAGCGGCAAGAGCACTCTCTTCCAGGCGGTTTCAGCCACTTCGGTAATGACCGGTGAACTGGCCGGTACCGGACGTACCTATGAGGAATGCCGGGTTCAGGTAGGCCTGGACGAAGCCAATCTGGTTGACCTGCCCAGCACCCAGTCAATGCATCACCTGGAAGACAGCGACCTGGTGGCTCTGAAGTACCTGCTCTGGGGAGACGTTCCACCGCCGGTGTCAGCCCATGACCGGGCAGCACCACCAGCCCCTTTTGCGCCCCCGGATGTGATCGTACAGGTGGTCGATGCGACCGCGCTGGAGCGGCACCTGGAGCTGACCCTGGAGCTTAGCCAGCTGGGCAAGCCCATGGTGCTGGCGCTGAACCGCATGGATGAAGCCGCCAAGCGAGGACTCAAGATCAGCGCTTCCAAGCTGGAGAGTCTGCTTGGCGTGCGGGTCATCCCCACCGTTGCCACCATGGGCCAGGGCATCTCGGAACTGTTTTCAGCCGCTGTAGAGGTTGTGCGTGAGGACGCCTGCCCGGTCCCCCAGCCTTTCAGTGGGCATATCACCAGGGCCCTGAAACCCCTGAGCGATGCACTGAACGACGCAGACATCAACGCTGCCTTCCAGGCACCTCACGCATTCCTGGTCCAGCAAGTCGCTGCCGGCGACCCTTTCATCCTGGGCGAGCTTGGCCAGCATTTCCCTGGCCGTGTGCCCAAGTTAAGCCAGATCGTCGAGGCAGCGGGCGGACAACTGCCCCGCCCCCTGGCAGAAGAAATGCACGCCGATCGTCACCACCAGGCAGCATCTCTGTTTGAGTTGGTCAGCCGCACTGGCGTAAGCCCGGAAAAAGGTGGCTGGAGAGGCTTGCTGGACGAGCTGTTCCTGAATCCCAAGATCGGACTCATCGGCAGTCTGGCGGTGTTTTCCCTGGTGCTGTTCGTGGTATTCGAGGTGGGCGGCTGGCTGGACTCCCTGACCGCGGCACGCCTTATTGAAGCCGTCGAGGTATGGCAACCCACCAGTACCGGCGGTGTCGTAGGCAGGGCCGTGGTGGACGGCCTGATCGGTCTGATCGGCATCGTCGTGCCCTACATGCTGCCCCTGGTGCTACTGCTGGTAGCGCTGGAAGAAAGCGGCATCATGCATCGTATCGCCTTCGTGCTGGATCGCGGTTTCCACAAGATCGGCTTACACGGCGCCGTGGCAGTGCCTTTTCTTCTCGGTCTTGGCTGTAATGTCCCGGCCCTGTCAGCGGTGGCCGCAACGGCCAAGGGTCGCGAACGTATTGTCGCATCCCTGCTGGTTACCTTTGTTCCCTGCTCGGCCCGGTCCGCCATAATTTTGGCCCTAGGCGGTAAGTACCTGGGCGGCGTGGCCGTACTGGCAATATTCCTGCTCACCATGCTGGTGATTGCCTTGCTGGGAAAGCTGCTTTCCCGCCGCTACCCGGAAAGCGGCCCCGGCATGGTCCAGGAAATTCCCCCCTACTCCCTGCCCAACATGGGAACCCTGCTTAAAACCACCTGGTCACGAACCAGCGATATCCTGACTATCGTCACCCCCTTGCTGGTGGGCGGCTCCGTGGTGCTGGCATTGCTGGGGCACTTCAACGCCGATGAGTACATTAACCTGGCACTCACCCCTATTACTTCCTGGTGGCTGGGACTGCCGATCGTGCTGGGCGTGCCGATACTGTTCGGGATCCTGAGAAAAGAACTGTCGTTGCTAATGATTTACCAGGCCCTGGGATCATTCGAGGTCGGAAACTACCTGGACTGGGTGCAAATAAGCACCTTCCTTATTTTCCTGACCTTCTATATTCCCTGCGTATCGACTTTCGCCGTGATGCTCAAGACCATCGGCAAACGCGATGCCTGGTTCTCAGTGGCCCTGTCAGTGGGTGTGGCGCTGATCATCAGCGCGATAGTCCGATTCCCGCTGGAGTTGATTCAGCATTACTCCGGCTGAGGACCTGCCGGGAGAAGAACTCAGGCCGACGTCGACTCCACCGGACATTATTCCTTGTAAACCTGCCCACCCTTCATTACGAAGCCGACATTTTCCAGTGTGGTGACATCTTCCAGGGGGTTACCGTCAACCGCGATAATATCGGCGAAATATCCCGAGGCGACAGCACCCACGTCATCTTTCCATCCCAGTAAGTCTGCGGCATGCACTGTCGCTGCCTGAATGGATTCCATGGGCGTCATCCCATACTCCACCATGTAGGCAAACTGCTTGCCGTTATCGCCATGCGGATACACGGCGCCATCGCTGCCAAAGGCCATGCGCACCCCCGCCTTATGGGCATTGCGGAAATTGTCCCGTTGCAACTGGCCTATCGCCCGCTCCTTGTCCAGAGATTCCTGCAACATGCCAACCTCGGCTCCGTATTCAAGAATGAACGTGTCGTTATAGACATCCATCACCAGGAACGTACCGTGCTTCCTGGCCAGCTTGATTCCTTCATCATCGATGAGGCTGCCGTGCTCAATGGAATCCACCCCTGCCATGATCGCAGTTCGTATGCCGTCGGCACCGTGTGCATGGGCGGCCACCTTGCGGCCGTGCATATGCGCCTCATCCACCAGCGCCGTCATTTCCTCCAGCGTGTACTGCTGTCCACTCACGCTGTCGCCCTTTGACAAGACGCCTCCGGTTGCACAGAACTTGATAAGGTCCGCGCCATACTTGATGACCTCGCGCACCTTTGCGCGAACCGCCCAGGGCCCGTTGGCCACGCCCTCGGCAGTCACATCGTATTCCCTGGGCAGGAGGTTGTTGTCGCAGTGCCCGCCGGTAATGCCCAACGCGGGACCCGACACACGCATACGCGGGCCGGCAATTTCACCTTCGTTGATCGCATCGCGCAAGGCGACATCGGAATAGCCGCTGGCACCCACATTGCGAATTGTTGTGAAACCGGCAAGCAAGGTCTTTTTTGAATTCAACACCCCATAAAGGGTCTCGCGAGGCACCGAGATAGACAGCCCTTGATAGCCATGGAAGCGATGGTCACCGGTAATATGATCATGCATATCAATCAGGCCGGGGAGTACGGTCTTTCCGGACAGATCAATGACCTTTGCACCCTCGGGAATGGACACCGCATCGGCAGATCCAACCTGGCTGATCCTGTCGCCCTGGATAACAATTACCTGGTCAGTGAGCAGCTTGCCTTGTTGCACGTCAACCAACTGACCCGCCCGAACAACCAGCACGTCATCGCTGCCCCATGCGGGCAGACTCAATGTCAGTAGTCCCAGAATTGCAAATACGCGTTTAATGAAACTCATCCCCTGGCCCTCTTGTCTTTATCATGATCTGCGCTTCGCAGAGTGTTTGTATCACTTGCGGACTCAGAGTAGCCCTTGAGTGATTAAAAACTCCAGAACAGAATGTTCTTCAGCTCTACCGAGCCTTGTTTTGCCTTGGAAACCACGAGGGATTTCATTGAGTCCGGCTCCATCCTCCGAGGCCAAGCGGATGGGACTGATTCTAATTTGCAATCCAAATGTTGCATTGCAGCGAAACCCGGTGCAGAGTCCAAGATTGAGTCGCTAAAAGCGAAATCAACAGATATCAGGAGACCACTTCCATGAATGCTGCCGTACTAGACACTACCGACCAAGCGCCATCTGAATCCGGACTGTTGCTAGATGCGAGCCCGGTGAAATCGCTGTTCCTGGGCCAGGTCATTCACCAGAACCTTTTCCCCTACCCGACCATCAAGGAAGACGAAAAGGAAACCCTGGAAATGGTGTTGGACTCCTTCGACAGATTCCTTTCAGAGAAACAGGATTCATTTGCCCAGTGGGATGAAGATGCGGCACAGCCTGAAGAATTTCTCCAGGGGCTTCGCGACATGGGTCTTTTCGGACTGATCATTCCCGAGGAGTACGGAGGACTTGGGCTATCCAACGCCGCCTACTCCCGGGTGCTATCCCAAAGCAGCATGCATGACAGTTCCGGATCACTGACCATCGGCGCCCACAGTTCAATTGGCATGAAAGGTCTGCTGCTTTTCGGCACCGACGAACAAAAAGCGATGTACCTGCCCAAATTGGCCAGCGGTGAAATGATCGCCGCATTCTGCCTCACCGAATCCGGTGCCGGCTCAGACGCCGCCGCACTGAAAACCAAGGCAGTCAAAAATGATGACGGCACCTGGACGCTCAACGGCGAAAAAATCTGGGTGACCAATGGCGGCCTGGCTGACTTTTTCACAGTGTTCGCCCGCACCGAAGGCGAAGGCGGAAAGCTCAGCGCCTTTATCGTCGAGAAGGGTTGGGAGGGGGTAATGCCCGGACCCACCGAACACAAGATGGGTATCCGTGCCTCGTCCACGACCACCGTAAGCTTCTCCGATGTAAAGTTGCCGGCGACTGCATTGCTTGGCAGCGAGGGCAAGGGCTTCAAGGTGGCCATGGAGGTACTGAACAATGGCCGTACCGGACTGGGTGGCGGCGCCGTCGGCGGCATGAAAGCCTGCATTGCCCTGTCCTCACAGTATGCAAAAGAACGCAAGGCATTCGGCCAGAGCTTGTCGGACTTTGGTCTGATCAAGAAAAAGATTGCCCAGATGACAGTGGACTGCTTTGCCGCCGAGAGTGTGGTGTGGATGGTGGCCCACTACATTGATTCAGGGCATAGCGACTATTCCACCGAGGCGGCCATCAGCAAGGTGTTCGCCAGTGAAGCCATGTGGCGAACCGCCAACGAAGCCATGCAGATCGCAGCCGGCAACGGCTACATGAGAGAGTATCCTTACGAGAGGATCGTGCGCGATTCCCGTATTCTTACGATCTTCGAGGGCACCAGTGAGATCCTGCGCCTGTTCATCGCCTTGTCCGGACTCAAGGACGTTGGCGATGCGCTGAAGGACATGAAAAAAGGCGTTGAAGGCATCTTCAATAACCCCATCAAGGGATTCGGGGTACTGACTGATTACACCAGCCGACGCCTGACCCAGATGACTTCTGTGGGACGCGACCGGATCGTACCCAATGTTCCCGAGTCGCTGCAAAACGAGGCACTGGTCTACGAGAAGTACGCACTGGAACTGTCACGTTTGGCTGATGTGCTGTTGCGCCGCTATGGCAAGAACATCATCGGCAAACAGTACTCCATGCAGCGTGTGGCGGATGTGGCTATCGACCTGTTCGTCGGTATCAGCGTTCTTTCGCGGGTTGCCAGTATGGAAGCCGACGATAGTGCCAAGTATAAACAGGCCCTTGGTATCGCCAGGTTGTTCACCCAGGACGCCAAGCGCCGAATGAACCAAAACCTGCGTCGGCTGCTGAAAAATGAAGACGAGGATATGACAGAGCTATGCGACTTTATTGTCGACGGCGAAGCCTATCCCTGGGACGTAATCTGATCGACTGATCGTTCAAGGCAAAATAAAGGGCGGGCCGCTACCGGCGACCCGCCCTTTCTATTTCCGGGTTTTCGCCCTCGCTACCTGGCGAACATGCACTCTATTTCAGTCCGCGCATTCAACGCCAGGCCGCTCACACCCACCGCACTGCGGGCAGGTTTGCGTCCAGGGAAAAACTCAACGTAGACCTCATTCATCGCTGCCCACTCGGCGATATCCGCCAGGAACACCGTGCACTTGATGGGCCTGTCCATGGAAAAGCCATGTCGCTCGACCGAGGCCTTGATATTCTCCATGGTCTGGCGAGTCTCGGGACCAATCCCGCCTTCGGCAAGGTTCATGGTGCCGGGGATGTTCCCCAACTTGCCGGATACATACAGGATATCGCCCACTCGCACGGCATCAGAAAACGGCAACACGCGCTCTCCCACTGCTTCGGGACCCATGTATTCCAGGTCACTGGCCGCATCACCTGCCAGGGCGATCCCGGCGCCTAGTGCCAGCGCAGAAAAGACACCGGTCAGCGTAACAATTTTTCTCATAAATTTTGTCTCCCTAGTCAAACTAGATTTCATTGCGCCGGGCGAACTCGGCAATATGATCTGCTGCCCTGAATGCCAGGGCCTGGATGGTCATGGTGGGCTGCCCGCGACCGGAGGTAACAAAACTACTGCCGTCACAGATAAACAGGTTGGGTACATCGTGACTGCGGTGATAGCGATCCACCACCGAGGTCGCCGGATCATTTCCCATGCGACAGGTTCCCATCAAGTGAGCACTGACAGTCGTCGGACCAGTTTCTTTAGCGACCACCTTCCTGGCACCGGCCGCCTCCATCATGTCGACGGCCTTGCCCTGCAGGAAGCGACCCATGGCCAGGTCATCGTCGTGATCCAGGTAAGTCATGCGCGCGGCAGGCAAGCCATACCGATCACGCACGGTGGGATCCAGGGTGACGTTATTGCTCTCCATGGCCAGCGAGGTAGTCGCGCCCACAACGGTCATGCTGCGTGTAAATGAATCCGCCAGGTATTCTTTAAAATCCTGACCCCAACGCGGCATGTCCGAAGGCGGAAACAACTGGCTATAAAATATGGGCATGGCCAGGAACAAGGGCCGGCCATCCAGCCCACCGCCACCGTAGAAGCCGCGCCTGGGATCAGTCTCATAAAAATCATGGGAAATGCGCGTGCACTGAATGCCCTTGTACTCGTTGAGCTGATGCTCAAACGTGGCGTTCACCGCTGCATGAGAGTTAAACATCAGGTTCTTGCCCACCAGGCCGCTGGAATTGGCCAGCCCCTGGGGAAATCTCGGTGACTCGGACATCAGCAACAACCGGGGGGTTTCCAGGCCATTTGCCGAGACAATCACCGCCTTGGCCCGCTGGGAACGCTGCTTGCCATCCTTGTCCAGGTAAAGCACCTCGTCGACACGACCCTTGTCATTAGTCTGCAGCCGGTACACCGTGCAATCGCTGCGCAACTCGCAGCGACCGCTGGCCATGGCCAATGGAATCATCGCAGACAGAGACGAAGACTTGGCCCCGGTCTCGCAACCGAAGCCCATGCAAAAACCACAGTTCACACAGGATGCCCTGCCCCGGTATGGCTTGGACAGAATGGCCACCGGCGCGACCTGGGGATTCAAACCTATTTTTTTCGCGCCCTTTTCAAACAACACACCGGAGGATTTTACCGGCATGGGAGGCAGCGGATAGGGCTTGGAGCGCGGCGGATCAAACGGACCCGGCGCACCGGAGACGCCGATCTCCCAGTCCACCTTCGTGTAATACGGTTCAAGTTCTTCGTAGCTGATCGGCCAGTCTTCAAAGCTGGTTCCCGAGATCGGGCCAAGGAGAGTTTTTTCTTTGAAATCCAGGGGACGGAAACGCCAGAAATTTGCCGAAAAATGTACGCTGCTGCCGCCCACAGTCCGGGCATACCAGGCAGGTTGAAAACCATCCCGCTCCTCGGCCTCTTCCTTATCGCTCTGTCTGAAGGTTTGGCTTCCCGCCTGGTCTTCACCTCCTGCAAGGCCACCGTTAAACAGCACATCGAACTCGTCGTGGGTAAAGTCTTCCTCGCTGCGCCACTGACCCTGTTCCAGTACAACAACCTGGAAGCCTGACTGGGAAAGTTCTTTTGCCAGCACGCCACCGGCCGCGCCAGAGCCCACGATGACGAAGTCCACCTCTTTATCCAGCCCGAAAGCAGGCATATTTTCAGGACGCTTCATTGGACGACCCTCCCGACTGCTTGCCGTGTTCCTCAGCGTCGTAATAACCAAAAGGTGGCATCCAGGCGTGGCGATGGTCGAAGCCAATCATGTCCCAACCAACGTGATCGCGGTTACCTGCGTATGAGGGCATTGAAAACATACCGAACATCGTAAGGGTGGAGAAAACCCCCAAAAAGCCCGCTGAATCCGCCTTTTCCATCACCGCTATCCGGGCAGTCTCATCAAGACGTGCGAAGCCGCCTGCTGAATCCGACCCTGCCAAGGCATTCATCTCGGACAACTGGCGTCGCACGGGCGCAAGCAGGGAGGCCAGCTGGGCCCCCAATGCCAGGTCAATGAAGTACACGACTCCTGCGTCCCTGGCCCCTGGCGTTTTGCCGCTGGGAATCACCATGGAGGTAATCGCTTCTATGTCTGCCGCCTCCTCGGCGGTCAGAACCTGCATGGCGGCCTGGGTATCCCGCGCCTTGGCGGCAGCCTCTCCCAAGGGAAGCAACGAAGGTAAATGAATGCCGGCAAGGGTTAATCCCATTGCCGCGCTTGAGTCCTTCAAAAACTGGCGGCGTGATTGTTGTCTTTTATTCACGCGTCACCTCCCTTTATTGTTGTGCGTAGGATATTCGGGGATAGTCGACGACTCCAAATCATGCGGAGTACTGCAAGGTTCTAACAGAACTGATCCATAACAAGCAAGCTGCAAGGCTTACTCCAGGGACCAACAGTGAGCGTTCGCCATACAAGTTGGGTCGTTGTATTTGCGGAAATTTTCGGCGCGTGAAGGCGAACAAGACTTGTCCGGAATCCCGTCAGCGCAACCAGGAACCTCCAAGCAGCGAACCGGCATATGCCTGGCGCTCCAATAAAAAATCCACAGGTATGGCGACCGGGAAACAGTTACGCAACCGTATCCATAGGCACCCGGAAAGGCTCAAGGAAATACTAAAGGATAGGTTTAGATTGGGAGTTTGAACCCCCGGAAGCAGCTTTATCGGCTATCGCCGGACGACGCAGGTTCTATTGAGGAACTATTCTGCGCAGACGCTACTTCCGGAGTGGTCACAGACACAATAGTTCCGTGGCACGGGCTCTACAATTCGTAATCTCCGAAGGGCGTCTGGCCTTTCAGAATTTAGATTGATTCTGAAATTGTGCACTGCGGTTGACAGCGGGCTGCTGATGGCAACAATGGCAACAGGTTCTGTTTTCCCATCCACGAGATATGCGGCTTGAAACAACTGATTCACATTCTCACACATCGCTGCGCCTAACGAATGTTGACCGCATGTCACGGCAAGATTCAATGCAATGACCGACCAAGGTTGACCGCCACGCTTCATAATCCCGAGAGCCACCCCATTGCGGTCGTGCTTATCGCTAATTCGCTGGGCGCCCTCCGCCACTTCACTGCGAGATTCTCCGGCCACCTGGCCGACACGGGATTTTTCGCACCGACTCTTGACGACCGGGGCTCCAGCGACTCACCGGATCCCAATTCCGGTGCAAAAGGGTTTGACCCGGCAATGGGGAAAACAAGACATGAAAACGGGCCTGTGGAGCCACCCGGCGAGGTGCTTGAGCAATCGGGCAAGAACCAGGGCGCGATGGAGCAGTCCGGTTAAATACACTCTATGCCCACCGGGGAAACCCGGCGGGAGAATCCTTCAGGGGGGATTCACATGCAAGACTTCGATTATGACTGGTTGATCATTGGCTCGGGTTTCGGAGGCAGCGTCTCGGCCTTACGCCTGGCTGAAAAGGGGTACAAGGTCGGCGTGCTTGAGGCAGGCCAACGTTTTCGGGACGAGGACTTTGCCGAAAGTGCCTGGAACCTGAAACGATATATCTGGTCCCCACTGATGGGATTGCGCGGAATCCTCAGGATGACTCCATTCCGGGATGTCTTCGTACTAAGCGGGGCCGGTGTCGGCGGGGGAAGCCTGGTTTACGCAAATACCCTTTACCGGGCCAAGACGGAATACTTCAATAATCCCCAATGGAGCGCGCTGGCGGACTGGCAGGCCGAGCTGGCCCCACATTACGACACGGCGGAACGCATGCTGGGCGTGAACACCGTGCCATTCGAAAGCCCCGCCGACTCCTTGCTTAAGCAAGTCGCCGCGCCGTATGGGATGGAGCATACCTTCACTCGTACGCCGGTCGGCGTGTTCTTCGGCGAGTCAGGGCAAACCGTGCCCGATCCGTATTTTGGGGGCGAAGGGCCGGAGCGCACCGGTTGCCTGCGCTGCGGTGCCTGCATGATTGGCTGCCGGCACGGTGCGAAGAATACCCTGGAAAAAAACTACCTCTGGTTTGCCGAAAAAGCTGGCGCCAGGATTCTGCCCGGCCACAAAGTCACCGATATTCGCCCCCTGGGAGCCGAGGATGGCAGCCAGGGCTACGAAATATTCACCCAGAATCCCGGCGTCTTGTTCCCGGGCCAACCCGCGCGGTTTACCGCCAGGGGGGTGGTTGTCGCCGCCGGCGCCCTGGGCAGCAACCGTCTGCTGGCTGAATGCAAGCACAGCGGCTCGCTTCCCCGGATCAGTGACCGCCTGGGCGAACTGGTTCGCACCAATAGTGAATCCATCCTGGCCCTGACCCTGCCGGATCACAGCTTGGAGTCCTGGAATACCGTGGCGATCAGCGCGAGTGTGCACGTGGATGCGGACACGCATATCGAGTTCGTGACCTACGGCAAGCAGGCCGACCTGATGGGAGCCCTGCTGCTGGCCCCATTGACCGGCGAGGGCAACCGGATTACCCGACCCCTGAAGCTGCTGGGGAACATTGTTCGACACCCGTTGCGGTTCCTGCGAATGCTTTGGCCTTTCGGCTGGTCAGGGCGAACCCTGATCATCCTGGTCATGCAGAGCCTGGACAACGCCATCGCATTCCGCGCCAAACCAAAATTTTTCGGCAAGGGTATCAAGCTGGTCACGGAACAGGATGCGGAGAAACCCAACCCGACGTATATCGATGCCGGTAACAAGGCGGCGGAATATTTGGCCGAACACACGAACGGGATTGCCCAGAGCATGACCCTGGAAGCTCTCGCAAACATTCCCAGTACAGCCCATATCCTTGGCGGCGCCGTGATAGGAAGCAGCCCCGCAGACGGGGTTATCGACCAGCACCACCGGGTATTCGGGTATCAGAACCTGCTGGTATGTGATGGTGCGGCAGTGCCGGCAAATCCGGGAGTCAACCCGTCCCTGACGATTACCGCCATGGCCGAGAAAGCCATGACAGCGGTTCCGAACAAGCGCTAGAAGGAGATTATTGCGAACAGGCGCGGTCGCTCCAGGGAGCGACCGTAGTGACCCAGTCCGGGTCCCTCCGATGCGAGGGCGCGTCCTGCGCCAGCCAGATGGACCGGGTCACCAAGGCCGGATACCGCGAAATCATAACCCTGCAAGAAATTGCGATTCCGCGAGATCAGCGACACTAACGGGTCCGGCACGAAGCAGGAATAGGCCTCCCTGGCCAGCCCGATAGTAATCGCGGCGCCAGGATGCCGAAGCAAAACGAACCGGAACGTTGATCCCTTCATTCCCAGCCAACACGGGTCGGACCTCAGTGGCCGAGTCGGGCGTCCCTGCCCGCCGGTTCCGGTAGTCATCCTGACGCCTCAGTGCCTATCCTAGTGCCAGTGAAGCCAATTGGGAATGTGGCAAATTGCCGCACCTGCACAATTATTGCCGTGAGGCCTATTGCGGTGCAGTATTGGCCCATGGACACCCTGCAAGATCCTGCACTGCCACTCAATTCCCGGCGTTTCCTCCGGGGAATTCTCGCAGTGCGCAATGCCGTAGTGCTGGTGGCCGTAGTGGTCATAATTCTGGCCTCCGGCCCGATGGACCTGGACGTGCCGAAACTGCCCATGGCGGTCATCATCGGCTTCATGATCATTTCCGGGCTGACCCGCCAACGGAGGCTGGCCAAGCCAGACCTGCCGGACCAGTCCCAGGTCTTCCTGGAAATGGCGGCCGATGTCCTGGCGTTAACTGCGCTTTTCTATTTCACAGGCGGGGCGACCAATCCTTTCGTCTGGTTTTTCCTGTTCCCGGCCATTATTTCGGCATTGCTGCTATCCAAGTCGCAATCAAGGGCCATGGCGGCCCTGACGGTAATTTGCTATTCATTCCTGCTGTTCTTTTATGAACCCATTCACGAACGGGGTACGCCCCACCCGGACAACAGCTTCGGGACCCACATCATGGGTATGTGGTTGGGGTTCGTACTCAGTGCAGGGTTTGTGGCCATTATCGTTGCCGGGCTGGTGGAGCGCCTTCGCAAGCACGACCGGGTTCTGAACGAAGCCCGTGAGCAAGCCCTGCGTGACGAGAACATGATTTCCCTGGGCACCCTGGCCGCCGGTGCCGCACACGACCTGGGTACACCGCTAGGCACACTGGCGATTCTCAGCACTGAACTGCAGGATGACCCTGTGGTCAAGGAACATCCAGAACTGGCCGAAAAGCTCGGCCTGATGCGCGAACAGGTAGCCCGCTGCAAGGAGACACTGTCGGTATTCTCCAACAAGGCCGGGGCGGCCCGGGCAGAAAGTGGTAAGGCCATGTCGGTACGCGGGTACCTGCAGGACCTGGTGAACGAATGGAAGGACATGAATCCTGACACCGACCTGGACCTGAGAATTACTGGCCGCTTTGACTCCGCATGGCTGTTCGTGGAACCGACCCTGACCCAGGCCCTGCACAATCTCATGGACAACGCCGCAGACGCCTCCTTCGAAAGGATCACCGTAAAATCCGGCTGGAGCGAGACGAAGCTAACGATAAAAATCATCGATACCGGCCCGGGCATATCACAGGAGATTGCCGAGAATCCGGGCAGAAAGATGCTTAGTACAAAGAAGAGCGGCATGGGCGTCGGCCTGTATCTGGCGACATCAACCATCCAGCGACTGGGGGGGAGGCTGGTTCTGAGTAATCTTCCTGAAGGCGGAACCATGGCCCACGTAACCCTCCCGGTCTTTTGCTCTGAACCCGGCGGTCGATGATATGCAGCCAGTCCCTAAACATTCCCACCAGGACGATACACCAACGCTCCTACTAGTGGATGATGACGAAGCTTTTTGCAGGGTACTGCGGGAGGCCCTGGCCAAGCGGGGCTTCAATGTCTACGTTGCATACGACCTGGCCGAAGCCATCAGTATTTCAGCCGAACATCTTCCCGAATACGCAGTGGTCGATTTGCGCATAGGAAACGAATCCGGACTGGAATTGGTAAGCAAGCTGGTAGCCCTGGATGAGCACACCCGGATTATCATGCTAACCGGGTATGCCAGCGTGGCAACGGCGGTGGAAGCCATCAAGCTGGGTGCCACCCATTACCTGACCAAACCGGCGGATGCCAACGAGATCGTCGCAGCACTGAGACGGGAAGCCGGGGACTCCACGGTGCCAGTTGCGGAAAAACCCCTGTCAGTGAAACGCCTTGAATGGGAGCACCTGCAAAAAATTCTGCTCGCCCATCACGGAAATATTTCGGCGGCGGCCCGAGCCTTAAAGATGCATCGCAGAACTCTGCAGCGGAAGCTCTCAAAGCACCCGGTCAGGGAGTAGCTCCCTCTAGAGCTGGAGCACGAAATTGATCACCAAGACGTTCAAGCGGTCGGCTCGCTGGCCGTGAAGCCCCTGGACCAGTGCCGCGTCCATTCGCAATTGTGGTGATAGCTGCATAACCGCACCCACGGCCAGGCTGCTGAGCCAGGCAGCCTCATCGCGCTCAAACTCCTGGTGGTTCAGCAGCAACTCACCCTCAATCTTCACCCTGGGACTGAGTTGGTAGCCCAGGGCTCCGTTCAGGGCCACGGCCCAGCGGTTTCCCTTCCGCTCATCCCCGAAAGGCACAGATAAACTGCCTTCAACGCTGCTGGCCCAACGCCCGTCCACCCGTGATGCAACCAGGGAATTATCCACGCTCCAGTAAGGCTGGCCAGGAACCAGGCGAGTTTGATTCTGCTTATCGCCAAGCGGAACGACCAACCTTGGCAGGTAGGCCAGGTGCCAGGCATCTCCCGAGTGAAACCTCCAGCGCAATTCAAGCTGCACGTCCCCCAGGCCGTTGCCGTCCTCACTTCCCGTTTGTCGATCGCCAAGCTTGGCCCAGAGCCCGGTCAATGACAGGTCCAGGTCATCCGCCAAACCGTGGACTGCCGAGGCAGCAATCGCGTTCTGAAAGGTATCCGGGCGGGTTACCACATTGCCATTGTCGTCGAAGGCCTGGTGGGCACGCTCGACGGCCGGCCCCAGGGAAAACTCCCAGTCACCTGGGGACACGGTGAACGCATCCTGGGTGATCACATTCGCTGACTCCGCTACCAGCGGTTCCGAAGCCGCAACAGGCTCCGAGAGGACACAACACAACATGCCAGGTATAAGCGCGGTAGTTATAAAATTAAAATAATTCGCTGACATCATAACTTTTGAATGCAGTTTCCGGTCCGGCGGTGCAAGTTAAACACTCACCGCCGGTCAATAATTCAATCCAGTTTCAGGCAGGCGATACAGTGACCGCCCAATCGCCATTCACAAGTGCCAAGACTCTCAAGCAAGGTTTCTTCGCTGGCGAAACCCACGCTCCAGTTGCAACTGTCATCGGCGCCGGGCAAGTTAAAATTCACAGGCTTTGACGACCCGTTGATCAGGATCGCAACAGCAGAGGAAGATCCCCCATGGGCATCTGCGAACACTACCGCCT
The DNA here is from genome assembly GCA_029864735.1 of Chromatiales bacterium. Lineage (GTDB taxonomy): Bacteria > Pseudomonadota > Gammaproteobacteria > Steroidobacterales > BM003 > CAKZML01. The sequence continues at coordinate 3,887 of JAOTSW010000011.1, read as the reverse complement.
TGGTTCGGGCCGGGTGCCAGTCGTCCCCCGAAAGCATGGAGCCGTTGGGACGCAGCCATTGTATGTCCGGCCATCCAAGTCGGTTGCTACTCCGACCGTGGCGGTATTCGCCCTGGCGAAGCAACGGTGTTGTACGACGCAAGTGGACAAGCGCCCTGACCTGCTCCAGGAAGCCGGGATCAGTTTCCAGGCCCGACCAATCCAGCCATCCTGTCTCGTTATCCTGGGCATAGGCATTGTTGTTGCCGGCCTGGGAATTTCCGAACTCATCACCGGCCAGCAACATGGGCGTTCCCTGGGAAAACATCAGGGTAGCCAGCATGTTCAGACGCTGGCGGCGCCGATCTCGATTAATGCGTTTATCGTCGGTGGGGCCCTCTACACCGTGGTTACAGCTGTAATTATGCTGATGGCCATCACGATTATTCTCTCCATTGGACTCATTATGCTTACCGGCATAGGAGACCAGGTCCGAAAGGGTAAAGCCGTCATGACTGGTCAGGAAATTAACGCTGGACCAGGGCTTGCGTGCTGCGGGCTCAAAAATCTCTGCAGATCCATGCAGGCGCCCGGCGAACTCCCCGGCCAGCCCCTTGTCACCACGCCAGTAGCGACGAACACAATCACGATATTTATCATTCCATTCCGCCCAACCCGATGGGAATGCACCCAGGTGATATCCGCCGGGACCCGGATCCCAGGGCTCGGCAATCAATTTGGTATCGCGTAAAACCCGGTCGCTGGAAATTTCTTTCAGCAAGGCATGATCATGGTGAAATCCATCTGCCGAACGGCCAAGCACCGTCGCCAGGTCGAAGCGAAATCCGTCCACACCCATCTCGGTGACCCAGTAGCGCAAACTGTCCAGCACCAGTTCCTGTAATCGGGGATGGTCGGCATTGAGGGTGTTACCGCAGCCAGTGTCGTTCACGTAGTGACCGGGCTGCCCCGGAAGTGTCCGGTAATACGCCAGGTTATCGATACCCCGGAAGCTCAGGGTCGGGCCGTCCCTGCCACCCTCGGCGGTGTGGTTATATACCACGTCCAGGATAAGCTCCATGCCCGCCTCATGAACCGCGTTCACCATATCGCGAAATTCCGCCACGGGATTCATCCCGGCATAACGCGACTCGGGAGTAAAAAAGTTCAGCGAGTTATAGCCCCAGAAATTTCGCAGCCCGCGCCGGCCCAGGAACTGCTCATCAACAAAAGCATGTACCGGAAGCAATTCCAGGGAGGTGATTCCCAGGGCCTTCAAGTAGCTCAGCACGTCCTTGTTACGCAGCCCGGCAAATTTCCCCCTGTCCTTCTCGGGAATAGCGGGATGGGCCATGCTGAATCCACGCACATTGGCCTCATACAGAATCGTCTCTTTCCAGGGTATTCGGGGACCCGCAGAGGGAGTGTCGCAAGGACCGGAGACGACTGATTTTGGTACGAACGGCGCGCTGTCCCGGAGACTGGGTCGACACTCCCCATTCTCACCGGTCGATTCAAAATCAAACCACGATTTTGACCAGGAAAAGCCTCCAGACAGGCGACGGGCGTAGGGGTCGATCAGTAGTTTCGCCGGATTACAGCGCAAGCCCTGTTCAGGGTCATAACGCCCATGTACCCGGTAACCGTAACGCTGACCAGGCCCGCAGCCAGGCAGATAACCATGCCAGACACCGTCCGTGCACTCCCTCAGGCGATAGTGACCCGCCTCCCGGTCTTGCTCATCAAACAGGCACAGTTCCACCGACTCGGCAGCGCCGGAGTACAGTGCGAAATTAACTCCCTGCCCGTCCCAGTGTGCCCCGAGCGGAGTGGGTCTGCCCGTCTCGATCATGAGCCGCCTGATGGAATCGGGTTGAGCTTCCAGATATCCCTGTTGTAATCACCCATGGTCCGGTCCGTGGAGAACCTTCCCGATGCGGCGCTGTTCAGGATGCTCATGCGCGTCCAGTTTTCCTGGTCCCTGTAGGCTTGTTCAACCCTGGTCTGGGCGTCCACAAAACCACGGAAATCCGCAGCGGTCATCCAGGCGTCCCCCGGGGCACGAACAGATGCGATGACCGCATCGAGAATACCGGGTTCAAAAAGATTGAACTGGCCACTTTCGATTAATTCCATCACACGGGAAAAATCCTCGTCACCCTCAATAATGGCATGGGGATCATAGTTGCCTCGCCGCTTCTCGACCTCATCAACCGTCAGGCCGAACAGGAAGAAGTTCTCCTCTCCCACAGCCTCAAGGATTTCCACATTGGCGCCGTCCAGGGTGCCTATCGTCAGGGCGCCATTCATCATGAACTTCATATTGCCTGTACCCGACGCCTCCTTGCCGGCAGTTGAAATCTGCTCAGACAATTCGGCTGCAGGGCAAATGGTCTCCATTGCCGATACGTTGTAGTCCGGGAAAAACACCAGCCGCAAACGGCCCTTGGTAGCCGGGTCTTCATTGATGACCTGGGCCACATTATTGATGAATTTGATAACCGTCTTGGCCATCACGTATCCGGGCGCAGCCTTGCCACCGATGATAATGGCTCGCGGCACCAGGGAATCACCGTCGCCACGCTTGATGCGGTCATACAGGTGCACTGCATGCAGCACATTAAGCAGCTGGCGCTTGTACTCATGGATGCGTTTCACCTGGACATCGAACAACATGTCGGTGCCCAGTTCGATACCGGTGCGGCGCAAAACCAGTTTTGCCAGGCGCTCCTTGTTGACCAGCTTTGCCTTTTTCCAGGCGACTCGAAATTCCGGACTCTCGGCCAGGGGACGCAGTCGGGTAAGCTGGTCCAGGTCAGTCACCCAGCCATCACCGAGCTGTTCGCTAATCAGCGACGACAAGGTCGGATTGCAGGCAGCCAGCCAACGTCGCTGCGTGACACCATTGGTCTTGTTATTGAATTTCTCCGGCCAAAGCTCCGAGAAGTCCCTGAACAGGCCTTCTCTTAACAGTCGCGAGTGAAGCTCCGCAACGCCATTGACCGAAAAGCTTCCGACCAGGGCCAGGTAGGCCATGCGAATCATCGGATTATCCCCTTCCTCGATCAAAGACATCCTGGCAAGGCGATGATCGTCGCCCGGCCAGCGTCGACTGACCTCAGCGATAAAGCGGGCGTTCACCTCGTAGATAATCTCCATCAGTCTCGGCAGCAGGCTGCGGAACATTTCTACCGGCCAGCGCTCCAGGGCCTCGGGCAACAGCGTGTGATTGGTGTAAGCCATGGTGTGAGTAGTGATGTCCCAGGCTTCTTCCCAGCAAAGCCCGCACTCATCCATCAGCAGGCGCATCAACTCAGCTACCGACACAGCAGGGTGCGTGTCGTTTAGCTGGAAACAATGCTTGGCGGCAAATTCGCTGAAGTTATTTCCGTGTGTTTTTTTCCAGAGTCGCAGCGCGTCCTGGAGACTTGCCGAGGCAAGGAAGTATTGCTGACGCAATCGCAATTCCTGCCCGTTCTCCGTGGCATCGTTGGGGTACAACACCATGGTGATGTTTTCCGCCTCGTTCTTGGCGGCCACCGCCGTCGTGTAACTGCCGGCGTTGAATTCATCCAGGTCAAATTCGTCGGTGGCCGCTGCGGACCAAAGCCGCAGAGTGTTGACGAAGTCATTTCTGTACCCGGGAATCGGGATATCAAATGGAATCGCCAGCACATCATTGGTGCCTACCCAGCTGAATCGGGTTTCGCCCTGCTCATCGGTGTAATGCTCCAGGGAACCGCCAAACTTCACTCTCAGGGTTAACTCCGGCCGTTCTATCTCCCAGGGATATCCGTCCCTAAGCCACGCATCAGGCTCTTCCACCTGGTGTCCATCCTGGATCTTCTGGTGGAACATTCCGTAACGATAGCGGATACCGTAACCGGTCACCGGCAGGCGCAGGGTGG
>JAOTSW010000084.1 GCA_029864735.1 Chromatiales bacterium | reverse complement strand
GGGCATCAGGTTGTAACGCTCGGCTGCCGGGATGAATGCGCCGGGTTCGATCAACTCGCCCTGCTCGCCATACATCCGGAGCAATAATTCGTAATGGCCGCGACGGTCCTCGGTCATCCCAATCGGCACAATGGGCTGGAAGAACAGCTCGAAACGATCGTTCTCCAGAGCATCATTGATACGGCTGACCCAGCTCATTTCTTCGAGTCTTTCACTGGCACCGCTGGTATCGCCGGCCCCATAGACGTGAATTCGATTTCGCCCCGCCTCTTTCGCCGCGAAACAGGCAATATCCGCGGCGCTCAGGGCCACAGCCGGACTCTTGCTCTCGTGATTCAATTCCACCACGCCGATGCTCGCCGCCACGTTCAGGCTCTTGCCTTCCCAGGTAAATCTCAGGTCCTTGATCGACTTGCGAATATCCTCGGCAATCAAGATAGCCTTTTCCAGCCCACATCCCTTGAGCAAAATTCCGAACTCGTCACCACCCAGCCTGGCCAGGATGTCATCGCTTCGAACACCGACTTTAAGCAGGCTGGTAACCTTCTTGAGCAGCACGTCACCGGCAGCGTGACCAAACATATCGTTGGCCAGCTTGAACTGATCAAGATCCAGGTACAAAACCGCATGAGACAGTTCAGGGTTTTCGTGAGTCTGTTCAATCGCATCAGCCAGGCGATGCTGGAACTCATGCCGGTTCAGAAGCTTGGTCAACTGGTCGTGACTCGCCTGGTAGCTCAACTGTCGGCGCAGGCCCTCATCGGGACAGATATCCCGGAAAATCATCACCGCGCCAATTATTCCGCCATTTCGGTCACGAATAGGCGAGGCGGATTCGAAAGAGGCCGAACTTTCTCCAGCCCTGTTCAGTATCAACGCATGCAGGGAAACACCAAGCGAGGCGCCATCCCGCAGGCAGCTACTCAATGGGAACTCCATGGGATCGCCACTATCCTGGCTAACCACCTTGAATATTTCACCGGCGGGCCTGCCCTTGGCTCCCCTGAGCTCCCACCCTGTCAGGTTCTCGGCGACCGGGTTCATGTACTCCACGTTCCCTTCAGCGTCAGTGGTAATCACCGCATCGGCGATGGCCTGCAAGGTCACAAGGGCCCGTTCACGTTCCTGCAATGCCTGGGTCTCGGCTTTTTTGCGCTCGGTGATATCCCTGACCGTGCCTTCATACGACAGGACTCGTCCCCGGTCGTCCGTGACCGCTCGTGCGTTTTCCAATACCACCCGCACCGTTCCGTCACGCAGACGAATTTTGTACTCAAAATTCCGTACCACACCTTCTCGCTTGAGAGTCTCAAACAGGAACTGGCGTTCGCCGGGTATCAAATATAGATCTTCCGGGGTGGGGTATTTCCTGAGTTCTTTTAAGGAGGAGAAGCCGAGCATCTTAACCAACGCGGGATTAGCGGAAATCAGCTCTCCGTCAACCGAGGTCTGGTATACCCCATCCACCACATTCTCAAATAATCCTCGGTACCTTCCCTCACTGTCCTGCAGCGCCCGCTCCGCTTCCTTGCGTTGGGTAATGTCGCGAATCGCCACGACATAGACCGGTCGTGAACGCAGGACTGCTTCACTGACCCCAAGCTCGATCGGAAACATGCAGCCGTCGCTATGTACGCCCAGGCTTTCCTGGCCAGCCAGGTTGGCATGGGTGCAGGCCATGGTCTCTGACAGAGATTCCAGAAACATCTCTACCGGCATATCTCCGGCTGGAGGAATAATTCTCGACAGGGGACTGCCAATCACATCATCAGCCGTGTAGCCAAACATGCGTTCGCCGGTGGAATTGAAACTTTCGATCATGCCGAACTTGTCAACGGTCAGAATCGCGTCCTTCACATGGTCCAGGATCAATTCTACGAGTTCCCTGTCCCCCTCACGCTGGGCCTGGCCTTGCTCAATCTCACCGCGCGCCGAGGTTGCGGCTCGATCCAACTTCTCATAGGAGCGACTCACCAGCGCAAGCAATGCATCCAGGTCCGGTTTCCCGTCCCCGATATCGGTAGCCAGCTCGAGCTGTTGACTGAGTAAATTGTGCATACCCGCGGCGCCTTATGCCTTTTTTGCCACAAGAACCCGCGACCACTCCCTTGAGGCGAATTCCGGCAAGTAACTGATTGGCACTATGTTAACGGCGGGCGCGGAATAAAAATGTGATCCGTCTATCGAATTTGAATGATTGGGAAAATGATCCCAATTATCTTATTTATTATTATATTTCAGTTACTTGTAATAACTTTATGACAAATTACTCGTGATGTTTCTCTCGAAACTACGACTGACTCACACTGCGAAACGACCTCGGGCGACCAACAGGCCGCCCGAGTTCACGTCATACAATTACCCACCCGAACCGGGCGCCAGGTCTTATTCCTGGGGAGGTTTGCGGGATTCGCGCTTGCGTTCGTTTTCCTTCAAGTGACGCTTGCGAAGGCGAATGAAATTAGGGGTAACTTCCACCAACTCGCCGTCCTCGATGAACTCCATGGCCTGTTCCAGTGAAAATTTCACAGGCGGGGTCAGTATCAAGGCCTCATCCTTGCCGGCGGCACGGATATTGTTCAACTGCTTGCCCTTTAGGGGATTCACCACAAGGTCGTTATCACGGCTGTGCAGACCCACGATCTGGCCCTCGTAGAGCTCGTCGCCAGGGGAGACAAACATCTTGCCCCGCTCCTGCAATGCGAACAGCGCATAGGCCAGGGCCTTGCCCTGCCCGTTCGACACCAGCACGCCATTGCTGCGGCTGGCGATGCCCCGGTTCCTCACCGGACCATAGTGGTCAAACACATGGTGCATCAGGCCGGTACCCGAGGTCAGGGTACGAAACTCGGTCTGGAAACCAATCAAGCCCCGGGACGGGATCACGTAATCAAGACGCACCCTGCCCTTGCCGTCCGGCATCATGTTCTCCAGGTCGCCGCCACGGGCGCCCAGTGCCTCCATGACCGCACCCTGGCCTGCATCTTCCAGGTCGACGGTCAGCATTTCGTAGGGTTCCTGGCGCTCACCGTTCACTTCCCGGTAGACCACCTGTGGCCGCGAGACCGCCACTTCATAGCCTTCACGACGCATGGTTTCCAGCAAGATGGCCAGGTGGAGTTCACCACGGCCGGAGACCGTGAACCGCTCGGCGTTCTCGGTATCTTCCACTCGCAGGGCCACGTTGTGCATGGCCTCACGCATAAGGCGCTCTCTCAATTGGCGGCTGGTAACAAACTTGCCATCCCTGCCAACAAACGGAGAGGTATTGGCTTCGAAGCCCATGCTGATGGTCGGCTCATCCACGGTCAGTGCCGGCAGGGCCTCGGTATGAGCCTGATCGCAAAGGGTGTCGGAGATTTCCGGGTGAGAAATACCGGCAACGGCGATAATGTCCCCCGCCTGGGCAGAATCAATTTCCACCCGATCCAGGCCCAGGAAGCCGAAAATCTGGCCGACCTTCTCGTTACGTTTGCGCCCGGCCCGATCGACGACAGTAATCGCCTGGTTGCGCTTGATCATGCCCCTGGCAATACGGCCCACACCGATGGCGCCCACATAGGACGAATAGGCCAGGGAACTGAGTTGCATCTGGAAGGGGCCATCCAGGTCCACCGGCGGGGGCGGACAATGCTCGATGATGGCATTGAACAAGATATCCATATTCGGCTGCATATCATCCGCGGCAATACCGGACTGACCCATCAAGGCCGAGGTGTATATGACCGGGAAATCCAGTTGCTCCTCGGTGGCGCCCAGGCGATCAAACAGATCAAACGTCTGGTCCAGCACCCAATGTGGCCTGGCGCCGTCACGATCTATCTTGTTAATCACCACAATGGGCTTCAGACCGTGAGAAAAAGCTTTCTGGGTCACGAAGCGAGTCTGGGGCATGGGCCCGTCCACCGCGTCCACCAGCAACAACACCGAATCCACCATGGAGAGCACGCGCTCCACCTCACCGCCGAAGTCGGCGTGTCCGGGGGTATCCACGATGTTGATGCGATAGTCTTTCCAACGAATTGCCGTGTTCTTGGACAAGATGGTAATGCCGCGCTCACGCTCCAGGTCACTGGAATCCATGACCCGGTCGGGCATGACCTTGCGCTCGTCCATGGTGCCGGACTGGCGAAGCAACTGGTCCACCAGGGTGGTCTTGCCATGGTCAACGTGAGCGATGATGGCGATATTACGAAGATTTTCAATCATGGAAACGGTTCCGAAGGGAGATTTGCAGCCCGTCCGAAGAGATTCGGCGGCGCGGCATTGTAGCTGAATTCGATGACGAATACCGGATATCGGGAAAAGAGCTGTTCCGGGCAGCCATTCCCGGGGTGTGCCGGGTCGGCGGGATTCCCGGGTAAAACTATCTCACCGCCGTTGCTGGACTGACCGAACCCCGCCCCGGCTACCCCTCACCCGGTGATTCGCGCTTATAAGCGCGAGTCTGGCACCAGCACGGCGGCGCCACTGAAGCGACCGTGCCGCAGATCATCCAGCGCCCGGTTGGCATCACTTAAAGCATAGACCACCGGATGCGTCGACACCGGAACCCGGGGTGCCAGCCGCATAAACTCATCCGCATCGGCCCGGGTGAGGTTGGCCACCGATCGCAACACCCGCTCGCCCCACAGCGCCGCATAGGGAAACCCCGGGATATCGCTCATATGGATGCCGCCACAGACCACGCAGCCGCCCTTGTCCGTCGCGCCAAGGGCCTTAGGCACCAGGGAACCCAGGGGTGCAAAGATCAATGCCGCATCCAGGGCTACAGGTGGCGTCTCCTCCGAGGAACCGGCCCATACTGCCCCCAGTTCCCGTGCAAAACCCTGGGCCTGCTCGTCTCCCTCACGAGTAAAGGCATAGACTTCGCGCCCCTGGTAAAGGGCAAGCTGGGTGACGATGTGGGCGGCCGCACCAAACCCGTAGATTCCAAGCCGCCTGCCCTGGCCGGCCATCTTCAGGGTGCGATACCCGATCAGGCCGGCACACAACAGGGGTGCGGCATCCAGGTCGGAATAACGGGCATCGATTGCAAAACAATAGCGCTGATCAGCCACCGCCAACTCGGCGTACCCACCATTGATCTGATAACCGGTGAAGCGCGCCTCGCCACATAAATTTTCACGGCCGCTTATGCAATACCGACACTGGCCACAAGTCCAGCCCAACCAGGGCACCCCGACACGGTCGCCAATGTTGAATCGATCGACACCGGCACCTATTTGGATGACTTCACCGACGATCTCATGCCCCGGAATGACGGGCAGCGTAGGATTGGGCAACTCGCCATCCACCAGGTGCAAGTCCGTACGGCATACACCGCAGGCATGAATACGAATCAGGACTTGCTGCTCATCCGGACTCGGATCAGGCACCTGGGTCCAGACCAGGGCCAAACCGGGTCGCTGGAAAACCATGGCGTGCATCTTTGGGCTCTCCTCCTCCCGGGTCTGGATATGCTACTCGCAAACCCTTCGCTATCCTGTACATCACCCTTGAAAACCACGACTTGCCCGTCCACATCAGACCAGGACCCTAACGCTTGAGCACACATTTCTCGTACAAATCGGCAAACGCCCCACCGGGATCGTAGCGCTGTTTCAGGCCGTCGTAGACAGGCTTGTTGTAGATGTCCCAGAACTGATCCGGTTCAAAATATGAATCCGAGTACAGCGACTTGATGCCGCCCAGTTCCAGGACCTTTTCCTCGATCTGCCGGTTATAGAATCCCGGCGGCCGTTGCTGCCTGTCGCGGATAACATCCCAGAAACCGAAATTCAGGTACAAGGTCTCCGGGTCCATCGGGTAAAGACCGAAGATTGCGTTCTTGCTGTAAGCCCGTGTCGGACAATTCCATACCGGCATAAAGCGAATCACATCCTGATAGAACGCCAGGAAAGCCTCGGCATTTTCGATAGGGATGTCTACGTCCTGGATCACCGATTCACTGTGGACCCCCCTCAGCCTGTCCAGGTGCCGCGTCAGCTTCCAGCGAGCATTCCAGCGCATGATGCGTGTGTAGGTGGCCGAATTGAGACGCTTGGGGCCATACAGGCGGCGTATGAATGGATTCTGGGCATACAGGTTCTTTGAACACCAGAACCAGTCGGTATCCCAACGCCAGATATAGTTTTCCGTGGTCAGGTAATCCTCGGCTCTATCGCGCAGTGAGCGATAGTAGATATTCCTGTAACGGTAATCGCTGGCATAAGGGGCGTTGTCGACAAATTCCCCCACGCTGATCACCATCTCCCCGGGCCCAAAAATCACGCCATCGACAAAGTCGATGTCTTCACGAGAACACTCCCTGGCCAGCGCGGAAAAATATGCCCCGGGCTCATCGAAGTGCAGGTAGGAAAGTTTCACATGGCTTTTTACCGGCACCACCCGCAAGACGAGTCTAAGCGCGTATCCCAGGGTTCCATACGAGTTTGGGAAACCAAAAAACAGATCACGGTGCTCGTTATCTGCTGTGCATACAACGGTGGAGCCATCCCCCAGCAGTATCTCCATTTCCTGCACCGTCTCGTGCACCAAGCCATAGCGAAAAGACGAGGATTCAATCCCGCATCCGGCCACCGCCCCGCCGACGGTGATGGTCTTGAGCTGGGGAACCACTGCCGGCATGAGCTGATGCCTCAGGCATTGCGATACCAGGTCCACATACGGGGTCATGCCCTCGACCTCTACCAGGCCCGCACTCTGGTCCACCTCCAGCACCTGGTTAAAACCCCGCACATCCAGGCGTCGCACGGGCATGTGTTGCCGCTCGCGAAAAAGATTTGACGTGTCCTTGGCCAACCTTGGACGCGTGCCGGAGCTGCCGCGCAAAATCTCGCCCAGCTGCCGGGTCTTTTCCTGGTAAGCAGGATTACTCACGCCTTCGGCACCCCGTTGATTTCCTTGCAGGACTATCTCAATGACGCGCGTTAGAGAATCCCCGGCCATAAAGATGGTCGCGGGTCCAGGGCGCATCATTAAGCCCGGCACGCGAGAACATCACCTGGAACAACTGCAGTGCACCGACGTGGAAGCTGGCGACCGAGCTGGCCAGGTAAAAACGCCAGGCGCGCACGAAGGATTCGTCAAACATCTGCTCGACCTGGTCCGCAGATGCCTCGTAGCGGGCCAGCCAATGTTCCAGGGTGCGTGCGTAATGAGGACGCAGGTTCTCCACATCCAGTACCGAGAGCCCACCCGCATCCATGACCTCAAGCATTTCCATCAGCGCGGGTGGATAGGCGCCGGGGAAAATATGCCGCTCGATCCAGGCATTCAATGGCCGGGGTTGATCGCGTCCTATGGAGTGCAAAAGGCCGCGGCCGCGGGGGCCCAGGCTGCGGTCTATCACCGTTCCCAGCTCCGCATAATTGGCCTTGCCTACATGTTCCAGCATGCCCACCGAAACAAACGCATCGTACTCACCCGTGATAGCCCGGTAATCTTCCTCGATAAATTCCACCTTTCCGTCCAGCCCTTCCCGGTTGGCCTGTTCTCGGGCATAGGCAATCTGCTCCCGGGAAATATTGTAGGCACGCACCGTGACCCCATAATGACGTGCCATGTAACGGGCCAGGGAACCCCAGCCGCAACCGGCCTCGACCACCGTTTCGCCAGGCCGCAGCCGCAGCTTGCGACAGACATAATCCATCTTCCCCCGTTGGGCCTCTTCAAGACTCGCTTCGGGGGTGGGGAAATAGGCACAGGTATAGACCATGTCCTGGTCAAGCCAGAGCCGGTAAAAATCGTTTCCGATATCGTAATGGTGGTGAATATTGCTGCGTGCATGGGTCAGGGAGTCATGCTCGGCAACGGGTAACTTGGGTTTCAACCTGTCCCATAAACGCCTCTGGGCGCCCCGCTTCTCCATGGGATAGGCATATTGGATCAGCTTTACCAGGTCTCCTTCGACCTCTACATCGCCACTGCTGTAGGCCTCGCCAAAATGCAGGTCGGGCCTGAACAGCAGTCGTGGAAGGACGCTCCGCTTGCGTATCCACACTCGTGCAACCGGTTCATCGTGCCCCGCCCCGATGACCTCGCCATTCCAGAGCACGAACTCCACCGGGGGCTTGCCCAACAGGTCGAGTACGCGTCTCAAGGCAGTGCGTTCCAGGCCAGAAACACCGCCTCCGGACAACTTGCCGGCGCCCGTAGCGCCAAGCTGACTCATCGCATCCATGATGCCGCCTCCATGCCGCCTCAATGCTCTAAAAGTGTAACACAGCGAGGCCCCCGGAGGTCATCGCAACGCGGGGCGAGGAAGACCCGGGACTGAATTTTGTTTAAATTTTAGCGACCCGAAAACGCCCTGTCCGGCATCACCACCGGGCCGGAACGTTCCGGACAGATTTCGGCCTACCTAGCCGCCTGCCCGCTCAAGCTCCACCAACGTCTGGACCACACGCTCCGCCAGGGCCTCGGGAGACTCCCCCGCCCCATCCAGCTCGATTTCCGGATTCTCGGGGGGTTGGTACTCCGAACCGATACCCGTGAAATTGGGCAACTCACCGGCGCGTGCCTTCTTGTACAGCCCCTTGGGGTCCCGCTGCTCACACACTTCCAGCGGCGTGTTCACGTAGACCTCAAGAAACTCGCCTTCGGCCATCAACTCCCTGGCCATTCGGCGTTCACTACGGAAGGGAGAAATGAAGGAAACCAGGACGATCATGCCCGCATCGGCAAACAGGCTGGATACCTCGGCGACGCGACGGATGTTTTCCACCCTGTCGGTATCGGTAAAGCCAAGATCCTTGTTCAAGCCATGTCGAACATTGTCCCCGTCCAGCAGGTAGGTGCGCTTGCCCATGGACAGCAATTTCTTCTCCACCAGGTTTGCCACGGTAGATTTGCCGGACCCCGACAGGCCAGTAAACCACAGCACCCGGGCCTTTTGACCGTTTTGCTCTTCCCGAGCCTGCTTATTCACCTCTACCGCCTGCCAATGCACGTTAGTAGCTCGGCGCAAGGCAAAATCGATCATGCCCGCGGCCACCGTGGCGTTGGTGAATCTATCCACCAGTATGAAACTGCCCGTGGCGTGATTCTCGACGTAGGGATCGAAGGACAGGGCCTTACTCAGGGACACGTTGCATACCCCGATCTCGTTAAGCTCCAGGGTCTTGCCCGGTTCGTGCTCCAGGGTATTTACGTTAATCTTGTACTTCAGATCACTGACCTGGGCCGGCACGCTGCTGGGGCCAATCTTGAGCAGGTAGCTGCGCCCTGGCAGAAGCGGCTCGTCATGCATCCAGACCACTTTCGCCTCAAATTGATCAGCGTGATCAGGCCTGGCCAGTGGATCCGCCAGCAAGTCGCCTCGACTAATATCGATTTCATCTTTCAGGGTGACGGTCACGGCCTGGCCATCATGAGCCTGCTCAAGATCACCATCCATGGTAACAATCCTATCTACGACACTGGTTTGACCTGACGATGGCACCGCGATTTTGTCGCCAACACTCAAGCTTCCCGAGGCTATGGTCCCTGAAAAACCTCGAAAATCCAGGTTCGGACGATTCACCCATTGAACGGGCATACGAAAAGGCTTATCTGTCTGCCCCCTGTCAACCTCCACCGTCTCCAGGTGTTCCATCAATGTAGGGCCGGAATACCAATCGGTTTTTTCACTAAGATCAATGACATTGTCGCCTTTCAAGGCAGACAGAGGAATACTCACTATATTTGAAATACCCAATTCACTGGCAAAGGCTTCGTACTCCTCCCGAATGGCGTGAAACTTGCTCGCCGAATAGTCAACCATGTCCATCTTGTTCACGGCCAGCACCACATTGCGGATGCCCACAAGAGAAACGAGAAAACTGTGGCGGCGGGTCTGAGTTAGAACCCCTTTCCGCGCATCTACCAGAACGACGGCTACATCGGCAGTTGAAGCACCGGTGACCATATTTCTTGTATATTGTTCGTGGCCTGGTGTGTCGGCAACGATAAATTTACGCTTGTCCGTTGAAAAGTACCGGTACGCCACATCAATGGTAATGCCTTGCTCTCTCTCGGCCTGCAGGCCATCCAACAACAATGCGTAGTCAATGTCGTCGCCTTGCGTCCCGACTTTCTTACTATCGGCTTCCAGCGATGCCAACTGGTCTTCAAACACAAGCTTGGAATCCCAAAGCAACCTGCCTATCAGTGTGCTCTTGCCATCATCCACGCTGCCGCAGGTAATAAAGCGCAGCATGCTTTTTTGTTCCTGGGTCTTGAGGTACGCCAGGATGTCCCCGGATATCAACTGTGACTGGTGCGACATAACAAAACCTTTCTGGTACATTTCGTGGCGGCCCGGAATTCATCGTCAAGCCCCACACTAC
>JAOTSW010000244.1 GCA_029864735.1 Chromatiales bacterium | reverse complement strand
GGAAACGCGGCATGAGCCGACGCAATGGCGTACTCCACATCTGCCGTGGTGGCCAGCGCAACCCGCGAGGGCTGCTCGCCGGTGGCGGGATTGAAAATTGTCCCCCATCGCCGGGACTCACCCTGGTAGGACTTTCCGTCCACCCAGTGGGTGATGGTCTTGATGGCAGAAGATGACTTGTCGGCGGTGCTCATTTGTTTACTTACCTCTGTGGGTATCTGTAGTCGGCTCAGGCGCTTGCCTTGAGTGCCCGTGTCAGCGTATCGACGATGCGCTCAATATGCTGGTCTTCGATGATCAGCGGCGGTGACAAGGCAATGGTGTCACCGGTGGTCCTGATCAACAGGCCGTCATCAAAGCAGCGTGCAAACACATCCATGGCGCGCTTGGTGGGATGGCCTTCAATCGGCTGCAGTTCAATGGCGCCGATCAGACCCAGGTTACGAAGATCAATGACATTGGGCAGGCCCTTCAGACTGTGTATGGCATCTGCCCAACGCGGCTCCATTTCCAGGGCCCGTTCAAACAAGCCCTCGCCCTGGTACACATCCATGGTGGCCAGGCCTGCAGCAGCGGCCAGCGGATGGCCCGAATAGGTGTAGCCGTGGAAGAACTCAATCATGTTCTCCGGACCGGTCATGAAGGTGTCGTAAATGTGCTTGCCGGCAATGACGCCTCCCATGGGCACCACGCCGCTGGTCAGACCCTTGGCCATGGTGATCAGGTCGGGGGTCACACCAAATCGCTCGGAACCGAATGCCTTGCCGGTACGTCCGAAACCGGTGATCACCTCGTCAAAGATCAGAAGGATGCCATGCTTGTCACAGATATCGCGCAGCCGCTGAAGGTAACCCTTGGGCGGCATCAGCACACCGGTGGATCCGGCGATAGGTTCGACAATGACCGCAGCAATGGTCGAGGCATCATGCAGGGCGACCATGCGCTCCAGGTCATCTGCCAGGTGATCGCCCCACTCCGGCAGTCCCCGGGTGAAAGCGTTCTTCTCCAGGTTATGGGTGTGGGACATATGATCCACGCCGGTAAGCAAGGTGCCGAACATCTTGCGGTTGGCGACGATGCCGCCCACAGAGATGCCGCCAAAGCCCACACCGTGATAGCCGCGCTCACGACCAATCAGGCGGGTGCGGGAACCCTCGCCACGAATGCGGTGATAGGCCAGGGCCATCTTCAGCGCTGTGTCCACCGCCTCGGAACCCTAATTCACGAAGAAGGCGTGGTCCATTCCCTCGGGCGCCAGATCGGTAACCCGTTCAGCCAACTCGAACACCTTGGAGTGTCCAAGGTTAAAGGCCGTGGCGTAATCCAGCCTGGCCACCTGCTTTTGCACCGCCTCGACAATATGTGGATTGCCGTGACCGGCATTGCAACACCACAAGCCGGCAATGCCATCGAGAATCTCGCGATCGTCCGAGGTGTAGTAATACATGCCCTGTGCGCGCTCAATCATGCGCGGGTTTTTCTTAAACGAGCGGTTGCTCGTAAAGGGCATCCAAAATGCGTTCAAATTCAGGTCGCCAGAGACACTCATGACATGTCGTCCTCTTTAATCGTGCGGGGTTGGGCCACAAGGATGGAAGACGTATAGGCTAAACGATTAAAAAAATTTAACAATATTTAAATGGATTTTTTTAACTCATTGTTTTATATAGATACGAAGTGAAAAACGTTTAGCTATATTTAACGGTTTAACGCCCCATGCAAGATCTTGCCAGACGATTACGAGAAGTACGCAAACGCCACGGGCTGTCCCAGCGCAAGTTGGCCCAGCGCAGCGGTGTCAGTAACGCCATGATTTCACTCATCGAAAACGGCCGCAGCAACCCCTCCATGGGACTGATGCGACGCATCCTGGAAGGCATTCCGATCTCCATGAGTGAGTTCTTCAGCCACGAGTCCTCCCAAGAGACCCAGGTGTTCTTTCACCACGAGGACCTGACCCAGATTGGCAGCGGTGCAATTTCCTTCCTTCAGGTAGGTTCCGACCTGGCAAGCCGCCGGCTACAGATTCTCTACGAGCGCTATGCGCCCGGGGCCGACACCGGCAATTCCATGCTCAGTCACGAGGCCGAGGAAGGCGGCGTGATCCTGAGTGGGCACCTGGAGGTAACCGTGGGCGATGCCAGCCAGGTGCTGGGACCCGGGGACGCCTTCCTGTTTGACAGCAGGACTCCCCACCGCTTTCGCAATACCGGCAGCAAGGAGTGCGTGCTGGTCACCGTCTGTACGCCGCCCACTTTCTGAGCCCAGCCGAGGCCTAACTACTGATTCTTAAGTAATTCCCGAAAGCCGATAGGCACAAGAGACAGCTACGCAAGCGCCTCGACAGCGGATAGTCTGGACTTGTATCTACTGCTCAATTCGAGCCGATGGATTCGCCTTGCCCTCGCGGGTTATCAAGACCAGACCAAGAAACAACCTCATGAGCACTAGTTTTCCAAAGGATCCAGATTTGAATATTTCCACCTCCTCGCATCCTTCCAGCGAGCTAGCAAAAATCAGCCTGTTGCGAACGCATATCTACAGCCTGTACTCCCAACTCGTCCGCTCTCCGATTGAAAGTGCGGGGAAAGTGTCTTTCGGATGGGAACAGGAAAGCCTGCAAGCACTGAAAGGCGCCCGGGGCACTCTTGAGTTTGACCTGGATGGATTGGAAGAACTGGTGGTGATGCATCGGGAAACTCTGCCGGAAGAAATGCAGCAGAATTATCGTGAGCTGTTCGGCGACGACGAGCGAGACCTGCATATCCCCATTCAGGAAGAAGTCGTCTCAGGCATTCCGGTTGGCACAAAGGATGAAATCAAGCGCATCTATGACTATTTCGGTTACCGCCCCTTCGAATACGGGGGCCAAAGCGCCGACCACCTATCAGTAGAACTGGGTTTCATGAAAGTCATCACCCTGCGAGAGGCGCTCTCGGATAGAGAGGCTGCAATTTCTTACGCGATGGTTCAGCGTGATTTCCTGGAACGCCACATGCTGCGGTGGTTCCCTTCTGCCGCCGACCAGGTCGTGGAAACACACCATGATGATTTCTATCCGCGCTTGTTTGAAAAACTCGCTATTTTCCTGGCCCAGGACGCCAAGTGGCGACGTGAGTCCCTGGACATCTTAAAAGCCGCATAATAAATCCAACCCTATCCGATTCCCCCCTGTACGCGTGCAGGGATACACTGGATTCTCGAGACGTCGATACCGGAGCCACACTTGCAATATCTTTCTTTCTCTACCCCACGTTTCTTGCTTGCCCTGCTCATGGCGCTGCTATTGGCAGGCTGCATGGAACCGGTATCCATAAGCAATTAC
>JAOTSW010000243.1 GCA_029864735.1 Chromatiales bacterium | reverse complement strand
TTTGACAGGTCTTGATGATGTTCTTTGCCTTGTCGTTAAACAGGCCGATGGTCTTGATGTAGCGCTTCAGCCCGTCCAGGCCCAGTGCCAGTATGGCCCCGGGCGTGTTGGCCACGGGAAAGAGCTTGTCGGTAGCCTTGTTGACGCCCACGTCGGTGGCCTGGGCTGAAAGAATCACCGCGATTAGCAGTTCGAAAGGGGAGCGGTAATTGAGTTCGGTGGTGGGTTTGGGATTGGCTTTGCGCCAACGACTGAAAATTTGTATGCGTTTTTCGCGATTCATGAGGCGGGCGGTCGTCAGCTAGTTGTTGCAGCTGGCAGCGCGTTGGCGGGTTTGGGCGCCCGACGGGCAAGACGCGCGTCAATAACATTTTTTGCCGCGATCATCAGGCCCAGCCCGATGAATGCCCCCGGGGGGAGCAAAGCAATCAACAATCCGTGGCGATCGGCGCCAAACTGAAGTGTCCAGTCCCTGGCCATCGGCCCGAACAAGGTGTGTGCCTGGTCGAATAAGGTGCCCTGGCCGATAATCTCCCGGCCGGCACCCAGTACGACCAGCACAGCGGTAAAACCAAGTCCCATCATCAGGCCATCCACGGCAGCTGCCGGTACAGGATTGCGCGAGGCGAAGGCCTCGGCCCTGCCGATGATGGCGCAGTTGGTGACGATCAGCGGAATGAATATTCCCAGGACCCGGTACAACTGGTGGAACCAGGCGTTCATGGCCAGGTCCACTGCCGTCACCAGCGAGGCGATGACCAGTACAAACACAGGTATGCGAATTTCCCTCGGTACCCAGGACTGGATCATGGAGATGACGGTGCTGGAGCCGACCAGCACCATCGTGGTGGCCACGCCCAGTCCCAGGCCGTTAGTCAGGCTGTTGCTGACCGCCAGCAAGGGACAAAGTCCCAGCAGTTGCACCAGCCCGACGTTGTTACGCCAGAGGCCGTCGCGGCTAATTTCGCGGTAGCTTGCTTGCATGGTCCTGGTTTCCGGGTTGCTCCTCAGTCAGGGAGAATAGTTCGTCCTTGTGCGCCGAGAAGTATATCAAAGTGTTTTTGACGGCCTTGACCACCGCCCGCGGGGTTATGGTCGCGCCCGTAAACTGGTCGAACTCGCCTCCGTCTCGCTTCACCTGCCAGCGGTCCAGGTCTGGCTGACCCAGGCTGCGTCCATCGAAGTCCAGGACCCAGTCTGAACGTTCGATTTCTATGCCGTCACCCAGTCCGGGTGTTTCCCGGTGACTGGCGATGCGCACACCGGCCAGGCTTCCGTCGATGTTTACGCCAACCAGAAGGTCTATGGTGCCGTTGTACCCATCCGGTGCCGCCGAGGCGATGATGGCCGCCACCGGTTCTCCTTGCTTACGGGCCCGATAGACCTCTACCGGGTCCTTGCTGCCCAGCAGTTCCCGGTCATGGACCATCAGCATGTCGTTGAACAGGTCGTTGTCATAGCGTTGTTCGTCGACAATCTGGTTAAGGCTGGCCAGGGTGAATTCCCGTTCGTTCTGGGCTATGCGTTCGTGGGTGCTGGAATACGTCAATGCCAGCAGGCTGCCGCCGGCCAGGGCGAAAGCCGCCAGCAATACTCCGGCCCTGGCCGAGTGCTTCCAGATTGGCCCGACGGGATTACTGCTCATTGCCGTACACCCGGGGCCGTGTGAAATGATCGATCAGGGGGGCCGCTGCGTTCATCAGTAGCACGCCAAAGGCGATGCCGTCGGGATAACCTCCCCACTTGCGAACCACGAAAGTAATCACCCCCACGCCAAGTCCGAAAATCAGTCTTCCCCGGGGGGAGGTGGCCGCCGACACCGGGTCAGTGGCAATGTAAAAGGCGCCCAGCAGGGTTGCGCCGCTGAACAGGTGCAGGCCAGGCGAGCCATTACTGCCAGGGTCCACCATATAGGCCAGGGTGGCGGGAATCAGGACGCCGGCGATGACGGCTACCGGTATATGCCAGCGGATGACATTTTTGTAGATCATCCAGGCGCCGCCCAGGGCAATGAAGTTGCCTACCCACTCATACCCGCGCCCGGCGAAGTCGCCGAACATCACATGGGATTTGATTTCCGGCATGGTGGTCAGCCTGGCCAGTTCCGTCTTCATGTAGTCCAGCGGAGTCGCCATGGTCACCGCATCCCACTGCAGGCCCCCGCCCAGCTCCCCGGTAAAGGTCGCCCACAGGGTTTGCAGTGCATCGGGGCCGTTGCTGGCCAACGCGGTCATCGGCAGCCAGCGGGTCATTTCCTGGGGAAAGGAGATCAGTACCAGCACATAGCCGGCCATGGCGGGGTTAAACGGATTGTTCCCGAGCCCGCCATACAGGTGCTTTGCGAAAACCACTGCGAAGATCATGCCGGTGGCAGTGATCCACCAGGGCATGGCCGGCGGCAGGCACCAGGCGAACAACACCGCTGTGACCAGCACGCTGCCATCGCCCAGGTAGGGCTTAAGGGGTCGCTTCCGCAGGTTCAGGACCAGTGCCTCGGCCATCAATCCAACCGCACTGGCCACCAGTATGTTCAATAACAGCCCCGGCCCGAAGAACCAGGTGTAGACCGCGGCAGCCGGCACCAGCGAGAGCAGCAGACGGGTCATCATCTGGCTTACTGATGCTTCGGGTTGCAGGTAGGGTGCGCCCGAGGTTTCGAAGCGTTTCACCGTGTTTCGCCTCCCTCGTCCGTATCAGCCGCCTTGCCCCGGGTGCGGGCAAGAATTGCGTCTATTTCTCCCTTGATTTCCCCGGGGGTGTTTTCCTGGGAGGCTCTTTTCTTGCGCTTCTCCTCCAGGCGCTGCTTTCGTCGTGCCGCCTCGGCATCCAGGCGCTCCTTGCGATTCTCGAAGCGTTGCCGGGCAATATCCGATTGCACGCGCCGGGCGTCCAGCAACCTGACCTGGGACTTGGCGAAGCGATAATACTGGCTCAGCGGAATGTGACTGGGGCAGACAAAGTCGCAGCATCCACACTCTATGCATGCGGAGAGATTGAGTTCGTCAGCCCCGGCAAGATCATTGCCACGGATATGCCAATACAATTCCTGGGGTTGGAGTTGAGAGGGACATACTTGCTCGCATTCGCCGCAACGTATGCAGGGCATCTGGTCGCCGGAGGCGCGCACCTCGTCTTCTTGCAGGACCAGCACGCAGTTGGTTGCCTTGACCACCGGCACCTCATCACTGGCCAGTGCAATGCCCATCATGGGTCCGCCCATGATCAGCCGGGAGGCCTTGGGGGTATAACCGCCGGCGGATTCGGCCAGCGTTTCCAGGGGCGTGCCAAGCATGGTCAGGTAGTTCCCCGGTTCTGCGATGCCGCTAC
>JAOTSW010000083.1 GCA_029864735.1 Chromatiales bacterium | reverse complement strand
CAAGCACTATGCTTACCTGAAAATTTCAGAGGGCTGCAATCATCGTTGTACCTTTTGCATCATTCCCTCCATGCGTGGCGACCTGGTCAGCCGGCCGGTAGGGGATGTGCTGCGTGAGGCCGAGGGGCTGGTCGATGCGGGTGTGAAGGAGTTACTGGTTATTTCCCAGGACACAAGCGCCTATGGCGTGGACTTGCGCTACGCGCCGGACACCTGGCGCGGCCAGACGGTCAAGACGCGCTTCTACGACATGTGCCGGGAATTGGGCGAGCTGGATGCCTGGGTGCGCCTGCACTATGTGTATCCGTACCCCCATGTCGACGAGGTGTTGCCACTGATGGCAGAGGGCAAGATATTGCCTTACCTGGATATTCCCTTTCAGCATGGGAGTCCCTCGGTGCTCAAGCGCATGAAGCGCCCCGCCCATGCCGAGAACACCCTCGAGCGCATCAAGCGATGGCGCGAGATCTGCCCGGACATCACCCTTCGCAGCACCTTCATCGTGGGCTTCCCCGGTGAAACCGAGGAAGAATTCCAGACCTTGCTTGATTGGCTGGACGAAGCCCAGCTGGATCGCGTGGGTTGTTTCCAGTATTCGCCGGTGGAAGGCGCCAGGGCCAATGAACTGGCCGGAGCGGTGCCGGCAGAGCTCATGCAGGAGCGCTGGGAACGATTCATGGAAAAAGCGGCGGACATCAGTGAGGCCCGTCTGCAGGCCAGGGTAGGCCAGAAAATGCGGGTGCTGGTGGATGAAATTGACCTGGAAACGGGCCTGGCCCAGGCCAGGAGCGCAGCCGATGCCCCGGAAATCGATGGCCTGGTGCTGATCGAGGATGCCGGGCACCTCAAATCGGGCAGCTGGGCCCAGGTGGAGATTGTGGCTGCCGATACCTATGACCTGCAGGGCCGGCTTTTGGAAGACTGAGGTTTGAACCTGCCGCCAAGCCGTGGTGAAAAAAGCAGAAATTAATGAGTGAATTCATAGCCTAAAGGCACCCTGGCCAGGTCTTTGCCGATATCCAATTCTGAGACACCCTGCACAGTTGGGTTCTCCTATTTGACTTAATATTTCTCTCGTTCGACGGCTCAAAGAGGCCCTCGCCGTATATCCGGAAGAGAGAGATTTATGGACCTGTCACCCGACTTGGTAAGCATGCAAAATCAAATGGTTGCGTTTTATTACGGCGCTATTTTTGTATTTATGGGCGCCTATATCCTGAGTCAGCAGGTGTCTTCAACCACGCTTCCCCTGGCAGGCCAGCTCAAGTGGCTTGGGGCATTTGGACTCTCTCACGGACTAGCCGAATTGTTGGTAAGCCTGACTGGCCTGGTCGGCTTAAATGGACTGATTTTATGGGGCCACTTCGCTCTCGAGGTGTTGGCGCTGGGAGCGTTGCTGGAGTTCGGGCGTCGGATCTGGTTGGTAGTCCTGAATCGCGAAGATTTTGTCAACGATCTGCGCTATCTGTGGGGCCCCTTGTTGCATGCCGGCGTGTTGCTGATGGTCGTAGCGTTCTTGCTGGTTGCCCCGGAAGCTGCGGCCAGCGCCCAGGCCCGAGTGACCTCCTTTCTTGGACTTGCGGTTGCTTTGATAGCGGCCGCTGGTCTGCTTGTCACGGGGCTAATGTTACGTAAGAACTTTAGACCAAAAGAGGCCTTTGTCTACACGCTGTTGGCTGCCGTAAGCATGACAGCCTATGCAATGCTGGGCGCCAGCGGCAGCTCGGATTTGTTTCTGACACAGGGTTCGGACGGTATTCAGTTCGGCGCTCTGAATATCAACCTGGTGTTCATGCGAAGTGTCGCCGCGGTATTGCTTGTCGTTGCATTTGGTCGAATCATTTCGTTGTATAACCGCAGTCTCCGCGGTGATGTTTTTGCCGCGCTGGAGTTGGAAAGCCAGCGCTCGAAAATGATTCTGAATGCGGCTGCAGACGGCATTCTGGAAGTGGATAAGGGCGGCGTGATTCAGTTTGCCAATTCGGCCGCGGCTAACATGCTGGGCACAGAGCCCGAGGCCCTGGTCGGCAGGCAATATCACGCGGCGATTCATCATAGTCAAGCAGACGGTATGCCTAACAATCCGGGAAGTAGCGGAATTCTCAAGGCGATTCGCATGGGTGAGGCCCACGATGGGCACGGCGAGTATTTCTTCAGGGCTGATGGCAGCAGCTTCGCGGTCAAGCACGCCTGTATCCCTGTCATCAGTGACGGAGAGCTCAAAGGCTCGGTGCTGACATTTACCGATATTACCGAGAGTAATCGCACAAGTAATTTGCTGCGAGTGACCCAGGAAATGGGTCACATCGGCGGTTGGGAATTACACCCGGACAGTGGCACGGTCGTATGGACTGATGAAGTATTCAGAATTCACGACATGCAGCCTGGAACGGCGATCACGACCGACTCGATAACGAAGTATTTCCATGGCAGTGCGAACGAGGTTTTCCGACAGGCAATGCAAGGAGCCACCCGGGACGGGCGAAGCTTTGACCTGGAATTGCGATTAGTTACCGAAACAGATCGAACGATTTGGGTGCGGGTCATCGGGCGGCCTCAGCAAAGGGCCGGATCCGGATTTGTGGTCACCGGTACGTACCAGGATGTTACCGAGAGAGTGCTTCAGCAGCGTAAGTTGCGGGATAACCGGGACTTCTATGAACTCATCCTGAATTCCGTGCCTATCCGAATTGCCCATATTAATTGCCAAAAACAAATCGGTTACGCGAACGTCAGTTACGAGGAATGGTTCAAAACCAAGCGTCGCGACATGCATGGCAAGCACGTGAAGGAAATCATGTCTCCCGAGGGGTACGCCGAAGCGCGGCCGTATATGCAACGGGCCCTGGCCGGTGAGTCCATCAGTTTTCAGACCAACATTGACCGGGATGGTGTGCAGGCGAGGCTGGCGGTCCATTACCTTCCTCATGTTTCCCGCTCAGGGGAGATCCTGGGTTTCTTCTCGGTAGTCCAGGACATGACTGAATACCGTGAGTTGGAAACCAAGCTTGTCCAGGCTCAGAAGATGGAAGCCGTGGGCCAGCTAACCGGCGGACTTGCTCACGATTTCAACAACCTGCTTGGCGTTATCCTGGGTAACCTTCAATTACTGGAAAGGCCATTACGGTCAGATGAAAAATTGCATCGCAAGGTCAAGACCGCAACCCGCGCGGCAATGCGCGGTGCGGACCTAACCCGCCGACTGCTGGCGTTCTCTCGGCGGCAGATGCTGGAGCCCAAGGTCGTGGACTTGCATCGCCTGGTGGGCAATCTTGATGAACTAATTCGTCGGACCCTGGGTGAGGGTATCGATATCATTTCTGAATTCCCTGAAAAACTGTGGCCGACCATGGTTGATCCCAGTCAGTTGGAGACCGCGATTTTGAATCTGGCGATCAATGCCAGGGATGCCATGCAAAGCGGCGGCTCGCTTCGCCTTGTAGCAGGCAATGCCTCGCTGGATGCGGCTCAGTGCCGCGATATCGGTGGCCTGGTTCCGGGCGATTATGTTTCAGTAACGGTCATGGACACCGGTTGCGGCATGACCCAGGAAGTTGCCAGGCAGGTGTTCGAACCCTTTTTCACTACCAAGGAAGTGGGCAAGGGCAGTGGCCTGGGCCTGTCCATGGTCTACGGGTTTGCGGAGCAGTCAGGCGGTGGCGTGACGGTTGAGAGCGAACTCCATATGGGTACCTCGGTCACTATTTATCTGCCCAGGGCGGAATCGATAGTGCCAGACCAGTTGGAAGAAACCGCCGTGCACCGCTTCATGCCCGGTGGCGAAGAACTCATCCTGGTAGTGGATGACGAGGATGATGTGCGGGAGACCGTAATTGCCTTGCTTCACGAGTTAGGATACAAGACTCTGGAAGCCGCTAATGGCCCTGCAGCACTGGAGATAGTAAAAAATACCGACAACATCGACATGTTGCTTAGTGATGTTCGTATGCCGGGTGGACTACATGGCCCGGCACTGGCCAAACTGGTCAGGAAAATCAAGCCCGATATCAGAGTAATGTTTACCTCCGGATATGCTGAAAGCAATACCATGCAAAGCAGTGATATGGTGGCCGGTGCCGAGATGCTGCCCAAGCCATACAGGAATGAAGAGTTGGCGATGAAAATTCGCTTGATGCTCGATAAGGAAGTTCCAGATGATCGAACAAAACTCAAATCGTCTGCTGGTTATTGATGACGAAGAGGGAATATGTGAATTCGTTGCCGAGGTAGCCACAGACCTGGGTTACAGCGCTCGCCTGACGACCCGGGTTGAAGACTTCAGGGCTGAGTTCAAGGATTTCGATCCCACGATTATCGTCATGGATCTGCAGATGCCTGATATCGATGGCATTGAGCTGTTGCGTGAGCTGGCTTCCCTGGATTGCCGGGCACAGATTGTGCTGATCAGCGGCATGGATGCGCGGGTACTGTCCACGGCCGAGCACCTGGGCAAATCACTGGGCTTGACGATGCTCGGCATATTATCCAAACCCATCATGCTTGAAGACCTTGAAGCCACCCTGGAAAAGGCTGTTTCCCATGGGCGTTCAATTAGCTCGTCTGATTTGACCTTGGCCCTGGAGTTGGGTCAGATCCAGGTGTATTACCAGCCCAAGGCGCGGCGCATCGCGACCGGTTGGCGGGTGGATGCCGCAGAAGCCTTGGTGCGCTGGCGTCATCCAAAATTTGGCTTGATGCTTCCCAACGAATTTATTCCTCTTGCGGAATCCAGTGGTGTGATTGGCCCCCTGACTGATTTCGTATTTCGCGAGGTGGCCCGGCAGATCAGCGCCTGGCAAGACGAGGGGCATTCTTTCAAAGTGGCAGTGAATTGCTCTGTTGCCCTGATTAATGATTTGCTCTTCCCGGACAGGCTGGCCGGCTTCCTGAAAGAATTCGACGTGGACCCGGCGATGATGGTGGTGGAACTCACCGAAAGCGCGGCCATGTTGGATCCCCAGCTTACGATGGATATCCTGACCCGGCTCAGGCTGAAAAACTTTGGCCTGTCGGTGGATGATTTCGGTACCGGATTTTCATCCCTGGCCCAGTTGTACCGCATGCCTTTCAGTGAGCTGAAGATCGATTCGTCTTTTGTGCGTGAAATAGTGCAGGACGCCGAAGCCCACACGATTGTGGAAACGCTTGTGGTGATGGCAAAAAAACTTGGCATGCAGGTTTGTGCCGAGGGCGTGGAAAGCTCGGAAGCCCTGGCGTTACTTGGTGAAATGAATTGTGACTCGGTGCAGGGTTTTCTTATCAGTCCGGCGGTGCCGCCCCAACGCTTCCTCAAGGTGGCTCCTGCATGGAACCGTCACGGGGACCCGACACAACAGGGTTCCAACATAGTAAAGATGAGGCCTACCACCAGGGAAGACTGATTTTCAGTTAACGGAAAAGGGGCCGTTCAGACGGCCCCTTTTGATTTACTGATCAGGTTTATGTGTTTTAGTTTCCCGGGCCGGCGCGGAACGGATATTCGTTGAACATCTTGGCCACTGCTGCCGCGACCGCTGCACTGGGATTTTCCAGATCGCTGCGTTTCACGGTGCCTTGCATCGTTCCCTGCCAAACCATTTGTTTGCTGGCGGCATCGACCAGGTTGATGATCAGGGTCCCCTGTTTGTAATCCACTGTGCGCACGTTGTTGTTGTAGGCGGGCCAGGGATCGTACCAGCTACGGCCCCAGTGTACGGGTTCCGGAGAAGAAACGATTTTTTGCTTGTCTTCAACATGGGCGTGGTAGTCAACCGCCAGGTCTGCCGCGGCGCCAGCCTCAACAAGCTTGTATCCACGGGCTTGCATCTCGCTGGTGATTGCTGCCTCCAGTCGCTTGTCCAGCAGGCTCTTGTAAGGCTCACCGTCCGCCGACTGTCGGGCTACGAAATTGAAGCTACGGTAGTTGGTGAAATCGGCCGAGCTGTCGTAGTCAGAGGTCACCGGATTGACGGCGCAACCAGCCACCAGGCTGGCACCGGCAAGGGCGGCCAGGACCAATGCGACGGCTTTGATTCTCTTGAACATTCCGCTGTCTCCTAGGTGTTATCAATCCATTTCCAACCCCCGGGCAACGCCTTGAGGATCGAATCTGATTTTCGCACAAATGCGAAATCTTTGTGACATTGGGGTGATAATGGCGATTCAGGAATGTACACACTGGGTGGAGACTCATGAAAGCCGTAAAAGTTGTTGGAGTGGTTATTGGTGGCTTGATAGGCCTGTTTTTGCTTATAGGCCTGGCAGTTTCGCTGTTTTTTGATCCCAATGACTACCGTGACGAACTGGCGACCCAGGTCCAGGAGCAGTCGGGCAGGGAGCTTGAAATAGACGGTGATCTCAAGCTAAGCATCTTCCCCTGGCTGGCGGTGGAGGTGGGCCCGGCCCGCTTGTCAGACGCGCCGGGATTTGGTGCCCAGCCGTTTGCCGAAATCCAGGGCGCACGGGCGGGAATTCGCTTGCTGCCCCTGCTGAGCCGACGTGTGGAAATCAGCGAGTTGCGCCTGGATGGACTGCGCCTGCGGTTGATCACAGACAAGCAGGGAAAGACGAACTGGGCAGACCTGGCAGGTGAGGGCGGTGATCAGACCCCCGACGCGGGTTTGGATGGCGCCGGGCCCGACCTTGATGCCTTGTCGATCGGCAGCATCGTCATCAGTAATGCCGCCCTGCTGTGGGATGACCGGCAGTCCGGACGCAGCATGGAGTTGACAAATTTCAACCTGGCCACCGGGTCTGTAAGCCTCGCCGAGCCGGTGGGCCTGGCGGTGAGTTTTGCCCTGGACCTGGACAAGAAACAGAGCATGCGGTTGAACCTGGCCACCAACCTGGAAATCGCCAGCGGTTTCAGCGCGATTGCCGCGAGGGGCCTGGCCCTGGATATGAAGTTCTCTGGCCCTGGATTACCGGGTGGCTCGATAGACGTGAAAAGCGCTATCGAATCGCTGACCCTGGATTTGGATGACGGTGCGCTGTCGGTGAAAGGACTGGCGGCCCGGGCGTTGGGCGCCAGGCTGGAAGCGGAGCTGACCGGCACCGGTGTGACCTCTGATACACCCCGTATCAAGGGCAAGATCAAGGTCCCTGAGATGAATCTTAGGGAGGTTCTTGGCAAGGCTGGAAGCCCCGTGGTCACCGGTGATCCCCAGGCCATGTCTTCCTTCGCGCTGGATGCCGCCCTGGCCTTAGACGGCAAGTCAGTGGTACTCAGTGACCTGAAGGCGGTCCTGGATCAAACCCGCCTGGATGGCCGCTTCAGTGTCGTTGACCTGGATCGCCAGGCCATGACCTTTGACCTGGTCGTGGATGGGATTGACCTGGATCGCTACCTGCCGCCTGCCGAGGATGATGCGGACCGCGACAGCGGAGACGCCGCCACCGATGAGGAACTGGACCTGTCGGGGCTCAAGACCCTGAATGCCAAGGGACAGCTGAAGGCGGGTGAGTTGCGCCTGTCGGGCCTGGTGTTCACCGATGCCCTGGTGACGGTCAATGCCGCCGGGGGCGTGCTCAGGCTGCATCCGCTGAAGACCAAATTCTATGGCGGGCAGTACGAGGGCGATGTGCGCCTTGACGCCACGGGGGACCAGGCGCGCCTGTCCCTGAATGAACGTCTCACCGGGGTGCAACTGGCCCCGGTGATGAAGGTGCTGTCTGACCACGAGTTTATTTCCGGGGCGGCCGGCGGCGGTTTCACCCTGTCAGCCACCGGAAAAACCGTGAAAGGCATGCTGGCCTCGCTGTCAGGCAACCTGGACCTGGCAGTGAGCGAGGGAGCCCTGGAAGGGGTGGACCTGGTATACGAGCTTCAGCGGGCACAGTCACTGTTGGCCAAGCAGGCGCCGGTGGCTCGCAGCGGCGAGAAGCGCACGCCGTTTGATGCCATGAAGATCAGCGCCACGGTGAAAGATGGCGTGATCAGCAGTAATGACCTGAATATTTCCAACCCGGTGATGAAGATCACCGGTGCGGGCGGGGTAGACCTGGCGAAGCAGACACTGGATTACCGCCTGAAGGCCAGGGTGCATGAAGCGCCCCCCGCCGATGCCACCCAGGACCTGGGTGATCTTCGCGGGGCCACCATTCCCCTGCGTATTGGCGGCACCTTGAGTGAGCCCAAGATCACGGTAGATGTTGAGGACGTCATCAAGGAAAAGGCCAAGGAGAAGATCGAAGAAAAGGTCGATGAGTGGAAGAAAAAGTTGTTTGGTAACTAGGCTTGGGCATATTGCGTAAAGACAGGTTTTCAGCCTGGTCGGTGGTGTTTGCGTTACTGGCAGGAACGGTGTTCTGTCCAGGCCTTGCCTCCGCCGCCGAACTGCTTGATATCCAGGTCTCAAATACCGACGACCGGTATTTTATGGTGTCCGAGAGCATCCTGGAGGCGAGTGTGCCGTCGGTCTACCAGGTTCTGCTGGATTACGACAACTTCACCAGGCTGAGCAGCGTCTACGAGGAAAGTCGGTACCTGGCGCCCGGTCCAGATGGAGCGCCACGGGTGTATACCCTGGCCCAGGGCTGCATGCTCTTCGTCTGCCGCAACGTGGAAAAAGTCGAGCGCCTGGACACCCGGTCTAACCAGAGAATCGTGGCCACGGTCATTCCCCAGTTCAGCAACCTGGAGCAGGGGGTGACCGAGTGGGTGCTCACCGCCGACGGCGAGAACACACGCCTGGTTTATCGCATGGAGTTGACGCCCAAGTTCTGGATTCCCCCGCTGATCGGTCCGCCGATCATTCGCTATGTGCTGATCAAGGGCGGCAAGGACGCGCTGCAGCGGCTTGAGGCGGCAGCCCGGGAACTGGACGTGGCGCATTTATCACCGGACTGATTGGTAATGGCATCTGATTCATTCTCACAACGCCTGGTGAACTGGCACGCACGCTTCGGTCGCCATGACCTGCCGTGGCAAACCGACAAGGCCCCCTACCGAGTCTGGATCTCGGAGATCATGCTCCAGCAGACCCAGGTGGCCACGGTCATCCCGTATTTTGAGCGATTCATGGCCCGCTTCCCCGACGTGCAGTCCCTGGCCCGGGTCCCGGAAGACCAGGTGCTGGGGCTGTGGTCCGGCCTGGGCTATTACGCCCGGGCCCGCAACCTGCACAAGGCGGCCCGGGTGGTGGTGAATGACTTTGATGGCGTGTTCCCGACAGATATAGAGCAAATGCAGGCCCTGCCGGGGATAGGCCGATCCACCGCCGGGGCCATTCTTGCCCTGTCTTCGGGTCAGCGCCACCCGATCCTGGACGGCAACGTGAAGCGGGTGTTGGCTCGGCATTTTGCGGTGGAAGGCTGGGCGGGGCAGCGGGCCGTGGAACAGCGACTTTGGGCGCTGTCGGATGCCTGCACCCCGACCGTGGAGGTGGAAACCTATACCCAGGCCATCATGGACCTGGGGGCGACGGTGTGTCGGCGCAGCAAGCCACTGTGTGAACAGTGTCCGTTCAGCGGAACCTGCCAGGCCCTGGTCCAGGACAGGATCGCCGAGTTCCCGGGCAGGAGACCGAAGAAAGTCCTGCCCGTTCGCCAGGCCCGGTGGTTGGTGGCCAGGCGTGAGGACGGTGCGGTACTGTTGCATAAGCGTCCCCCATCGGGATTGTGGGGCGGGCTGTGGTGCCTGCCCGAGCCGCCACAGGAGCAGGCGCCGGAGGACTGGAGCCTTGAGCACCTGGGAGCCAGTCCGGACGGGGTCAGTCAGTTGGACGGCTTCCGGCACACATTCAGCCATTTTCACCTGGATATCTCCCCGGTGCTGTTGAATATGGGGGTTGTATCGGGACGCAACGTGGCCGAGGCGGAGCGGGTCTGGTATAAACACGGCCTGTCAGCTCAGTTGGGACTGGCTGCGCCGGTCCAGCGCTTGCTGGAGAGGCTGGATCAGGACAGTCCTGTGTCAAAGACAAGATGAGGAAATAGGCATGGCCAGAATGGTGAAATGTGTGTTGCTGGGTCGCGAGGCCGAGGGCCTGGACTGGGTCCCCTATCCCGGAGAGCTGGGGAAGCGGCTGTACGACAACGTCTCCAAAGAGGCCTGGCAGCGTTGGCTGGCTCATCAGACCATGCTCATCAACGAGTATCGCCTGACTCCCATCGAACCCAAGGCTCGCAAATTCCTGGAAGAAGAAATGGAGAAATTTTTCTTCTTCGGTGGTTCCACCAAACCTGAAGGATTCACGCCAGAGGAGTAGAATACCCGGGCGTGGTTTGCCCGGACGGCCCCAATAGCCGCTTTTGGCTTGACTGTGGGCCGCAGTCCCGGTTTAATACGCGCCCTTGATGATTGCCTTTGGCCTATCATCAAGACAGTTTGAAAAAGTGGCCAGGTAGCGGGGTCGCGTAAGCGACTCAGGTAGGCAAGGATTGAAAATCCGCCGCTTCCGGCACGACAGTTTGAAAAAGTGGTCAGGT
>JAOTSW010000242.1 GCA_029864735.1 Chromatiales bacterium | reverse complement strand
CCGGGAGGTCTCATCCTGGCCCGAGAGCACAATTAAAAAAGGCCACCCGGATGGGTGGCCTTTTCAATTGGCGCCCTGGAGAGGACTCGAACCTCTGACCCCGCGCTTAGGAGGCGCGTGCTCTATCCACTGAGCTACCAGGGCATAGAGGTCCGGGAACCCCTGTAAAAGTGGTGGAGCCGGCGGGGATCGAACCCACGACCTCCTCATTGCGAACGAGACGCTCTCCCAACTGAGCTACGGCCCCACTGAAGGTTCGGTATTCTATCACCCGATCGGGAATTGACCAGCACATGCTTTAAATAAATTGGAATTCTCCGCGGATATCGGTAATTGTGTTGATCCACTGGCGGTTTGGCACCGTCGACTAACCAAAAGCAAAGGGAGATTGTTCATGCTCAAAGCAGGCACCAAGGCACCGGATTTTTCGCTCTCTGATGAGAATGGCGAAATGCGTACATTGAAGAAGTTCCTGGCCAACGGCCCATTGATTCTGTATTTCTACCCGGCGGATTTCACACCGGGCTGCACCAAGGAAGCCTGTAGCATTCGCGACCTTCACGACGACATCACCGGTTCCGGCTTACAGGTAGTGGGGATCAGCCCCCAGTCGGCCCAGAGCCACACAGAATTCAAGGAAAAGCACCATCTGCCCTTCCCCCTGCTGGCGGACGAGGACAAGGTGGCGGTGAAAGCCTATGACGTGAATGGCCCGCTTGGCATCGGAGTGCGTCGCGCCACCTTCCTGATCGACGCCGACGGCATCATTCAGGATGCAGTACTAGCCGATGTGTTTATCGGCCAGCACACCGATTTCATCAACAAGGCTATTGCCCTGAACAGCTGAACTACTTGAGATCGGCTCGAGGGTCGAAACCGGTTTCCTTTGCCAGCTCGCTCAACAATTCCCGCGCCCGCGGGGTAAGTTCGCTGGGCATGACGACCTTGATCACCACATACTGATCCCCGGGCACCGCGCCCGGCAGGCCTTTTCCGGTCAGGCGCATTTTCTGGCCCGACCTGGCATTGGCGGGCAGTTTCATACTCACCTTGCCCCCCAGGGTCGGGATATTCACTGACACACCGGTATTGAGTTCCCAGGGAGCCACCGGCAATTCCAGGACGATGTTCTTGCCATCGACCTTGAAATATCGATGGTGAGTCAGGGTAATTTCCAGGAACAGGTCTCCGGGCGGCCCGCCACCCTGGCCCGGAGCGCCCTGTCCCCTCAGGCGTATTTGCTGGCCATCCTGGACGCCCTTTGGAATCTTGACGCTCAGGGTTCGAGTACTGCCATCAGGCTGGGTCAGCCTCAGGGAACGCGTGGCGCCCGCGTAGGACTCCTCCAGGGTGACATCCACGTGGTAACGCTGGTCTCGGCCACGCGTGCTTCGCGGCCTCCTCGGCCCACCGCCTCGTGCCTGGCCAAACAGGGTCTCGAAAAATTCACTGAAGTCCCCGCCTCCCATGTCACCCGAACCGTGGACGCCAAAGCTGGATTCCCATCCCGGGGGTGGCCGGAATTGCCCACCGCCGGCACTGTAGCCGGCCTTGCGCAGGGCATCGTATTCGCCACGCTTCTGGGGGTCCTTGAGCACCTCGTAGGCCTCACCCAATTCCTTGAACTTGTCCTCTGCCCCAACTTCCTTGCTGACATCAGGATGGTACTTGCGGGCAAGTTTGCGATAGGACTTTTTAATCTCATCATTGGAAGCGTTTTCCGCTACCTCCATGATCTTGTAGTAGTCCTTAAATTCCATTGCACTCACCCATGACTGCGGACCGCGTCTGATTCCAATGATTGGCCCAGATGGCCAAATTTCAAGGGGGGGCTAAGCACCCAGGACACTAATTCTGACACTGCGGGTATGTCCCGAACTACGCTGCTCCCACAGGAAGATGCCTTGCCAGGTTCCCAGGTCCAGCTTCCGATGAACAATCGGGATGGTCATCTCAGACTGCGTCAACACCGAGCGTACATGGGCAGGCATGTCATCAGGACCTTCCTGGTCGTGTTCGAAAAGCGGGTCGCCATCGGGAACAAGGCGCGACATAAAGCGCTCCATGTCACGCAGCACGGCGGGGTCCGCATTCTCGCACAACATCAACGAGGCACTGGTATGCCGTATGAAGATATTGCACAGGCCATCCTGAATCCCCCAATCCTGCACAAGGCCAAGCACCTGGGGGGTGAGGTTGTAGACACCCCTGCCACGAGTCTTTATCTGTAATTCTTCTGATTTCACACCCATGTCCTCAGGTAGGGAAAATGGCCCGGCGGCGACTTGCCGGAGCATGAAAGGTATCATTTCCCTCAGTCGCACCCCAAGCAGAGACCATGACACCGGAACGATTCGCCAAACTCAAAGAGATCCTGAATCGGCGGCAACCCGATTTGACGGTGCTAATGGACGAGATTCACAAGCCCCAGAACATAGCTGCCCTGAAGAGAACCTGCGATGCGGTGGGAGCAAGTCGACTGCATGGAGTGTCGGCGGACCAGAAGATCCGTCGCCATCACGGAATCGCCGGGGGCACTCGCAGGTGGGTGGAAACGGTGGTGCACACGGATATGGCGGGGGCAGTCGACCACCTCAAGTCCCACGGTATGACAATTTACGCGGCCCACTGGTCCGACAAGGCCATTGACTTTCGCGAGGCCGATTACACGACTCCCTGCGCTATCTTGCTGGGAGCCGAACGCCAGGGCGTGTCGTCGCTTGCTGCTCAGCTGGCCGACGTCCACATCACCCTGCCCATGCTTGGAATGGTGAAGTCCCTGAATGTCTCGGTGGCCGGCGCAGTCATTCTCTACGAGGCCATGCAGCAACGGCAAAAGGCCGGGCTGTACGCGAGCTCTCGTTTGCCCCCAGAGGAATACGCACGAACCCTGTTCGAGTGGAGCCACCCGGATATCGCCAAGCGGTGTCGGGACAAACGACTGGAATACCCTGCACTCACCGAAGACGGTGACCTGGCGGAAAATCCCTTCCAGTAAACAGCTTCCCATACTCATTCCAATCTATCGGATTTCGGTTCCGGAGCATTCCCTCTCTTCTGTCAGTTCGCTATACTATCGGTCCGATATATATCAAGCCGATAGGATACGGCGGGAGACGGAATGGACATCAAGACCCTCTGCCTGGGCATACTCACCTCGGGTGAAGCCACCGGCTACGACCTGAAAAAGCGATTCGAGGGCACGTTCAGCCACTTCTATACCGCGGGCTATGGGTCGATATACCCTGCCCTGGCTGACCTTGCCGAATCTGGAATGGTGACCTGCACCGAGGTTGCCGAGCAGGGAAAACCCGCCAAGAAAATCTACCGCATCACCGAAAAAGGCACCGAGAGTTTCAAGAAA
>JAOTSW010000241.1 GCA_029864735.1 Chromatiales bacterium | reverse complement strand
CAGCAAGCGTGGCACGTTGGAAGCAGTGCCCCTGGAAAAAACCATTTCAATATTAAAAAAATACCGGGTACTGGACTGGGACAAGAACCTGCCACCCGTGCAACTACAGAAAAACCCGAATTAAAGGGGCCGGATACATTTATTGCCGGAGTTTGCGAAGTGCGCTAACGTTCGCCAGCGGCAAGCCTGGTTGCCGCGTACTAGAATAAAGCAGACTGATCAGTCGAATCTGAACCCAGGGCCATAGAGGATCTTGAAGACCGCGTTTGCAGAATCTTGCGCCAGCGAAAGCTGGAAGAACTCATATAAGGAGCAAGTGATGTGCGTGTATAGCCCTCGAATCATCAGACTTCATGTGCTTCTGACCGCACTTTATGTGTTGCCAGTGTGCCTTGCCCAGGCGGCGCCTGATTTGGCGGTGACCAAAACCGTAGACAACCCGCAACCGGCCGCCGGTCAACCGGTGGAGTTCACCATTGGGGTGACTAACGTGGGAGCCGACGCAGCCTTGAGTGCCCAGGTGCAGGACCTGCTTCCAGCAGGGACGGCGATTCCCGTTGGAGCCGCCGCCTTCCCCAGCGTTGGCACCTATGATCCGGTTACCGGTATCTGGACGGTCGGGGGACTTGAGCCTGCCGGGGCAGCGAGCCTGGTTATTCCGGCCATTATTACCGATGCCCAGCCGCCGGCCTGTATCGTAAACCAGGCCACGGCTGCTGACCCACTGGACGTGAATGCCCAAAACAATATCGCTCTGGCTGCGCTCCGGCAGCCGGGGGTAGAGCGCTGTGTGGATGTCTCGGTCAGTTTTATCGAGGCAATGCTGCTGCAGTTTGGCTGCGATGAGATGGTGTATATCATCAGGGTTCGCGTTTTTAATGCTGGTCCTGATACGGCACGCGATGTAGTGGTGGAGTTGTCCGAGAATCCCGTGGTGGTGACGGACCTCGGATTTGAGGACGGTCAATGCACCAGCATTGTTGACGGGCGCTGCCTTATATCTGAATTGCCTCCGGGGGCGGATCTTGAACTGGTTGTGCAGCCGCTGGCTCTGCGAAGCGGCTCGGTCATGGCCCAGGATCTTGCTCTGTCAGTATCATCTGCTGACACCGACTATGAGCCTGTGAATAATTCGGCAACAAGGGCGTTGAATACGGGAGTCTTTATTGCCTGTCCCGATATCAAAATCGGCAATATTGGCGGCCCCGGCTGTTTCATCGCCACGGCGGCCTATGGATCGCCCCTGGATCCACATGTCGACAGCTTGAGGCGATTCAGGGACAGGCACCTAATTACCAATGCCGTGGGCAGGTCGATGGTGGCAATCTATTACCGTTATTCACCGCCCCTGGCTGACTACATCGCCCAGCGACCCTGGGCACGCACCGTGGCGCGCGCCGTGCTGACCCCCCTGGTACTGGTGGTAGCGTATCCCGGGACCGCGCTGGGGCTGACTCTGTTGTTGCTTATAGGCGTGTCGTTGAGGTGGATACTTCGCCGACGCAGGACCGTGGATATCCGGTAGTTCCGGAAATAAAGGGGCCGGATACATTTTTAGCCGATTTTTCCGGGCCGCCCTCGCCTGCGACTGCCCAGCTTTATTCCAAGGGCCTGCTCAATTTCAGCCTGGAACATCTTGTTCCCCGTGGGCAGTCCCTTGCGGACTGCCCGGCGAATGGTTTCGATAGTGGGCTGATCCATCGCCTCTTCGACCAGGGCCTTGTATGTCTGCTGGCGTTGCTTGCTGTTCTCGCCCAGTCGCATCCAGGACAGGTGTGGCGTGATGCGCCGATCCGGTCTTCCCAAAGCGTTGGTCCGAAAGCTTGACCATGGGTATTCACCGGGGAGAGTGACCATGCCGGCTCGC
This sequence comes from Chromatiales bacterium, assembly GCA_029864735.1. Classification (GTDB taxonomy): domain Bacteria; phylum Pseudomonadota; class Gammaproteobacteria; order Steroidobacterales; family BM003; genus CAKZML01. Next base: position 1,499 of record JAOTSW010000241.1, on the reverse strand, counting down.
ACCGGGTTCATTTCAATATAGCGGTAGCAGTTCAGGCAGTAGGAAGTGGCATCAACGAGGGAGGACCGGAACCGGCCTTCCCACAGGGTGCCGCTGCGTTGGTGGACCTTGTTAATTGTGCGAACATAATCGCGTCCTAAGTCCCTTAGGACCAGGGACACGCCGTCGGGTTTCAACGGGGTCATGAGTAAGTGCACGTGATTAGTCATTAAGACGTAGGCGTGGAGTTGGCACTGGTGAAGTTGGCAGCTTGAATCGAGTAACTTCAGGTAAAGCCGATGGTCGATCTCGTTAAAGAAACAGGCCTGCCGGTTATTGCCACGCTGGATAACATGCTGGGGAACGTTGGCAAGGTTGAGGCGACGCGGACGTGGCATATTGAAAACTCCCTGGGTCAAGGAGTACCAGGCAGGGTGGTGTTGGGGCCAGCGGAATTCGCGGGTGCGAAACGGAGAAATGCGAATTAAATGTATCCGGCCCCATTAAATCGACAAATTGATTATCTTGAGCGATGATTCATGACTTCGTGGACTGAGTATAAAAACTCGATGTCGCTGTTTCAGGAACTAAAACGACGAAATGTATTCCGTGTGGGTGCTGCCTACGCGGTGGCGGCCTGGCTGGTAATCCAGTTGGTGGAAACGATTTTCCCGGCGTTTGGATTCGATGATGGAGCCGTGCGTGTCACTGTCCTTGTGCTGGGTATCGGCTTCGTGCCGGTATTGATCCTGGCCTGGGCCTTCGAGATTACCCCGGAGGGCGTGAAGCGTGAGCGGGAAGTCGATCGGACGCAAACTAGCGCAACCATTACTGCCCACAAGTTGAACCGTGCCCTGGTGGTCCTGCTACTTATCGCCGTGGGTTACTTCGCCGTGGACAAGTTAGTCCTGGCGCCGCAAACAGGCGAACAGCATTCCACCGCCGCTGAAAATATCATTGCCACTGAATCACCCGATGCGGCCTCAGGACCGGCCAGCGCAGAGGTGCAGTCGCGGTCCGTGGCGGTGTTGCCTTTCGTCTCCATGAGTAGCGGCGAGGACGACGGGTATTTTGCCGACGGCTTGACCGAGGAGATCCTCAACTACCTGGCCAGCGTGCCCGAGTTGTTGGTGACTGCGCGTACCTCGTCCTTTTATTTCAAGGGCACGGATCTTCCAGTGCCGGAGATTGCCGCCACCCTGGGTGTGGCCCACGTGGTGGAAGGCTCGGTCAGGCGCGCCGGTGAACGGGTGCGCATCACCGCCCAGTTGATTCGCGCAGGCGATGGATTTCACCTGTGGTCGGAGACCTACGACCACACCCTGGAGGACATCTTTGCGGTGCAGGAGGACATTGCCCGGAACATTGCCGAGGTGCTGGACGTGGTGCTGGATGAGCAGGCGCTGGTGCGGATGCGTAATACCGGCATTGGCGACGTGGAAGCGTTCATCGCCTACCAGAAAGGACAGGAAGCGTTCATCGTGGCTCACTCGGACCTGGAGCACATTTCCGATGCGCTG
>JAOTSW010000240.1 GCA_029864735.1 Chromatiales bacterium | reverse complement strand
GGATCAACTGACCCTGGAACTGTTCACGGCCGAGCGGGAGATGGCCCTTGAAGGGTTCCGCTATCCGTCACACTTGCTGCCCATCAGTCAGTTCAGGAATCCCGCCAGCTATTTCGTGCTGCTGGGTTCGGGCTCAAGTGTTCATCCGTTCAAGACGGTCAAGGACTACGACGATTTCCTGGGCCGGGTGGATGGCTTCGTGGAGTGGTCGGAACAGGCTGTAATCAATATGCGCGAGGGCATCGAACAAGGCGTTGTCCAGCCCCGGGTGTTGATGGAAAAAGTTTTGCCGCAACTTTCGGCCCAGTTCAAGGATAGCGCCGAAGAAACCATGTTCTGGCAGCCGATCACTGATATGCCGGCGGACTTTTCTGAAGAGGATCGTCAGCGTCTGCAGGCAGCCTACAAGGAAACAATCGAAGGCCGGTTGATCCCCGTTTACCACGCCCTGCATGACTTCATTGCCGAGGAATATCTATCCAACACTCGTGAGAGCGTTGGCATGGCCGGGCTACCCGACGGCGACGCCTGGTATGCCCACCAGGTTCGCGAAGTCACCACCACCGACCTGACTCCCGAACAAATCCACCAGATTGGTCTGGACGAGGTGGCGCGTATCCAGGGGCAGATGTCCCAGGTCATGGAGACAGTCGGTTTTGACGGCGACCTGAAGGCCTTCTTCGAGTTTCTGAATAACGATCCGCAGTTCTATTATGAAAAAGAAGAAGACCTGATTGCCGGTTACAACGCCTTGCGAGCAGGCCTGGATGCGGCCGCGCCCAAATTGTTTGGCCGTATGCCCAAGGCCGGATTCGAGATCAGGCCGGTAGAAGCCTTCAGGGCCAAGTCCGCTTCCGGTGGCAGTTACATGTCGCCATCTCCTGATGGATCCCGTCCCGGTGTGTTCTACGTGAACACCTACGACATGTCGGCAAGACCCAAGTGGGCCATGGAGTCCCTTTTCCTTCATGAGGCGATTCCCGGCCATCATTTCCAGGGCGCCCTGGCGGTGGAGTTTGATCACCTGCCCAGCTTCCGTCGCTTCGGCGGGTATACAGCGTATGCCGAGGGATGGGGGTTGTATGCAGAAAGCCTGGGTAAGGAGCTTGGTGTCTACCAGGATCCCTATCAGTATTTCGGCGCCCTGGCTGCCGAGTTGTGGCGCGCTATCCGCCTGGTGGTGGACACAGGCTTGCACGCCAAGGGCTGGAGTCGCCAGCAGGTGCTGGACTACATGTATGCCAACACCGCGGTACAGGAAGCCCGTGCGGTATCCGAAGCGGAGCGCTACATGGCCATTCCGGGTCAGGCCCTGGCCTACAAGATGGGACAGCTGAAGATTCGTGAACTAAGAACCCGCGCCGAATCTGCCCTGGGTGAGGGGTTTGACATCAAGGGCTTTCACGCCCAGGTCCTGGAAGACGGGGAGCTGCCCCTGAGCGTGCTGGAATCGAAAATCGACCGCTGGATTGAAAGCCAGCGTTGATCTGATCATGGGCCGGCGCCTGGTCGCCGGCCCTTTTAGTCCTGGTAATTCTCCAAGGGAATAAATGCCACCAAGGTGTCTTCATCCGAGCCTGGTTCGAAGCGCGGATTGAAATTCTCCAGCACCTTGAGCATGGGCAGGTTGGTTTCCAGAACCTCTCCCCGCAAGCAACAGATTCCGTTCCTTCGGGCTTCCCGGCACAGGTGTTTTAACAACAAGGTGGCGCCACCCAGTCCATGGTAACGATCCGCCACTACTACCCCGAATTCTGCTGTGACCGGGTCGCTGCCCTCGTCGAGGTGGTAGCGCGCCACGCCAATTCCCTGGTGCTCGCCGGAACCGGCGAACTCGATTCCTATGGACAGGTGCTCGGCAGGGTCCTGGTGGGTAAGGTGATCCAGTTCGGAGTCGCTGAGATTCGCCTTGTATCCGAGAAAACGCATATAAGCGGAGTGAGGGCTCAGTTCTTTAAAGCCGGTCACAAGATCCTCGCGATCCTTGCTGGACAGCGCTCGCAGAATAACCGGACTGCCGTCGAGCAGGCGCGCCCTGACGGGCAGGAGAGTGGCAGGTTTTTTGTCCTTTGCTCCCATGGGATTGACGACCGGTCGTTTCAGCTTTGTCCGAAATCAGGCGGACTCGCGTCCAGGTAGGCTTCCTCTTCCGGAGTGTTTTTTCTTCCCAGGGCTTCATTACGGTGGGGGAAGCGATTGAACTGGGCAACGATATCACGATGCAACTCTGCGAACTGGCCGAAGGTTCTGAAGGTGGCGCGCAAAGTGGGCTTTACGGTTTCGGCCAGGGTGGTGAAGGTGCGAACTGAAAAATCCTGGACCTTCAGGGATTCCGAATGCTGCATGGGCATATAGAAAAAAGCCCGTTCGATGGGCTCGAGTTGCCGGTCGTGACCAAGTTCCATGCCCTTGATCGTCAGCGTCAGTACCTGGTGATCCATCAGGTAGGCGTCCTTGCTGCCACGGAAAATATTCCGTCGAAACTGGTCCAGCAAAATGATCAGCGCGAGGCGCCCCCGGGGCGTGTCAGCCCAGTGGTCCAGTTCACCTGAGGATGCTTTCTCTATGTCTTCGGAGAACAGCGAGCGGATTTTCTCATCTTGTGATTTATCGTCGCCAAACCAAAATGCCATTCGGCCATCAATCTTGAATGCGTCCCTGGGGGTTTCGGCAAACCAGAAATTGAGAATCTCTTCAATTCGTTCTGGCACCTGTTGTTCCTCCATGCAGGCTGGCGACGAGTCTATTTTCAGCAAAGATACCTAAGATGAGGGCCGTTGTCCCGTGAATGCGCGAGGGTTGCCGCGTGCTAGACTTTGGGAAACTAACCGATCGGAATAATAACTATGACGGATAACGGCATTATCGTCGCCACTTTTTTGGCTTATCTGATCGCAGTGATCGTTATCGGTATCATCGCATGGCGGCGAACCAGCAGTCTTCGAGACTACATTCTAGGCGGAAGAAGCCTGGGCAAGTGGGTCACCGCCTTAAGTGCCCAGGCATCTGATATGAGTGGCTGGCTCCTGTTGGGGTTGCCAGGGTACGCCTACCTGGCCGGGCTTGAGTCAATATGGTTGCTCCTTGGCCTGCTTGTTGGCACCTACCTGAACTGGAAATTCGTCGCCGAACGCCTGCGTCATGCAACCGAGCGTTATGGCGATGCCCTGACACTTCCCGACTACCTGGAATCCAGGTTTGATGATCACAGTCGGCTGCTGCGACTGGTCTCGGGAATTTTCATCCTGGTGTTTTTTACGTTCTACACCAGTTCCGGTCTGGTGGCGGGCGGCAAGTTATTCGAAAGCGTGTTTGGTCTTCCCTACCTGTGGGCGGTGACCGCCGGTGGGGCCACGGTAGTGCTGTATACC
>JAOTSW010000239.1 GCA_029864735.1 Chromatiales bacterium | reverse complement strand
GGCCTGGGTGGATCGTGCGGTGCAGGAACTGCCCGTGCTGTTGCTGGATCACGCGAACTGTGAGAAGAAAGCTGCGTCCACCGCGTTGAGCCTGATGTTTCGTTACCCCCAGATGGATAAGCTGACCTGGCGCATGTCCCGCCTTGCCCGGGAAGAGTTGCGGCATTACGAACAGGTGCAGAAGATCCTTGCCGAGAGAGAAATTCCATTCCAGCAGCTAAAGCCGGCGCGCTACGCGGATGGATTGCGAAAGCACCTCAGATCCAGGGATCCGGCAAGGCTGGTGGACTTGCTGGTGATTGGGGCATTTATCGAAGCGCGATCCTGTGAGCGGTTCTCCCTGCTTGCACCCAGGCTGGATGGAGAGTTGGGAAGCTTCTATGGGGGACTGCTTGCCGCGGAGGCGCGTCACTTCCGTCAGTACCTGGCGCTGGCCTCGGACCTGGATGCGGACGGTTTGATGGGGCGTGTCGAATTTTTTGCGCCGATTGAGGCAGCACTTTGCACCGATCCGGATCCCCAGTTCCGCTTCCATAGCGGAACGCCGATCTGAGTCCGCTTGGACGGTCGTGCCGGGTCCCTAGGCTCGCGGCAGGCTTTCCAGCTTCAATTCGTTGCCATCCCAGCGCAGCACACTGCCTTGTTCGTACCAGTCTCCCAGTACAATCCGGCGGCCATTGCCCGAGCCTAACTCGAAATCATGGATTGCCGGACGATGGGTATGGCCATGGATCAAGGTCTTCACCCCCAGCTTGAGCATCGCCTGCTTCACGGCCTGCTGGTTAACGTCCAGGATTTCCATTGGCTTGCCACCCATGGCGTCCCGGCTCACATCCCTGGCCTTGGCGGCGAAACTCCGTCGCTCCTCCAGGCTGCGGGTGAGCATCGCCTCCTGCCAGCGCGGATTGCGCACCATGCCGCGAAATGCCAGGTATTCGGCATCGTCCGTACACAGCGTGTCGCCGTGCATCAGGGCAACTTTTTGCCCGCCCAGTTCTATTACGTAAGGGTCTTCCAGCATCTTGACGCCGCAACGACTGGCGAAGTCAGCACCCAGCATGAAGTCCCGGTTGCCGTGCATTACGTAACAGGTGACGCCGGTGTCGGTCAGCGTCCCCAAGGCCTGGCAAATTCTCAGCTTGTGGGCATCGTCGTCATCATCGCCAATCCATGACTCAAACAGGTCCCCCAGGATATAGAGGGTATCGGCCTTGCTTGCCTCGGCTTCCAGGAAGCTAAAAAAATGTTCGCTAATTTCCGGCCATGCGCCATCCAGGTGCAGGTCCGAAATGAAAAGGATAGACACCGGGCAGACTCCCTAGGGAATGAGTGTCACAGACTTGACGATAACCGGGGTCTGGGGAACGTCGGAGGTCAGTGATCCATCGGGAGAGGGGCCGGTGGGCAGGTGGGCAATCCTGTCCAGCACGGCAATGCCATCGTCCATATCCTCGACCACCTTGCCAAAAACCGCATAGCCCCAGCGGGTCGGCAGCGGATCAAGGTCGGCATTGTTATCCAGGTTGAAGAAGAACTGGCTGGTTCCGGAATGGGGTTTGGCGGTGCGGGCCATGGCAATAGTGCCGCGAACGTTTTTCAGCCCATTACCCGATTCATTCGGGATTGGCTTGCCTTCTGTCTTGGCCTCGTAAGCAGAATTAATTCCCCCGCCCTGGGCGACGAAACCGTTGATTACGCGGTGGAACAGGGTGTCGTTGTAAAAGCCGCTTTGCACATAGCTGTAGAAGTTGGCCACGGTCAGGGGTGCCTTCCTGGCGTCCAGTTCCACGACAAACGTGCCCTGGTTGGTAACAAAGCGGAACATGGGATATTCAGTGCTCAACTCGGCAAGGATTTGCTCGGGCGATTTTTCAACCTGTGCGGGCTCCTGGGCAGTCTGGGTCTCCTGGGGAGCATTCTCGCCTTCCTCGGCCTGGACCGGGAATGCGATGACCAGGGATAAAAACAGGCCGATCAAAATTATCCTCATTTGTGCCTCCAGTTGGCATATTCTCGGGTTCTTGGGAACATGGGGGCCAAGTTTACCGGATTTCCTGCTGACGAGAAGTTTTCCACGCCGGACAGGTTTCCAGTAACATTGCGCGCCATGGAAAAGATGCCTGTAATTACCCGTTTCGCACCCAGTCCCACCGGCTACGTCCACGTGGGCAATGTGCGCACCGCCTTTTTTAACCAGCTGCTGGCCAAGCACGCTGGCGGGCGCTTCATCCTGCGTTCAGAGGATACCGACCAGGAACGCAGCAAGGCAGAGTACCTGGAGGCCTTGATTGAGGACCTGCTTTGGCTGGGCCTGCGCTGGGATGAAGGCCCCGATTGTGGTGGGCCACACGGCCCCTATAGCCAGAGCCAGCGAGGTGAGTTGTATAGCCAGTACTACGATCGTTTGCTGGAAAGCGGAGATGCCTATCCCTGCTACTGCTCGGATCGTGAGTTAAAACTCTCGCGCAAGCTGCAGCTTTCCGCTGGACGTCCGCCCCGGTATGCCGGCACCTGCCGTGAGCTGAGCGCCCTGCAGAGGGCTGAACGCGAAGAGCAAGGGCGTGAGCCCACCCTGAGATTCAGGGTCGCTGCCGGTGAGCCCGTGGTGTTTGAGGACCTGGTTCGAGGCAGCCAGTCATTCGCCCGCGAAGACATCGGTGACTTTGTGATTCGCCGGGCCGACGGCAGCGCCGCGTTTTTCTTTGGTAACGCGGTTGATGATTCCCTGATGCAGGTCACCCACGTATTGCGTGGTGAGGACCATGTCGCCAACACCCCCCGCCAGATCCTGCTGCTCCAGGCCCTGGGCTTGCGGGCGCCGGTGTACGGCCATTTTTCACTCATGGTGGGTGATGACGGCGCTCCCTTGTCCAAGCGACACGGAGCCAGCAGCCTGCGGGAATTGCGCCAGGCGGGCTATTTGCCCGGGGCTATCCTGAATCATTTCTTGCGGCTGGGGCACAAGGCCGCCAACGATGATTTTCTGGAACTGGAGCAGATGGCTGCGGAATTCCGCACTGACGCCCTGGGGCGTGCTCCGGCACGCTATGACATGGACCAGCTGGGTCATTGGCAGAAAGAAGCGATCATGCGCCTGCCCGCCGGCGAGCTGGCTTCCTGGCTGGATAGCGAGGATCGGGCTCGCGTACCCCGGGATCAGTTGCAGGCATTCCTCGAACTGGTGAAGCCCAATCTGATGTTCCCGGTGGACATGAAAACCTGGGTGGAGGTGATGTTCGGCGAGTTGTCTGTCCCCGGAGATGCGGAGCAGGAGTGGCTGGACAATGCTGGAGCCGAGTTTTTCACCGCTGCCAGTGAGGCGACACGTGGCGGGACGCCAAGCGTCAAAGCCATCACCGATGCGGTGAAGGCGGCCACCGGAGCCAAGGGA
>JAOTSW010000082.1 GCA_029864735.1 Chromatiales bacterium | reverse complement strand
CGACCTCGCAAGCAGTGGCCGGTTTGACCCTATGGAGCGCAAGGACATGCTGGAAATGCCCAGCAGCGGCGCCGAGGTGGATTTCCAGGACTGGCGGCTTCTGAAAGCCCAGGTGCTGGTGGTGGGACGCGTTTCTCCCATTAATGCCGATGAGTACTCGATCCAGTTCCAGGTGTTCGATGTGTTCAAGCGCGAGCAGATTCTGGGCTACCGGATGCCCACTACCCGTGCTGCCATGCGAGCCTCTGCCCATTACGTGGCAGACATGATCTTTGAAAAGCTCACCGGGGTGAAGGGGGTTTTCTCTACCCGGGTGGCCTATGTGACCGTGACTGGCAAGGGACAAGATCGAAATTACGAGCTGGTGGTGGCCGATGCTGACGGCGCGAACGCCGAGAGCATCTCGAATTCGCCGGAGCCCATCATGTCGCCGTCCTGGTCGCCGGACGGCAGGAAGCTGGCGTATGTTTCCTTCGAGGGCGGCACGCCCGCTGTGTATGTGCAGATTCTTCGCTCGGGATTCAGGCAGAAGGTCAGCTCGCGCAGGGGGGTTAACGGCGCCCCGGTCTGGCATCCCGATGGCCGGCGCCTGGCGTTGACGCTTTCCCAGGGTGACGGGAACCTGGATATTTATGTGCTGGAACTCACCAGTGGCCGTCTTGAGCGAATTACCACTCATCCGGCCATTGATACTGAGCCTGAGTGGCGAAAAGACGGGCGTGGGCTTTATTTCACCTCCGACCGCAGTGGCAGGGCTCAGATCTACGAGCTGGAACTGCTGGACAAAAAGGCTGTTCGAATTAGCCGGGAAGGGAGTTACAATGCGCGCCCCCGGTTGTCTCCGGATGGCAAGCAGTTAAGTCTCGTGACCCTGGACAGGGGCAACTACCGGATTGGTATCATGGATCTGGAAAGAGGAACCCTGCAGGTGCTATCTGAAGGTAAGCTGGATGAGTCCCCGGCCTTTGCACCGAATGGCCAGACCCTGATTTACGCTGCCCGGGAAGGCAGCCAGGGTGTGCTGGCCACGGTCTCGGCAGATGGCCAGATTCGGGGCAGGATCGCTTCCGCCGACGGAGATGTACGTGAGCCAGTCTGGTCACCATTCCCGCCGAATTGATGAATTAATGTAAAATCGGACGCTGGAAATTTTTAAACGCGCCGACTCCCAAATAAATGGAGCAATAAATATGCGTAACGCAAAACTGGTCATTCTCCTTGCTGCCACCCTTATGCTGGGTGCCTGCAGCAAGTCTCCTGATGTCAAGGACGGTTGGGGCGACGAGCCCGAAATGGTTACCGGCGCGCAGGATGATTCTGGCAGCAGTCAGAGAGGTCTTGGTGAAAACGGCGTCCGTGGAGGCGAGGAATTTGGTGGCATGAATCTGGATGCCCAGGATGTATTGGCGGGTATCACCATTTACTTCGACTACGACAGCACAGACATCAAGCTGGACTACGAGGATGTCCTCCTGGCTCATGCTCGCTACCTGGTGGAAAATCCTGGTGTCCGGGTTCGCCTGGAAGGGCATACCGATGAGCGAGGATCTCGCGAGTACAACATTGGGCTTGGTGAACGCCGTTCCCAGTCAGTTCGTCGCGTGTTGATGTTGCAGGGCGCCCAGGACTCGCAAATTATTACGGTCAGCTTTGGCGAGGAGCGGCCAGCTGAATTTGGTTCCAGCGAGGATGCATGGGCCAAGAACCGTCGTGTAGAGATTCAATACTGAGATGGCTGTGAAACATACAAAAATTATTCCGGTTGCATTGCTGGCCCTGCTGGGCGGTTGCGCCACAGACACTTATTCCGTTCAGGACCAGTTGGCAGCTGACCAGGCGCGTCTCGCAGAACGCGTGGACGGTATTGAGCGAAAAGTCGATAGCCAGTCGCTATTGGAAATGTCGCGCAAGCTGGACGCCATGGAGCTTGAACTCCGGGGCCTCAGGGGCGATATCGAGACCCTGCAGTTTGAGTTGCAGGGCTTGAACAGTCGCCAGCGGGACCAGTACATGGATATCGATTCCCGTTTGCAAGGCCTGGAATCCGGTGGCACTGCGGGTGTGGCAGCAACTTCGGGTGCGGTGGTGGCCAGTTCAGCCGGTTCTGCAGCGGCGCCTGTTGCAGGCCCAGCCACTGCCTCGGAACAGGAAAGCTACAATGCCGCGTTCAACGCACTGAAGGACGGTCGCTATGAACAGGCAGCCAGCGCCTTCAGCCAGTTCCTCGCCACGTTTCCGGCCAGCAACCTGGCAGATAATGCCAAGTATTGGTATGCAGAAACCTTCTATGTTCGTCGCCAGTTTGCCGAGGCTCTTTCCACGTTTGAGGCGGTGGTGAAAGACTATCCTGATTCGCGAAAGACGCCTGACGCACTACTGAAGATCGGTTATTGCAATTACGAATTGGGGCAGTGGTCCCGGGCCAAGTCCGCGCTGACCCAGGTAGGGCAGCGTTTTCCGGATTCCACCGCGGCTCGCCTGGCGGGTCAACGGTTGGACAAGATCAAGGCTGAGGGTCACTAGCTCCCACCGGCTGGCCAGGACGTAGTTCCGGTTGCCAAATCAAGGCGGGGGGCCCAGGCCCCCCGTGGTGTTTTTAGCCTATGAGCAAGACTAGCAAGACGGACCTTCCGGCCGATCAGAGGCTGAAGATTTCCGAAATATTTTTCTCCCTCCAGGGAGAGGCGCGCCAGGCCGGTGTGCCTACCGTGTTCGTGCGTCTTACCGGCTGCCCCCTGAGGTGTACCTACTGCGATACCGAGTACGCATTTTTCGGTGGTCAATGGATGAGCTTTGACAGTCTGCTGGAGGAGGTATGCAAGTACCCCGCGCACCATGTGTGTGTTACCGGTGGAGAGCCCCTGGCGCAAAAGAACTGCATTGGACTGCTGGGTCGATTGTGTGATGCCGGATACGAGGTGTCGCTGGAGACTGGCGGCGCTCACGATGTGTCCAAGGTGGATACCCGGGTTTCCAAAGTGGTGGACATCAAGACCCCTGCCTCTGGTGAAGTCGAGGGTAATCGCTGGGAAAATCTTCCGCTGTTGACCAGCCATGACCAGATCAAGATAGTGATTTGCGGTCGTGATGATTACGAGTGGGCCCGGGATCAATTACGGCAGCGAGAACTTGAGAAGGTTTGTGAGGTTATGTTTTCCCCGGCCTGGGGCCAGGTCGGCTTCAAGGAGCTGGCCGAGTGGATTCTGGAGGATGGACTACGGGTGCGCATGCAAGTCCAGTTGCACAAGTTGATATGGGGCGATGAACCCGGTCATTAGGAAGTAATATATGACTAAGAAAGCGGTAGTCCTGGTATCCGGTGGTCTCGATTCTGCAACCACCCTGGCCATTGCGCGACACGAAGGCTTTGAGTGTTACGCCCTGAGTTTTGACTACGGCCAGCGCCATCGCTCGGAACTTGACGCTGCTCAGCGGGTTTCCAGTGCCCTGGGCGCGGTGGAACACAAGGTTATGCGGGTCGATACCGGGGGAATGGGTGGCTCGGCGCTGACAGATTTGTCTATCGAAGTGCCTGAAGCCCCCAGCGAACAAATTCCTGTCACCTATGTCCCGGCACGAAACACCGTTTTTTTGTCCCTGGCGCTGGGCTGGGCGGAAGTACTGGGCGCTCACGATATCTACATTGGCGTTAACGCCGTGGACTACTCCGGATATCCGGATTGTCGGCCTGAATTCATCAAGGCCTTCGAGCAATTGGCCAATCTGGCCACCAAGGCCGGTGTGGAAGGCGAACATTTCACTGTGCACACACCTCTTATCCTGCTAAGCAAGGGGGATATTGTGTCCCGTGGAGTCGAGTTGGGGCTGGATTATGCTATGACGGTGTCCTGCTACCAGGCTGACGAGCAGGGCAGGGCCTGTGGCCGATGTGACTCATGCCGATACCGTGCCCGGGGGTTTTCCGAGGCAGGAATACAGGATCCCACCCGTTATCAGCCCGGCTAGCGCCTAATTGAGGCCGTTCCGGGAGGATCGCCGGGATTTTCCCTGGATTGCGCTGGCAAGATGGCTCGGGTTTATTTACAATGCGCGCTCTCGCAAAGGCAAGACCGGGTTCTTTCCCCGGAGGGCAACTCGGACAATGCGCCGACTAGCCAGTGCCGCCCGGACGCCCAGGCGTCCACTCCCTCGGATGGGGTGTTAGCTCAGTTGGTAGAGCATCGGACTTTTAATCCGCTGGTCATAGGTTCGAATCCTATACACCCCACCATTTTCCTCGTTGTTCTTTTGTCTGGCTTCGGGATGCCCTGAGGGCCACCCGGACTCAAGCCCCTGTTTGAGCAAAAAAAACCTGGTCAGCCGCGCATTGAACGAGCCAGGTCGGCAATATCCTTCACCCCGGTTCTGCAGCATCCGCCAATCAGTCTTGCGCCTTCCTTTAGCCACAGTTGCGCCATAACCGCCAGGGACTCGGACGTACTCCCGGGTATCCAGCGATTGCCAGTGGATACCCAGCATTCCCCGCTGTTTGGATAAACCAGCAGGGGCTTGGTCGTATATCCCCTGGCAGAGGCCAGTAGCGGGGAGACATGCTGGGGGGGCGTGCAATTCAGACCGGCGGCCACTATCTGGCTTGAATCATTGGCCGCAGCCATGGCACTGGCAAACGACTCCCCGTGGCTTAGACGGGTGTCATCCCGGCAACTGAAGCTGATCCAGGCGACGGTACCAGGAAATTCTTCCAACGCCCTGAGCAACAATTCTCCCTCTCGCAAACTGGGGATGGTCTCCAGGGCCAACAGGTCCGGGTCGGCCTGTAATAGGGTCTCCATGCGCCGCAGGTGGAAGTCGCGGATCGCCGTGTCTGTGGCCTCGTAATTACCGTGGTATTCGGAGCCATCGTGCAGGTGGGCTCCGTAAGGCCCGATCGAAGCGGCGACCAAAGGGTGAGGGCGCTGTGAGGCCCGTTGGCCACTATCGAGCAATTCATCCCGGGCCTGGTTGGCTAACTCGACGCTTAGTCGCATCAGTCCCGCAGCGTCCTCCCGACTCAGTCCGCGGGCCCCGAAGCCCTCGAAGCTGGCCTGGTAGCTGGCTGTGATAGCCACGTCTGCACCGGCCGCAAAATAGTCGTAATGCAACTGGCGAATGCTGTCAGGCGATTCCATCAGTACCTTGGCGGACCACAGAGGATCGTTAATATTGGCGCCACGCCCCTCAAGCTCGGTGGCCAACGCACCGTCCAGGATAATGACCCCTTCTGGATCCGCCAGAAAAGGGGCCAGTATCGAGGTAATCGGTTGCTTGTCCCTGGACATGTCTGTCTGCGTCAGGGGAGATTGACCCGGACGTCGTTCTTCAGAACGCTGACGGGATACGTTTCCAGGGCTTTCTCAGCGCGAACAACGTTCAACAGCTGGATTCCGGGCGGGAAATTCGCCCAGTCGATGACCTCGCCTGTGCGGATATCGAAACGTGCCCTATGCAATGGGCATTGAATCTTGCATTCATCGACAATTTTGCCCAGGCCCAGGGGACCGAAAGTATGGGTACAGGTGGACTGTGTGGCGTAGAAACCATCCTCAAGGTGAAACAGCAAAATGCTTTTGCCATCCACGGTGAATTTCTTCATCTTTCCCTGGGGAAGATCATTGACCTTGCAAACTTTGTGCAGCGGCATTGCTGGCTCCTGTGCGGTCGGCAAATTGGGTGGCACCAATTCCCTGGTGGGTTTCCCGCATTGCCATCGGTGGTTGTTTATTACTCCTAATTGTACCCCGGGACTCCCGCGGTGGGTTGGTTTCCCGCCCAGAAATTCAGAGGTGCCTGATCTGTAGGCAGTTTTCGCTGCAAATCCCCCGATGCAGGTATGCAGAATTACTGATGTGCAGGAACCTTGTCTCAGTCTATGTTTGCAGGTGTGCGAATAGGTCCAGGACTAAAGTTGCCGTGTACTCGGGGATTGTAAGGGGCTCAACGAATGACCGGTTCTTCCAGTGACAGCCATCCCTTGCCCGCTCATGTGGCGGCAATAAAGGAAAACGGGTTCGCCCAATGGTCTGGCGGCGCAGCGCCGGCGGGCCTTGAAGGACTTTTTGAAGACACGGGAATACCGGTAGAAAACATTCGCCACGTGCGAATCTGGGGATTGCAAGTGGACGATGAGAGAGAGTTGCCTGGGCATGAACGCACCTCGATCCCCGACGAAGAGATTTGGCAGGTCACCCTGGTGGCCAAAGACGGATCTCATTTTGAAGTGAATTCCGAATTGCTGGTTCCTGCCAGCGAGCGCCATTAGTCGGGAGGCTAGAGGACCTTGAATACCAACACTACACCAACATCCCTGCGGGCTAAATCAGTGCCGCGGGGCGATCGCCCTGCGTCTTTTGTGGTCGACCCGGCCGCTGCACGACGTCAGGTATGGTATGAGCTGGCAAGCGGTGCGACCGGACTAGCCCTTGCTCTTTTCATGTGGGGACACATGTTCCTGGTGGGATCGATTCTCACCGGTGAAAAAGGCTTTAACTGGGTTGCCCACATGCTGGAAGAGTACTTTATCGCCCAGCCCACGGTGGCCGCGGTGCTTGTGCTGTTCATCGTTCACGCGGTGATGGCGGCCCGCAAAGTTCCGGGGCAGCTCAAGGAGCGCAAGGTCATGCGTGACCTGGGTCGCGACCTGAATGCCTACGGCAAGGGTTTCCCGGGAATGGCCCGGGGGGATGAGCGCTTCCAGCCTCATGTTGAATCCATGCTCTGGATCTGGCAGGTGCGCACCGGAATGATCATCCTGGTGCTGGCCAGCTTCCACCTGATTTTGCTCGCCTCCAATGTCTTCGAGGCAACCATGCAAGGTGGTCTCGCCATTGACGCCACTCGCACACTTGCCCGTGTACAGGGCGGTTTGTGGATGCTGTACGCCGTGTTGCTGGTCTGCGTGGAGTTTCACGCCAGCGTTGGCCTGTACAGGCTGGCTATCAAGTGGGGGTTCGGTGCACGACTAGGGCGCCATACCCTGCATCGGATCGAACAGGTCCTGCTCTGGCTGTTCCTTGGCCTGGGCGTGGTTGTTCTCGCGGTGTTGGCCGGTTGGCTTCCCGCTCCCCTCGAATTCTTACTTAAGGGCTGAATAGATTATGGAGCCTTTCTACACAACTGACGTATTGGTAATCGGCGGCGGCCTGGCCGGCGAAAGGGCAGCAATTGAAGCGGCTGCCAGCGGCCATAAAGCCACCATTCTTTCCCTGGTTCCTCCCCGTCGCAGCCATAGCTGTGCTGCCCAGGGCGGCATGCAGGCATCTCTGGGTAATTGCGTTAAAGCATCCGGTGACAATGCCCACTGGCATTTCCTGGATACGGTTCGCGGTTCCGACTGGGGCGCCGACCAGGAAGTGGCCCGGATGTTCGCCGAAGAAGCCCGGGTGGCGGTTCGCGAGATGGCGTACTGGGGCGTGCCCTGGACCCGCGCGACTCCCGGCAAGAACAGCTACTTTATCAAGGGTGAGCGGGTAGAGATTGACGAGCCTGAAGACAAGGCCGGCATGATCATGCACCGTGACTTTGGCGGTACCGCCAAGTGGCGCGCCTGCTACGCCAGCGCCGGCACGGGTCACTCGGTGCTGTATGCGGTGGATGCCGAAGTCAGTCGCCTGGGGATTGAAGTGCGTGATCGCATGGAAGCCCTGTCGCTGATTTACGATGGCGACCGTTGCTGGGGCGCCGTGGCGCGCTGCCTGCGTACCGGTGAACTGACGGTCTTCGCCGCCAAGGCGACCATCATCGCTACCGGCGGTTACGGTCGTATCTACGGCAAGTACACCACGAACGCGACCATCAACGAAGGCACCGGCGCCATGCTGGCCCTGAATACCGGCAAGGTACCCCTGGGCAATATGGAAGCCATCCAGTTCCATCCCACCGGCCTGTGGCCCTCGGGCATCCTGATCACCGAAGGTTGTCGTGGTGATGGCGGTTACCTGGTGGATAAAGACAATCACCGATTCGTTGCTGAACTGGAACCTGAGAAGCAGGAACTGGCAAGCCGCGACGTGGTTTCCCGCCACATGATGCAGCGAATCAAGGACGGTAAGGGCGCCGACAGCAAGTTCGGTCCCCATATCTGGCTTGACCTGCGTCACCTGGGCGAGCAACACCTTAAGACCAAGCTTCGTGAGATCTGGGAAATTTGTCGGGACTTCGCCGGTATCGACCCGGTGAAGGAAATGATTCCTGTACGGCCGTTCCAGCATTACTCCATGGGCGGCGTGCGGGTAAACAAAGACGGTCAGGCTTACAACATGCGTGGCTTGTTCGCCGCCGGCGAAGCCGCTTGCTGGGACATGCATGGCTTTAATCGACTGGGTGGCAACAGCCTGGCCGAGACCGTCGTGGCCGGTCGCATCGTGGGTCAGCGGGTCGCACAGTTCGTCGACGGTGAAACCCTGGATGTGAGTACGGCACTGACTGATGCCTTCAAGAAAGAGCAGGAGGCCCGCATTGCGGACTGGATGAGCCGCAAGGCCGAAGGTCCCAGTGTGTATGATATCCGCGATGCCATGGGCGAGATCATGATCGACAAGGTGGGCATCTTCCGTACCGCCAGCGAGCTGGAAGAAGCGGTAGCCGGGATCAAGGATCTGCTGGAGCAGGTCAAGACGGCCGGGTTGCATAACAGCAAGCCAGGCGTGAATCCTGAACTGACGTTCGCATTGCGTCTTGAAGCCATGTTGAAGTTGGCATTGATCACCGCCAAGGGCGCCCTGGAGCGCCAGGAAAGTCGTGGTGCTCACTCCCGGGTAGATTTCCCGCAACGCGACGATAAGAACTGGCTGAAACGTACCCTGGCCCGTTGGCCGGTAGGCGCTTCTGAGCCTGAGCTTAGTTATGAGCCGGTCGGCATGCTTGACCTGCCCCCGGGCGAACGCGGCTACGGCCATGCAACCCGTATTCCTCTGGAACAATCGATTGAGGACTACAACGCAACTGTGGTTGAAGCGCAAAAAGCTGCCGGTAAACAAGACACCGTCGAGCCCATGGGCTCGCAAATTCAGTGGGGCGCCTGGGAACAGGCGGACACCAAGGCTGCCTCTTCCTAGGAGTACAACGTGGCTGAGAATATTAAAACCGCTCGAATCCTGAAATTCGACATCTTCAGATACAATCCGGCCGAGCCGGACAAGCCGCCGTATATGCAACGCTTCGAAGTAGAAGAAGCGCCGTATATGTCGTTATTCCTGGCACTGAATCAGATTCGTGAAGAACAGGACTCCAGTCTGCAGTTCGATTTTGTATGCCGTTCGGCCGTATGTGGATCATGCGGCATGATGGTAAACGGTCGTCCGGCCCTGGGATGCCAGACTCTGACGGCTGATTTGCCCGAGGTCATTGCGCTTCATCCTTTGCCGACCTTCGCCTTGATCGGCGACCTGTCGGTGGATACCGGCAGATGGTTCCGGAGCATGGTTGACAGGGTTAACGGCTGGATCGAGCGTGAAACAGAGTTTGACCGCGCTTCGATCGAAGCGCCGATGGATAACGCGACCGCCGACAAGATCTACGAAGCGGATCGTTGCATCGAATGTGGCTGTTGTGTGGCCGGTTGTGCGGTTGCCAACGTGCGGCCGGATTTCCTGGGTGCGACAGGCCTTAACCGTATTGCCCGATTCATGATGGATCCCAGGGATCAGCGCTCCGAGCAATCATGGTTCGAGGTGGTTTCGGATTCCGAAGGCGTGTTCGGCTGCATTGGCATGATGGCCTGCGACGACGTGTGTCCCAAGGACCTGCCGCTGCTTGAAGTGTACAGCTACGTTCGCCGCAAGGCAGTTGCCAGCCTGTTCTCTTCGGGCGAAGACCATCCCGCCAGGCGCGAAGCCGAGAAGGCTTGATACGAACCAGGTCCGGGTCCGAGTGGCCCGGACCGCTATCCTTTCGAAGACAGACCGCCGGCCCGGCGGCACTCCCAGCTGCGCTTTCAATGCAGCGGTAATATTTGGCTTGACAGAAATCACCAAAAACCTTGCCATGGAGTCGGGCGCAGCGGGTATTCTGGTGACTCTCCAATGTCCGGCCAGGCAATCGGCATGGATGGTCATTCGGGAAGTCTTGATGCGTGGCCTCAGACGGTTTGACAGGATGCGATGACATGATGAAAGCGATCTGGTTTGAGAAGTTCGGACCCGCGGCAGATGTACTGCAATACGGTGACCAGCCCATGCCGATTCCGGGTCATGGCGACGTGTTGGTTCAAATCGCCTGTTCGGCGCCGAATCCCTCGGATGTGAAAAAGCGTGCGGGATCCTCTGCGGACCTGTTTGCCGACGGACCGGTGATTCCACACAGCGACGGGGCAGGCACTATTGTTGAAGTTGGCCCCGGAGTTTCCTCTGCGCGAATCGGGGAACGGGTATGGGTTTACCAGGCGCAGTTCCAGCGCCAGCACGGCACGGCCGCACGGTTTGTCTCCGTGCCCAGCGAACGAGCCGTTTGGCTGCCGGATGGGGCGGATTTTGCAAGTGGCGCCTGCATGGGAATTCCCGCCATGACTGCGCACCGCTGTGTATTCGCCAATGGTCCGGTGGAAGGACAAAAC
>JAOTSW010000238.1 GCA_029864735.1 Chromatiales bacterium | reverse complement strand
GCTGCGGGCGGACTGATTATTGCCGCCACGTTGGCTGCCTGCGCTTCACCTGCACCGGCAATTCAGACCGGTCCGGGGGCGGAAACGACATTTGACGGACTGGTTGCGGTAGATAATACGGCGCTGTCGAAGGTGTGGGTGCGCCCGGGTATTGATTTGAATGGTTATGCGAAGGTGCTGCCGGTGATTACCGACGTGCAGTATGCGGCAGCGCGTGAATACCGGGGCAATATGTCCCTGCGTAGCTCTGAAAAGAATTTCCCGATGAGTGACGCGGAAAAAGAGCGTTTTGAAAAAGCCGCCAACGAGATTTTTCTCGAGGAATTTTCCAAGAGCGGGAAATTCGAACTGGTTGATCAGCCAGGTGACGATGTGCTGTTGGTGAGGGTCGAAATCCTGGACGTGACCTCGATGGTCCCGCCTGAAGAACCCGGCCAGAGAATTTATGTCCGAACCATTGGCGAGGCCGGCCTGGTGCTGGAAGTCTACGACTCCAAGGAAAAGCAGATCCTGGCCAGGGCGGTCGACAGGCGTGAATTCGCCTTCCCCGGCGACCAGATCCGGATCAGTTCGCGGGGCTTGAACGAGTCACAGGTCAGGAATGGCCTGAGAAGCTGGGCACGAATCCTGGTCAATGGCCTGGATTCCATGAAGAACTAACTACTGATTGAGAAATCGGCCACGGGTGGCCTGGCGGCGGATAATGACGCGAAAGACTGGCAAACAACGTGTAAAGTGCGTTACATTTGCTTTATCTCGTCAACCGGCAGGTCACTCGTGGCACGAACCAAGACGGCAACGCTTAATCTCCGCGTGAATCCCGCCCTCAAAGAGGCGCTGCGGGAAGCGGCTGCCCGGGATCACCGCAGCGTGGCCAACATGGTAGAACTGCTCATTCGAGAGTATTGCCAAAGCGCAAATATCCCTATTCCCGAGCAAAATGAACTGTTCCCGGAGGTCCCCGGTGAATGAGAAAACCTTTCGAACCCTGATTGAAGCCGGAGCGGTAAAGAAAGTTTCCATCGTTGCCCAGGGCGGGCGCTTCCATGTGGAGGCCAAGACCCCCAATGGCTCGCTCACCGCATTGACCCTGAAGGGTGACGTGAAGACCTGGACGAGCCTGGACTCGGCGGCACGGTGGGTCAGGAGCCTGGGCATAGGCACAGTTAACCTTATGCTCGGTGGTTGGCAGCCCGGCCAACGCAGCCTGGGGCTTTAGTCCTCCAATTCGTAATAGCCCCGACCACTTAGGTAAAACTCCGCATTGCCCGAATCCCGGCATGGTTGCACCGTAGCGAGTATTACAGGGCGGGAGAAAGCTCATGGTGTTCGTGCGCAGAGTCGTTAGTGCGGCGTTGTTTGTATTGTTTCTGGGCCTGGTCGGATGCAGCGGTGGCGAGCCTGTCGTGAGTTTCTCAGGTGACGTCAAGCGGGTGCTTGATAACAATTGCGTCAGCTGTCACGTCGTTGGTCAGCCTGGCTATGAGGCCAGTGGCCTGGCGTTGGACAGTTATGACGGCCTGATGAAAGGGACGCGCTTCGGGAAAGTGGTTCTTCCCGGCGATGCTCAAAGCAGTGTATTAGTCATGCTGGTTGAAGGACGGGCAGATCCCTCAATTTCAATGCCCCACGGTGCGAACCGTCGGCTGTACGCCGAGGAGATCCAGGTGTTGCGTCGTTGGGTGGAGCAGGGCGCAGAAAATAATTAGCCCCGGTATCACTCTATGAGTTGATTACCAGGGATCGAATCGCGGCGCGGGTGCGTTCGCGTAGGTAACGGTAGCAACTGGTGTTGCAGCAATGTGCGTGCGCCAGAATCCAGGGGGATGTCCCGTCCAGTAATGGTTCCGAGGACACGATAACCGTTCCGCAGGCACCCGTTTGCCGCGTCCTTTTTTCCCGTGACCGGGAATTGATCGCGTCGCAAAAGTACAAAAAAAACCACTTCCGGCTATTCAGCCGGAATACGACTTCTTAACTATGCGTTACTTGGCTGGCAACGCCGGCCTGAACAGGAACTATTAACCTGGAGTAACGTTCGTGGCCTGTGGTCCCTTCGGGCCTTCCTCTACCTCAAAGTGGACGGTCTGACCCTCAATGAGGGTGCGGCGTCCTTCACCGGTAATTGCACTCGCGTGCACGAACACATCCTTGCCGCCTTCATCTGGAGAAATGAATCCATATCCTTTGGAATCGTTGAACCATTTAACAGTACCCGTGGCCATCTAATCTACCTCTGTACGCACTTACTTAAGATGAAGAAACCCGCAGCATGTTCTTCACCAAAAAAATCCTCTCGCATTACGCGACAGTTCGCATGGGTTGCGAGACCTGCGGGTCCGAATAGTCTACCCCACGAATTAGAAAAAAATGCAAATTACCGAATTTGCGCATTTTTTGGCAGTAGTGGTAATTCGATGGATCAGACCCGTAAAAAGTATCTTCCGGAATGGCTCTAATAGATTCAAAGAAATTTCGCGGCGGGTTCCGTGAAGACGCTGTCGGGATTTTTAGAAAGCGTCTTGTGTGCCCGGCCAGAAGGGTTACTCTGTCGCCCACCACATTCCAGCAGTAGGCTGTTGTCTCCGGTCCGGTAGAATGCCTCTATGACTCACCCGACAAATATCCCCTTTGGTGGCAAACCTGACGTGTTGATCCTGGGCGCCGGGGCAGCAGGGCTGATGTGTGCCATGCAGGCGGCCAGGCGCGGTCGAAAAGTGCTGGTGCTGGAGCGTTCCAACAAACCAGGCAAAAAGATTTTGATGTCGGGGGGTGGGCGCTGCAACTTCACAAACTTATATGTGGAACCCAGCCGCTTTCTATCCGCGAACCCCCATTTCTGCAAATCATCATTGAGTCGCTATACCCAATGGGACTTCATTGATCTGGTGCAAAGACACAAAATTGCCTATCACGAAAAGTCCCAGGGCCAATTGTTTTGCGATGATACTTCCCGGCTGATCCTGGACATGCTCCTGGACGAGTGTCACCTGGCCGGGGCGCAGATCCTGACCAATTGCGAGACTCATTCAGTGCGCAGGAATGAGAGGTTTGAATTAAAGACCGCGGCAGGCCCCATCAGTGCGCAATCCCTGGTGGTCGCCACCGGTGGTCTGTCGATTCCCAAGTTGGGAGGTTCGGGGTTTGGCTACCAGCTTGCCCGGCAATTTGACCTCAATGTATTGCCTACCCGGGCAGGACTTGTGCCATTTACATTCACTGATTCGATGCACGAAATTACCGGTCGCCTGTCCGGCCTTGCTCTGGAGGTGGCGGCCAGCACACCGGCAATAACATTTAGCGATTCCATGCTTTTTACCCATCGTGGACTGAGTGGGCCCGCAATGCTGCAGCTGTCCAGCTATTGGCGCGATTCGGAACCAATCAGCATCGACT
>JAOTSW010000081.1 GCA_029864735.1 Chromatiales bacterium | reverse complement strand
AAATTGAAGTCATGCAAGGTCTTGCCAGGCAACAGGCTCAGGATTACGACCAGGGCAACCAGACCCCATCCCAGGCCCAGCCACAGCTTGGGATATTGCATGCGGTACATGGTCATTGAACGTGCATTAGCCCTGGGTAATGACGTCCATACCTTCCGGCGGGACGTATTGGAAACTCTCATCGTCAAGTTCAGGGTTCAGGACCACGTCGCTGAAATCGATGCGGGTAACCTGGTCAAGGTTATCCACCAGTTCCAGCCGGACAAGGCGGTCGTCGATGAAGCCCAGGCAGAGCGCCTGGAAGTCACTACCCGGCTCCCTGGGCGCCAGGTAGACCTTCAACAAGCCTTCATCACGCTTGACCAATTCAATGCTGAACACCTCTTCCAGGTCGCGCCCACCACTAAGAAGTACCGCCGGGGAGGCAGCAAGGGAATCATCAAGCGTGCGAACCACCGCCTGCTCCAGGTCCGGATCCACGCTCCACAACTTCTCGCCGTCGGCCAGGACCAGTTGGGGATAGGGAAGTTGGTAATCCCAGCGGAAACGATTGGGGCGCTTGAGCAGCAACAGGCCGCTTGAACTTTGCTGGTCGTCGCCCTCGGCACTGAACATGGTCTGGGAAAACCGGGCGCTCAGGGTGCTTACGTTCTCAAGAAAGCCCTGAAGACGCTCTCTGCCCACCTCAATGGGCAACTCCTGGGCATTGACCAGGGTCGGGACTGAACAGAGCAACAGCAAGATTCCAAGGCAGGCACGGGCCTTGTGCAAATGACTAGCGATGGATTTCATCAATCCTCCGGTGGCGGGGGAGCCAGGACTTCGCGGCTGCCGTTAGACTGCAACGGACCAACCAGGCCTGCCTCCTCCATCTGCTCCACCATCCGTGCCGCGCGGTTATAGCCAATTTTCAGCCTGCGCTGTACGCCGGAAATGGACGCTTTTCGGGTCTCGGTGACGATACGAACGGCCTGGTCATACAGGGGATCATCCTCTGCACCACCGCCGGCGCTTACGCCACCACCATCCGACAATCCGGGAATTGGTGCACTCGGCCCTTCCAGGATCTCGTTCAGGTAGTTTGCGCCACCACTCTTTAACAGATGCTGAACGACGCGGTGAACCTCGGCATCAGATACGAATGCACCGTGCACCCGGGTCGGGACCCCGATACCTGAGGGCAAATACAGCATATCACCGTGCCCCAGCAGGCTTTCAGCTCCCATTTGATCCAGAATTGTCCGGGAATCCACCTTGGCAGACACCTGGAAAGCGATGCGGGTAGGAATATTCGCCTTGATCAGACCGGTGATCACATCCACCGACGGACGCTGGGTGGCCACGATCAGGTGTATACCGGAGGCCCGGGCTTTCTGGGCAAGCCGGGCGATCAACTCTTCCACTTTCTTGCCCACCACCATCATCATATCGGCCAACTCGTCAATGACCACGACCACGTAAGGCAGGGTTTCAAGTAGCGGATGCTCAGGTACAGGGAGGTCCTCATCAATGATCGGGGGCCTGACCCACAGGGGATCCTTGATGGGCTCACCCTTGGCAATACCATCTTTGACCTTGCGGTTATAGCCACCCATGTTTCTCACGCCCAGGGAGGCCATTAATCGGTAGCGGCGCTCCATCTCGGCCACGCACCAGCGCAAGGCATTGGCCGCCTCGTTCATGTCGGTAACCACCGGGGTCAACAGGTGGGGAATGCCCTCATATACCGAGAGTTCCAGCATCTTGGGGTCGATCATGATCAGCCGGACGTCATCCGGCTTGGCCTTGTAAATCAGGCTGAGCACCATGGCGTTGATACCCACCGACTTACCCGAGCCAGTGGTACCGGCAATCAGCAAGTGAGGCATCTTGGCCAGGTCAGCCACCACCGGCAGACCGCCAATATCCTTACCCAGGGCAATCGCCAGGGGTGAGGACACGTCGTCATAGGCCTTCGATCGAAGAATCTCACCCAGGGTGACCAGTTCCCGTGATTCGTTGGGTATTTCCAGCCCCACCACGGACTTGCCGGGAATGACTTCAACCACTCGCACACTGATGGCCGACAGGGCCCGGGCCAGGTCCTTGGCCAGGTTTGAGATCTGGCTGACCTTCACGCCAGGGGCCGGCTGCAATTCGAAACGGGTGACAATCGGGCCAGGGTGTACCGCCACGACTTCAACTTCGACCCCAAAGTCGCGCAGCTTCAGCTCCACCAGCCTGGACATGGCCTCCAGCGCCTCATCGGAATAACCGCTAACCTTCTCCGGAGGGTTATCAAGCAACGACAGGGGCGGAAGTTCTGTACGCGGCGGCGGGTCGAATAGAGGGACCTGTCTTTCCTTCTCCACCCGGTCACTGCGTTCTATCTTGTTCATCACCGGTTCAATTCGCGGCTTCTTGCTCACGGCCTTGCGCTTGGTTTCCCGTTGCACCAGTTGCTGGCGCTCTTGCTTGACCTTGCGAGCCTCTATCCGGTCACGAACATCACCAATCCGCGCCATGATCCAGTCCGCGGTCCACAATGTCATGCGCCCTACCCGATCCATGACCGCCAACCAGGAAATGCCGACGAACATGGACGCGCCGGCCAGCCACAAGGCCAGCAACAGCATGGTTGCGCCCAGGAAACTCAGGCCGCTGGCCATTCCCAGGCCGACAAACTCGCCTACCACGCCACCGGCACTGGACTGCAGGGTGCCCGGATCAAAATGCAGGGTCGCCAGGCCGCAACTGGTCGCAAGGGTAATTACAAAACCCGCACCGCGAAATGCCAGCAAAGACAGGGAAACCGGTCCCTCGGAGCGCCTGATCCTGAAAAGCAGCCATCCAGCGAACGCCAGCATCAGGGGGAAAAGGAATGCAGGGCGGCCAAAAAGGGTAAAAAACAGGTCCGCGAGCCAGGCGCCCACCGGGCCAATCAGGTTAGAGACCCGGGCCGATTCTCCGGTGAATGAAAACCCCGGATCCTGCGGACGGTAGCTCACCAGCGCTGCAAATAACATGATGGACAGACCGCCGAAAATCCATAACGCGGCCTCTCTCAGGGCGCGCCTTGCCGACAATCCCAATAGTGCGGTGGTTTCGATTTCTTCTGTAGCCTTCGCCAAGATATTAACCCATTTCTAGAAAAATACTGTAACTCATTGAGTCATATTATTTTATTTGCGCTCGCGCATCAACGGCAATCTGGAGATTTCCCCATTGGAGGTTTTGCTGCTCAAGCCACAGAAAACACCTCTGCGGAAGCAGTGTATACGAATCCAGCCGTATCTCCACGACCCCTTTGCCCAGCCACGCGTATTTGAATAACATGGCGCCCTGTGTTCGGACAGCCACTGGGCCGATCCGATTCCTCCACCAGCCGGGAACGGGAGTCCATCCCTGGCCCCGCAGTAATCACGATAACGAAGGATTTCAAGCGCAATGAGTGACGTAAAGCACTGCCGACTGTTGATTTTGGGTTCCGGTCCCGCCGGGTACAGTGCCGCAATATACGGAGCAAGGGCAGGCCTTAACCCGGTTTTGATTACCGGAGTCGAACAAGGTGGCCAGCTGATGACCACCACCGAGGTGGATAACTGGCCTGGCGACGTGGAAGGCCTCATGGGCCCTGCCCTGATGGAGCGCATGAGAGCCCATGCAGAGCGCTTCGACACTGAAATTGTGGTTGACCATATCAACAAGGCAGAGCTGGGCCAGCGCCCTTTCCTGCTGCACGGTGACAATGGCAGCTATAGCTGCGATGCCTTGATCATTTGCACCGGCTCCACTGCCCGCTACCTGGGCCTTGAATCCGAAGAAACCTTCAAAGGTAAAGGCGTTTCGGCCTGCGCCACCTGTGACGGCTTCTTCTACCGCGGCCAGGAAGTCGCTGTTATCGGCGGCGGCAACACTGCCGTCGAAGAAGCCCTTTACCTGTCCAACCTGGCCTCCAAGGTCACCCTGGTTCACCGTCGGGATTCGCTGCGGGCCGAGAAAATCATGCAGGACAAGCTGTTCGAAAAGACTCGCGACGGCGGCAATGTAGAGATTCTCTGGCACCACACCCTGGACGACGTGCTGGGCGACGAGACCGGCGTAACCGGCATGCGTGTGCGCTCCACCACGAATGACAGTACGCGAGACATCGCCCTGACCGGGGTATTCATCGCGATCGGACACACCCCGAACACCGGCCTGTTCGAGGGACAACTAGAGATGGATCACGGCTACCTGACAGTTCAATCCGGCCTGGGCGGTAATGCCACCCAGACCAGCATTCCTGGTGTGTTTGCCGCGGGCGACGTAGCCGACCAGGTATACAAGCAGGCCGTTACATCTGCGGGCACCGGGTGCATGGCTGCCCTGGATGCCGACCGCTACCTGGAAGACCTGGCCAGCAGCAAATAGATTCCGCAATGCCCGTTCAGACAAGGATACTGGCACGCATCGACGAGGTTTCGGCCAGCAGCTGGGACGCACTGGCCGGTACCGACCATCCCTTTACCCGACACGCTTACCTGGGCGCTTTGGAGCACAGCGGGTGCGTGGGTCCAGGCACCGGCTGGCAGCCCAGTCATGTGGTTCTGGAGGAGCATGGGCGCCTGCTTGGCGCCATGCCGCTATACCAGAAGACCGACTCATGGGGCGAATTCGTCTTCGACCAGGGTTGGGCGCACGCCTATCAAGAGGCCGGCATCCCCTATTATCCGAAGTTAGTGGGAGCGATCCCGTTCACGCCGGTGAGCGGCCCGCGGCTTTTAAGCCCGCCCCATTCTCCCGGAGTTCAGCTGGCCTTGCTGGAAGCCGCCCATGAGCTTGCCCAGCAGCGACAGGCGTCTTCAATCCACCTCCTGTTCCCCGACGGCGAGGCGCTGGAGTCTTTAAAGCGCAAGGGCTGGCTGCTACGCAAGGATTGCCAGTTCCACTGGTTCAACCGGGGTTACGAGAGCTTCGATCACTACCTGGAGAGCTTTTCCGCCAAGCGACGCAAGACAACCCGCCGGGAGCGCCGAAAAGTTGCCGAGCAAGGCATCCACTTTGATCACCTGGCCGGCAGCGAACTGAGCGAGCGAGACTGGGATTTTCTCTACCGCTGCTATGCCTCCACCTTTCTTCGTCGCGGCCGACATCCCTACATGAATCCTGACTTCTTTCGCAGTCTTTGCGCCAACATGGGAGACAGCCTGCTGGCGGTGCGTGCAAGTCATGGTGAGCAACCCGTCGCGGCCGCCATCTTCTTCATCTCCAGCGACACTCTGTACGGGCGTTATTGGGGCAGCATCGCAGAGGTGGACAGCCTGCATTTTGAAACCTGCTATTACCAGGGCATCGATCTATGCATCACCCGTGGCCTGAAACGCTTTGATCCGGGCACCCAGGGAGAGCACAAGCTGACCAGGGGATTCGACCCCGTGTTTTCCTGGTCAGGACACTGGATTGCTCACCCGGGCTTTCGCCAGGCAATTGCAAACTATCTCGCCCGGGAAGCGGCGCATATCGAAGGCTACCAGGAAGCTGCCCGGGATTTACTTCCCTTCAGACAGGAACCCCAACAGGATCCAGAGCAATGATCCCCTGGCTGGATCCGGAGCAGATTTGGTTTCCCCACCCATCCACGGCGCTGGATGAACCGCCGGGACTGCTCGCCGCAGGCGGCGACCTGTCTCCCGAGCGACTGCTCAAAGCCTATTCAATGGGCATCTTTCCCTGGTACGAGGAGCAGCAACCCATATTGTGGTGGAGCCCGGACCCGAGAGCGGTGCTTTTCCCGGCAGAATTCCGGTTGCGCCGTAGCTTGCGCAAAATCCTGCGAAACAAGCCATTCACGGTGAGTTTCGACAAAAACTTTGCCGCTGTCATTCACGCCTGCGCCCAACCCCGCAGCTACAGCGAAGAAACCTGGATTACCCGGGAAATGGAGGCTGCATACCAGGCTCTGCACGTCACCGGGCACGCCCACTCCCTGGAGGTGTGGCAAGAGGGCTCACTGGTGGGAGGACTCTATGGAGTTGCCCTGGGCAAGGTCTTTTTTGGTGAATCCATGTTCAGCACCCAGCGGGACGCCTCAAAAATAGCCCTGTGCGCCCTGGTCCACCACCTCGAACAAAACCGGTTCGAGTTACTGGATTGCCAGATGCGCAGTGCACATCTGGAATTCATGGGCAGCCGGGCTATAGCGAGAGAGGAATTTCTTAAACTTCTGGAACGCCATGTCAGCGCCCCTCCCAGGGACGCCAAATGGCGCGAAATGGATAGGGATCTGCGTTATCTGGCCGACTGGCAACCAGGTACTGGTGGCAATCCCAAATTGCAATAAGCCCGAATTTTATGCACAATTCGCGCCCTCATTGATATACAGGTTTAACTGAATCGTGGCGAAAGAAGAAGCAATTCAAATGGAAGGGACTGTCATCGACACTCTGCCCAACACCACGTTCCGAGTAGAACTGGAAAACGGCCACGTTGTTACTGCCCACATTTCCGGAAAGATGCGCAAGCATTACATCCGCATCCTCACCGGTGACAAGGTCACTGTAGAGCTGACCCCGTACGACCTGAGCAAGGGTCGAATCACCTACCGCGGTCGCTGATTTCCCGAACCGCCTGAGGGCGGTTTCGCGGTCCCCAATTCCTGCTATTCAATCATCTCGGCTTTCTGCTCGGATTCAAGCAGTGGCGTGACACTCAACACCAGGTCCCCGGCCTCACCGACCGATACGGTGACATGCCCACCGTTGACCAATTCGCCAAATAGCAGTTCCTCAGCCAGAGCCTTGCGCACATGCTCCTTGATGACCCTGGACATTGGCCGGGCGCCCATCAGCGGGTCATAACCCTTCTTGGCAATCCACGCCCGGGCTTCCTCGCTCAGGGTAATAGTGACATTTCTCTGCTCGAGGGTAGCCTCCAGCTCAACGATCAGCTTGTCCACCACACGGGCAATGGTTTCCTCTTCCAGTGCCTTGAAGTGAATGACCGCATCAAGTCGATTGCGGAATTCAGGGGAGAATAATTTCTTGATCGCCCCCATGCCGTCACTCGCATGATCCTGCTTGGTAAATCCAATCGAGGCGCGGCTCATCTCCTCGGCACCCGCATTGGTAGTCATTACCAGGATCACGTTGCGAAAATCCGCCTTTCTGCCGTTATTATCCGTCAGGTGGCCATGATCCATGACCTGCAGCAAGAGATTGAATACCTCGGGATGCGCCTTTTCGATCTCGTCAAGCAGCACCACGCTATGGGGGTGCTTGGTAACCGCCTCGGTTAGCAGGCCGCCCTGGTCAAATCCTACGTAACCGGGAGGAGCACCGATCAAACGGGAGACCGTGTGCCTTTCCATGTATTCCGACATGTCAAAGCGGATCAGCTCAATACCCAGGATTTTCGCCAACTGGCGGGTGACCTCGGTCTTGCCAACGCCCGTGGGCCCTGCAAACAGGAAAGATCCCACGGGTTTTTCATGCTCGCCCAAACCGGAACGTGACATCTTGATCGCCGAGGACAGGGTATCGATAGCCTCATCCTGGCCGTAGATAACCAGGCGCAGATCCCTGGGCAAGGTGCGCAGCACATCGCGGTCCGAGGCAGACACGCTGTTGGCGGGAATCCGGGCGATCTTGGCGACCACCTCTTCCACCAGTTCAACACCCACTACAGTATTGCGCTCACCCTCGGGCTTCAGACGGACGCTTGCACCCGCCTCGTCAATCACATCAATCGCCTTATCGGGCAAGTGCCTGTCATTAATGTGCCGGGCCGACAACTCGGCCGCCGCCCGCAGACCCTCATCGGTATAGGTAACACCGTGGTGTTCCTCGAAACGGCTCTGCAGTCCTTTCAAAATCTGGTAGGTCTCATCGATCGAAGGTTCCAGTACTTCGACCTTCTGGAACCGTCGGGCCAGTGCGTGGTCTTTCTCGAAAATACCCCTGAACTCATCAAAGGTTGTCGAACCGATGCAGCGAAGCTCTCCGTTGGCCAGCACAGGCTTGATAAGGTTGGAAGCGTCCATGACACCGCCCGAAGCGGCGCCGGCGCCAATCACCGTATGAATCTCGTCAATGAACAGAATCGCCGAAGGATCCTGCTTGAGTTCGGCAAGCAAGTCTTTGAGGCGTTTTTCAAAATCACCGCGGTACTTGGTGCCGGCAATCAGTGCACCCATGTCCAGGGCATACACGGTTGAGTCCCGCAGAATCTCGGGAACTTCAGATTCAACAATGCGTCGCGCGAGCCCCTCGGCCAGCGCCGTCTTGCCCACGCCGGCATCACCCACGTACAGGGGATTATTCTTGCGGCGCCGGCACAGAATCTGCACCGTGCGCTCAACCTCCAGATCCCGTCCGATCAGCGGATCAATGCGGCCTTCCTTCGCCCTGGCATTCAGATTAGTGGCGTACTTTTCAAGCGCACTGCTTTCAGACTCTGCAGCCGCACCCTCCGGGTTCTCGACTTCCTCGCCCTGATCTTCCGTCCTGGCCAGTCCGTGGGAAATGTAATTCACCACGTCCAGCCGGGAGACCCCGTGCAAACTCAACAGGTAGCAGGCCTGGGACTGCTTTTCACCGAAAATTGCCACCAACACGTTCACGCCGGTGACTTCCTTCTTGCCGCTGGACTGAACGTGGAAGACCGCTCGCTGAAGTACACGCTGGAATCCAAGTGTGGGCTGAACCTCGCGCTCAACGCCACTGTCCACATCCTCTGACAACCGGGGTGTGTTCTCGTCAATAAATTCTTCCAGTTCCTTGGCAAGCTTATCCAGCTTGGCACCGCATGAGCCCAGAATTTCGGCCACCTTGGGAGCGCTTAGCAAGGCAAGCAACAAATGCTCTACCGTAATAAATTCGTGTCGATCATCCCGGGCTCGGCCAAACGCATCGTTCAGGCAAAACTCCAGTTCGCTACTTAACATACTCATGACTCTTCCAGTGTGCACATGAGGGGGTGCTGGTGCTCACGTGAAAAGCTGTTCACCTGGGCAACCTTGGTCTCAGCAATTTCATACGTAAACACACCACATATTCCCTTCCCGCGAGTGTGAACCTCAAGCATGATTCTCGTGGCCGATGTCCTGTCCAGCGAAAAAATGCTTTCCAATACCTGAACCACGAACTCCATGGGTGTGTAGTCGTCATTTAACAGAACGACCTGGTACATGGGAGGCCGCTTCAGCTTGGGCTGTGCTTCTTCCACCGCAATCCCGCGGTCGGGTTGATTACTCTGCTCTGACATACTCGATCTTTTAAACCAATTTCAGGGGGTTACATGCGTAGTGCCGGGGCGTATGCCATCCGAAAGCCCAAAATACGGGGATCGGGGTCGCCGCTATAAGGGGCTGTACCTAACATATAGTAAGGCCAAGTCGGCCGAACACAAGCCACTCAATGGCAAAAATAGCTGCAGCCCCGGCGGGGCTAGTTTTCGCCGTAGCTGAACACCCCGTCCCAATCGTCTCCGGGGGGTTGGTTGCGATAATGAGCCAGCCGATCCAGGTAAATCTGGAAAATTTTTCGTTGCCGATAAGTCTGGTGCAACAGGTAAAACTCTTTCTCGGCGACCTCCCAGTCGCCGGCACGATACAAACGCAGAGCCTCATGGTAGCGACGCAACATAGCCCGGGTTTCCGGATCAAGACCGTTGCGGGGTCCCAGGGGCTCATAAATCGCTACAGGCTTGTCCTTGCCTCTTACCCGAACCCGGTCCAATTCCAGGAAGGTGAAGTCAGGCACGGCATTTCGAGTCGCCTCCCCCACCGCAACGGTCACGCCGTAAGTCTTGGTCAGACCCTCGATCCGCGCGCCCAGGTTGACCGAATCCCCCATGACCGTATACGCCATACGGAATTCCGATCCCATGTTCCCCACACGCATCATGCCAGTATTAATGCCGATACCGATGCGAATTCCCGGCCAACCCCGCTTGGCGAATTCCGGCAGCAGCTCCTGCAAGGCACCCTGCATTTCTATCGCCGCCAGCAACGCATTGCGGGCGTGGTTCTCATCCTCAAGCGGCGCTCCCCAGAAGGCCATGATGGCGTCACCCATATACTTGTCGATGGTTCCCCTGTGCCGATGGATGACCTTGGTCATCGGAGTGAGGAACTCGTTCATTAACTGGCTCAATTCACGGGGAGCCAGGGTTTCAGCAATGCTGGTAAAACCCCGAACATCGGAAAACAACACGGTCATCTCACGACTGTCACTACTCATGTCGAACTGGGAAGGGTTCTGCCCCATCTCCACCACCAGTTCAGGCGGAACATACTGGCCAAAGAGATTGGACAAGGCGCGCCGACCGCGGGCTTCAACGAAATAGCCGTAGACCATATGCGCCACGTACATGGCAAAGGCATACAGCAAGGGCGTCGCCAGCGGAACGACCATACCGGCCTGGGTCCACATTGCCAGGTTGAAACCACATATCGCCCCCAGCAGTCCCAGGGAAAACACGATGGATGCCACCACCGATGCCCTGGCCAATACCAGCGTCATGAGCAAGGCGACTAGCAACAGGGTGACTAATTCTATTCCCCGCACATAGAACGGATGCTGCAACATCCGTTCATCCAGGAT
>JAOTSW010000010.1 GCA_029864735.1 Chromatiales bacterium | reverse complement strand
TCTGCTGGCTGAGCGCTGCTGGGAGGGTTGTTCAGAGGCCAACAGGCGCAATTATCGCGGGCTGCAGGTGCCGGGCAGTGCGATGGAAAAGCAGGGGCGGGACGCCGCGACCTGCAAGACGAATGGTCGGGAGAATTTTCTGGTGGTCGCCACAGAATTCTCCCATATGGATGTGCTGCTGCTGGGTGCGCAGTCCAATCGCCGGGCAGCTCTGGCCTGGGATGGCTCAGTCTGGACAGCTGGCTGGCTGAGTCCATAATCAGTCAAAGGGTTTGGGATATTCTCGCCCTGGTATTAGAATGCGCGCCTCTTTCTCCCTTGGACCCGGAAAATATCATGAAATCTCCAGTCGACAAGCCAACTGATGACCTGGCGGATAGCGAAGACCTGATGTTCGATCGGGTGGCCCGGGAAGTGATTAACCTGGGAAACCAGGTGCTGGAAGACAACCCGGACGCGGACGAATGGGAGATTGCTTCGGGAGTGCTGGCAGGTGCGGTGCAATTCTGGCTGTTCAGTCGCCAGCCTTGCGATGATCCCATGTGTGAGTCTTGCGCCGAGATCAGCACAGCGGCACAGCGTCTGCGGCAGCTGGTTGGCGAGGTAAACGACTTCGCCGCAGAGAGTGATTACTTTCACTCTCCCACGGATACCAATGTGGGCACAGCCTGACTGGAGCCAGCTGTAATCGGGGCGGTTGCGGTCAGGTTCCCGGCAGGCGCATGTTCCGTTTCGCCAGTTCCTTCTCGCATTGTTGGCCGCTGCTGGCCAGCCTGTCCCAGACTCCCTTGGCCAGCACTGAAAGGCCGCCAGAGGCAACAGCGGCGCCATAGGAAATGGCGGCCCGGGTCGGTGCGAAACTCAGGGTCGGTTTGGCCAGGGTGCCCGTGATTTTCACGTAGGGATTTACGATACTGGTGGCACTGACACCAATCCCTTCGCGGTTCATGATAGTGAACAGCACCTCAATTTTCTCGTCTTTCAGATTGGCGGTAGCCAGGGCGGTAATGAGCAGTCGATTGGTCTGGTCCATGGCGATATCGGTGGTAACCAGCCCCTCTTTTACGTTCAGTATAACCAGACCGCATTGCAGAATGGTCGGAGCGTCGGCTTGTCTTAACGGATTAAGCAGGCGCGCCAGTTCCGCCAGGAAGTCAGAGGTGATTACGCTGCTTATAATTTGTCCCTTGCCATGACTAAGGACGATGTTTCCATCAAGGTTGCCGGCCAGCTCCCTCAAACCGGCACCTCTGCCGCTTAACTGAATGTCCATATCCACGGGGGGTCTGGCGGTAACTCCCGCCGAAGCCGGAGCGGCCGCGACTTTCACGTCCCTGCCGGAGATAGTGGTTTCTGCATGTACGCCCGATTCGACCGGCCTGGCACTTAATGTGGCGGACAGTGTGCCGTCTCCAAGCGTGGCTCGCGCTACCGGAATCTCCAGGGCCTGGGGGTCGAGCTTCGCCTCGACGTGGATATTCCTGAATTCTCTTTCCCCGTGGTGCAGTGAATCCAGGTCCAGGGTGGCCATTCCGGCCAGGTAGTCTGGCCAGGTGGTCGGGAATTTCAGATCTGGAACGATCCGGGTGTTTTTGTCAGGTTTTGAACTGGCGGGGCGGGCTGTCGTGGGCCAAAGTTCCTCCAGCCTGTTCAGGTTTAACTCGGTCCCACTGGCCTTGATCTTGAACTTCCGTGGTGTCCCGCTGGAAAAGCGACCTTCCAGGGACAGACTGTCATCGCCGACCCGGGAGTCCGCCTTCAAAATTACGTCGCCGCCGGTCTTGCTTACTTGTCCTTTCAGTTCGAATGCCGTGCTGGGGGCGGCTGCCTGGGACCAGTTCTTCACGCTGGCTGCCAGGTCTTCACTTCTCAGGGAAAACCCCAGGTTCGATCCATCCAGCTCTGGCCAGTCCCCCAGAGTTCCCGAGCTCTCAAGTGACAGTCCAGCAATGTTTCCCCGTGCGCCGTGAATTCGAATTCCGTGGGAATCCCGGGTGAGCTCGGCTGCCAGTGTGAAGGGGAGGGGTTGCAATGCACGTTGCTGCAAAATCGGGAGCAAGTTTCGCGCATCGGGTCCCTCGGCCTGCAACACAGCGTGGGACCCTGACAATCCCGGAAAGTATTCGGCCTGGCCACGGATCCGTGTAGAGCCCAGTTCCATGTCCAGGTCTTCCAGGCGAAGACCTTGCGGGTCAGCGTAGACCCTGGCACTGGCCTTCCAGGGAAGTTCGGGCGCCTGGTCCAATCCTGCATGGCTGGCAGCGTTACGGAAATTCGGTCCCTTGGCTGTCAGTGTCGAATCAATCTTGTTACCCGTTTCCGGATTCAGCTCTACGCCGACGGTCCCCGCCAGTGACAGGATTCCCAGGTCCAGTGCCACAGAGTCCAGCTGGATTTTCTGGCCGGCAAGTTTCATCCTGGCTGAGCCATGCGCCGGCAGTTTGGGCATGGCAGGCAGTCCAAGGCTGGCCCCAAGGGGTTCCATGTCCGGCAGATCCACGGTCAGCTCCAGGTCGGCCTGGATGATTTCCGGCCCCGATCCCAGGTAGCCCATGGCGGTCACCGTGGCCTCGCCAAGCCGCGTACTGAGCTTGCTCAATGACCACTGCCCGGATGAAATCTCCAGCTCTGCCTGGGCGTCTATGGGCAGAACAGGCCAGTCGGGCTGGTTCAATAGCTCACCCAGTTGCTTCGCGCTGGGGCTTTCAAGTTCCAAAGTAAGTTGGGTTCCGTCCAGGTTCGCCAGGTTGCCCACCGTACCGCTGCTCACCAGGCGGGTGCTTCCCAGGTTCAGTTCAGCCCTGCGCAAGCTCAATCCCCGGTCGCTCCGCTCAAGGCTTGCGCTGAGAACGACAGCCCCGGGGGTCAGCCATTCGAGACCCATTTTTCTCGACAAGCTTTCTGCATTCGGAAGATTGGCCCGGAAATCCAGCCGGGTGCCCAGGTAGTCTGGGGGCCTGGTGAGTTTGCCGGACAGTGAAATCTGGGTGTTGGGAGCCTCCAGGACAATGTCGTCGAATAGCGTGTTGCCGGCCTCCCGATAAAACTTTCCGGACAGGCTGAACGGTTTCTGCTCCAGTCCCGGCAAGCCCAGCAAGCTGGCGATTGCCCCGAGATTGGGTCCGTTGGCTCGTACCTCAGCGTCCATCAGGGGCTCATCGCTGTTTAGCTCGCTGGCCGTCAGGTCAATGTCTGCAAACAGTTCACCGGCCTTGGCATCCAGGGTGGCCTGTACCTGGTCGGCGCTTGCTTTGATCAATGACTTCAAATGAAACTCGCCATGGGCGATCTGGGGTAGTCCCAGCGACTCGGTAATTTGCCGCAGGTCTTGTCCATCAAATTCAAGACCGACTTCGACATTCTCTAAATCTGCCAGGTTTTCCGCACTGGCGTTCAGGGAAAGCTGCGAGAAACTGAAATTCACTTGCAGGGCTGTCTGTATGTGCTTGCCACTTACCAGGCTGGCCACGCTGCCCAGATCCCCCTCAAGATTCCATGGCTTGTTGGACAGCATTCCGCTGGCGGTGACGTCCAGGTTTCCCAGCTCACTTTCGATGATGGAGAACTGCCCGATGATCATGGGCACATCGGTTTTCAGATTGGGTCCGCGAAAGAGCATGCTGACTTGCTGTGCATCCAGGTGATCTACGACAACCGGAAGCCCAGGTTCCCCCCGTCCGGGTTTCGCAACCTCCTCCTTTCGGGTTTCTGGTGTCAGCACCCAGTTAAGCCCCCGATCGGCGTCCCGGTGAACGATGATGGTGGCTTGAGGAATTACAATGCGTGAAAAGCGCAGTGGGCCGCTGAACAATGATCGGGTTTCAATCACCAGGTGAATGTCGCGCATGTCCAGCATGCTCGGTTCCGGGGACCATGGTGCATTGCCCAGGCGAACCCGCCCTGCCACGATTTCCACCGTTCGACCCAGGTCGAGAGTCAGAGGGCCATCAATTTTTACCTCCCTTCCAATCGCGCGGCTCGCCAGGGATTCGACCAGCGTAAGTCGGTTGCCCAGATCGGCAAATTCAAGGTATGCAAGGAAACTCGCGAAAACCAGCAGCAGGGTGAGCAGCAGCCCGGCACCAATTTTTGCTACAAGTGAGATTCGTTTACGCATCGCTGGTATAGCTTACCAGTGGGCAAGGAATTGTTCAGGACCCTGCCAGGGCGACAAGCCAGGCTGCCGCGACTATGGCTATACCAAGAACGCCCAGGGTCAGCTGGCTGCGAGGGCCGGCGCTTTGTACCATTCGCATCATCGGCAGCGCCATGCCAAGGGCGGTACCGGCAATAAATCCTGTGAGGTGGGCGACCACATCGGTATGTTCATCACCGGTGCCCAGCCAGGCAAGGAGCACGACTCCTCCGACCAGGGGAGCCCAGCGAGCTGCCCAGCGTAGCTGGCTGGAATTGCGCATGCGCCAGCTGTATCCACACAAAAGCCCCAGGGCCGCGAATACCGCCGTGGAGGCGCCGGCTGCTGAAAAGTAGCTTTGCTGGACGACGGCGTCCATCGCGTTGCCTGTGACGGCGGCAAGCACTATGCAGAACCAGGCCATCCCGTCTCCAAGCAGGCGCCCGAGAAAAAAACCGAATATGCCCCCGACTACCAAATTACCCATCAGGTGGGCGGTATCCAGGTGCAGTGTCAGGGCGGTAACCAGGCGCCACCATTCACCCTGGTGAACCCGGGCTACATCCAGCGCACCGATTCCGAGCCAGTCATGTGAGAGGGCATGCTGATTCTGGAAGATTGCCACCAGCAGTAGGCAGGTTACGTATCCACCCAGACCGGCCAGACCTGAACCCCTGAGCGGAAGGGGGGTGATTTTTGCCGGAGGCGTCTTGTCCTCGGCGTCATATTGACTAAGTTCAGCCGCCGAGCGCAGAGCGTGTTCCTGGGGTACCACCAGGACATAGACCCCCGAGTCGTACACCACATGAGCGTCCACGCCCAAGGCCCTGAGTACCAGGTTGCGCTCATTGCAGTAGCCGCTGTCTCTGCGCCTCAGCAGCTCAATATACCCTTCGGGCCAGGTGTCCATATGTTTACTGATAATGGGGACGGGAGGCCTGGATTACCAGTCCTGAAGCCCGGTTTGGTGTGGCGGCCGGGGTCCCGGGGACTGACAGAGAAAGTTTTTCTTGCCTTCCCCGGAAACTTGTCTATATTTCTCGCCGCCGAGCCCCTGATTAGGCAGTTAGGGCAGTGCTTTGGAGGAATGGAGCAGTGATTGACGATCGCATTGAAGACTTCGAAGATGACGAGTTTGTGGATGACCAGGAAATTGAGGTGGTCAAGCAAGACTCGGTAGTGGCAAAGCCGCTTGCCGGAGTCCGCAAAACCAGTCCCTGGAAATCTGTGGAAGAATACATGGAAGAGCGCCGCCTCAAGATTTCTCTATCCGAAGACAATTATGATTATGATATCTAATGCTTGAGCACGGAGTTTCTCGAAAGAGCCCGGTTTAGGCCGGGCTTTTTTTTTGCATCGGGAAAGACCAATATGGAAAGTGAAGGAAGTTCTCAGCCACTAAGAGTAGGCTGGCGCGAGTGGCTGAGTCTGCCCGGACTTGGAATTCCAGCGATCAAGGCCAAGGTTGATACCGGGGCCAGGACATCGTGCCTGCATGTTTGCAGCATGGAAACCTTCATGGAAGAAGGCGCCGAGTGGGTGCGCTTTGTTGTCCAGCCATTGCGCAAACATCCTGAAGTGGCGTTCAACTGCGCCGCACCCGTGCTGGATCGGCGGAACGTGACTGATTCAGGCGGTCACACCCAGTCGCGTATTTTTATCCAGACTGAAGTGTTGCTTGGAGGCAGGCGCTGGCAGATTGAGCTGAATCTGACCAGGCGTGAAAACATGCTTTTCCCAATGTTGCTCGGACGTACTGCCCTGCATGGCTATGCCGTAGTCGAACCCGGTGAATCGTTTTGCCAGGGCAAGTTACTCGCCCGCAGTTACTCGAAGAAGCTCTAGGGAGCTCTGAAAATGAAAATTGTAATCTTGTCGCGAAACAAGAAGCTTTATTCCACCAATCGACTGGTGGAAGCGGGTCAGGCACGGGGCCACGAGATGCGTGTGGTGGACCACCAGCGCTGTTATATGAACATTGCCAGTCACAAGCCCTCTGTTCATTACAGGGGTGAAGTGCTGGAAGATGTGGATGCAGTGATTCCCCGAATCGGTGCCTCGATCACATTTTACGGAACGGCAGTGTTGCGTCAGTTCGAAATGATGGGGGTTTACCCTTTGAACGAATCTGTGGCGATTTCCCGTTCGCGGGATAAGTTGCGTTCCCTGCAGTTGCTGTCGCGAAAGGGTGTGGGATTGCCTATTACCGGTTTTGCCCACTCGCCGGATGACACCCAGGACCTGTTGTCGATCGCAGGCGGCGCTCCGGTGGTGATCAAGCTGCTCGAGGGAACACAGGGTATTGGCGTGGTACTCGCCGAGACCCGCAAGGCGGCCGAGAGCGTAATTGAGGCTTTCCGGGGTTTGAACGCGAATTTCCTGGTGCAGGAATTTATTTCCGAGTCCGGGGGGTCAGATATTCGCTGCCTTGTCATTGGAGAGAAGGTGGTGGCTGCCATGAAGCGCCAGGGCAAGGAAGGTGAGTTCCGTTCAAACCTGCACCGGGGTGGTACCTCGAAGCTGATTCGCATTACCCCTGAAGAACGGGCAACCGCCATACGGTCGGCAAAGATCATGGGCCTGAACGTGGCCGGTGTGGATATTATCCGCTCTAATCATGGCCCTGTTGTGCTGGAAGTTAATTCCTCTCCGGGGCTGGAAGGGATCGAGAGAACCACCGAGAAAGACGTGGCCGGCATGATCATTGAACACATCGAGAAGAACGCCAAGAAGGGTAAAACTCGCACGCGGGGCAAAGGATAAATGGCGAAGGCCAAACCGTTCGCCATGGGCGACCAGCTTGTTAAGCCTGGCCAGCGGACCTGCATAGATTTGCCGGTCCCAGGCTTGTATACCCACACACCGCTGGCCTTACCGGTACATGTGTTGCATGGGAATACGCCGGGTCCGACCCTGTTCGTGAGCGCCGCGATCCATGGAGACGAGATAAACGGCGTGGAAGTCATACGCCGGCTATTGAAACTTTCCTTGCTCAAGTCCATGAAGGGCACCTTGCTGGCGGTTCCGGTGGTGAACGTGTTTGGTTTTCTGCACCTGTCCCGTTACCTGCCTGACCGGCGCGACTTGAACCGGTCATTCCCGGGAAGTGAGAGCGGCTCGGGAGCATCCAGGCTGGCGAACTTGTTTGCCAGGGAAATTATTGAACGCTCGGACTACGGCATAGACTTGCACACCGGCGCAATTCACAGGGCAAACCTGCCGCAGATTCGGGCAAACCTGGAGGATGAGACCACCCTCAGGCTTGCCAGTGCCTTCGGTGTTCCTGTGATGATTAATTCGGATATCCGGGATGGATCCCTAAGACATTGTGCTGCGGAAAAGGGCGTACCTACGCTGCTGTACGAAGCCGGGGAGGCGCTGCGTTTTGATGAGGCGTGTATACGTGGCGGCGTCAGGGGAGTGTTGAGTGTAATGCGCGAAATTGGCATGTTGCGAAGGACCCCTCGTGGTAAGGGAAAGCCTACGGACCCGGTCCTGGCGAGGCGTTCAGCATGGGTAAGAGCGCCGATCAGTGGCGTATTCAGGCCCACCAAGGATCTGGGGGATCGGGTACACAAGGGCCAGGCAATAGGCGTG
Organism: Chromatiales bacterium; assembly: GCA_029864735.1. Lineage (GTDB taxonomy): Bacteria > Pseudomonadota > Gammaproteobacteria > Steroidobacterales > BM003 > CAKZML01. The sequence continues at coordinate 21,950 of JAOTSW010000010.1, read as the reverse complement.
ATTGCTGATCCGTTTGGCTCTGACGAAGTAATAGTCGAGTCGAGTGTTAACGGCCTTATTATTGGTCACACCCGACTGCCACCGGTACACGAAGGTGATGCGCTGGTTCACATCGCCCAGTTCCACCGCCCGGGGGTGGCCGAGGACGCGGTGGAGGAATTTCACCAGAGGGTAGAGGACTAGCCTGGCAGCTTAGTCCCGGGTCTGCCCAAGACTCTTTTCCAGCAACCTGCCGATGGCGATCAGGCGGGCGTTTTCCTGTTTGGCAACCCTGAGCCGCTTCGCCAGTATTGGATGTAATCCACTGGAATTGGCGATGCCCTTTTCAAGTTGTTCGTTACACCGTGCTGTGGCGAATACCGGTATCAACATCGAGTATGAAGACATCAGGGAATCCGAAGCGGCCTCACTCACCCTTGGTAATGACGCCAGGATTTCTTCTGCCAGCTGGCTGTGGAGATTTTGTTGGTGTGCCGGGAACAGCCGGTGCATGGCCGCCCGCTTCCTTGCCAGCGGCAAAGGACTTGTCTTCTGCTGTATTTCGTCCAGCCATTCCAGCTTCATTTCCATATCGGGTCGTCCGGCCAGCGTTGCAATAAACATGCGTTGTCCGGCATCGGAACCGTCATTGGAGGACTCGAGTTCCGCTATTTCTTCGGCATCCTCAAAATCGAATTCGTTTAACCGCGCCACGATTTGCCAACGCCGATCCTGCCCGACATCAATATTGCGGTGTATCCGCTCATTAAGAAGTTCCTGCAACTGTGTCAGGCCGCGTTGTGTGTGGGCCATTGAAGCGTAGGTATCCAGCCAGAGCTTTTGCAGGTCGCTGCCCTTTTCACTGGAATCAACCTGCTGCCAGGCCATGCTTTCCAGGTAATTGCCGTATTGCTCCAGCGCCTTGGCGGAGGAGGGTTGCAGTCGGAACAATATATTCAGGGTTTCGATCGCCGTGGCAGTGACTTGGCTGACAATTCGCCTGTCCTGTTCACCCGGCAGGTGATTGCGCAGCAACTCCGCGTATTCGTTCAGAGGAAGGGTCGCGTCCCGGGCCATATCCCACAGAGTCTGCCACAACATGGATTTCAGGAACGGATCATCGAACAGCCGGAGATGGGCGCTGAGGGTGTGCAGAGACACCGGGTCCAGCTGAACCTTTACGTATCCCCAGTCGCCGAGATTGGGGAATACGAGGCTGGGCTCTTCCTCCCCCTTCAGGGACTCAACCTGGGTTTCCGGACCTCTAACGGTAACCGGCAGGCTTCGCGAATGAATGCTGTTACGTTGTTTGTCTATTCTGTACAAGCCCAACTGCACCTGGTGCTCACGCATGGCAGGGTTTTCATCAGTTGCGTTTTGCAGGATGGTCAAATCGCGGATTTTTCCGCTGCGGCAATCCAGGCTGACTTTGATGGTATTTAGTCCGGCAGTTTTCAGCCAGCCGTTAACCCATCCATCCAGTTCCATTTCCGAAACTTCAGATACCGCCGCAATAAAGTCCTTAAGCGTGGTGGCCTGCCCGGCGTGCCGTTTCAGGTACAGGCGGATGCCATCCCGGAACTTGTCCTGCCCGACGTAGTGGGCGAATTGGGTGAGAACCGATGCCCCCTTCTGGTAGGTGATGGCGTCGAAATGAGCGAAGGCCCCCTTGGTGTCGGTAACCGGCACTTCGATCGGGTGAGTTGTAACCCATTGATCGGCCTCATACGCGCGCTGCTTGTTGCGCGAGAAAAACGTGTGCCAGGCATTTTCGAATTCAGTGCCATTGGCCAGTGCAAGGCTGGCCATATAGGTGGCAAAGCTCTCCTTCAGCCATAAGCCGTTCCACCAGTCAGGAGTAACCAGGTCACCAAGCCACATGTGTGAGAGTTCGTGCAGCAGCACGTCGGCAAGGGTCTCTCTATCCTCGGCGGTGTAGTCTCCTCGCTTGAGGTAGCGCTCGTTATAGGTCACCGCGCCGACATTCTCCATTCCCCCAATGTTGAATTCAGGGACAATCAATTGATCGTATTTGCTGTACGGGAAAGGCATGGCGAAGTAGGCGCCAAAGAAATCCAGGCCGATACGGGTGAAGTCGAACCATTCTTCCACGTTCACATGCTCGGCCATGCTGTGGCGGGCAAACAGCCTTAACGGCACCTTACCAGAGCGATTTTCCCATACCCTGAACTGCCCGGCATGCAACGGAAAAATGTAGGTACTGAAGCGAGGGCTCGCTGGGAAGCGCCATAGCTTGTTCGATTCAGATTCCTCGATCTCGCTTTCTGGAATCGCCGAGATGACGCTCCAGCTGCCAGGGGCCATAACCTCAACCGCGAAGGTGGCCTTCAAATCGGGCTGGTCAAAACACGGGAAAGCCCTGTTGGCATCGTAGGGTTCGAAATGGCTGTAGACATAGACCTTGCCATCCTCTTGATCAACAAAGCGGTGCAGGCCGGCGCCGTCGCTGCTGTATGGCGCGCGATACCAGACAATAATGCTGTTCGGTCCGGCTCTCAGGAATTCCTCTTCGATGGTGAGGAACCAGCCGTTGTAGTCAGGCTCCAGATCTCGTCCGTTAACCCGCAGCTTCTCCACTTTCCCACCGGAGAAGTCGACAGTCAGTCGATCAGACAGCTCCTTTAACTCGAAAAGGATCATGGCCTTGCCCAGGAACTCTCGTGAATGTCCGTCCAGATCAAAGAACAGCTCGTAGGAAACATCCGAAATCAAGCCGGAGCGAAAGCGGGCGTAACTCTCGGTGAGATAACCTTCTGGTTCACGAATGACAATTGTACGAGTGTCCGTTTCCATGTTCAGTTCCTGGTATTCGGGTGTTTAACTTGAGGCAAATCCTAGCACAGCAAGTGACCTTGCTGTGGCAACGGTTTTAACAGCCCGGATCGGGATATTCTGTAGTCGTGGAACCGGTGACTGCTCTGTGTTTAGATCGGAGGATTATGAGCAAGCAAACAAACATTCTTGATGCCATTGGCGGCACGCCCCTGATCCGGTTGAATGCTCCTTCCGAGCAAACCGGATGCGAGATTCTGGGTAAAGCCGAATTCCTGAATCCCGGCGGGTCGGTAAAGGATCGCGCCGCTCTGGGTATTATTCGGGCCGCTGAGACAGACGGCCGGCTAAAACCAGGTGGTGTGATTGTTGAAGGTACTGCGGGAAATACCGGTATCGGACTTGCACTGGTGGCGGATGCCCTGGGATACCGAACGGTAATCGTAATGCCAAACACCCAGAGCCAGGAGAAAGTTGACACCCTGAAGACCTATGGTGCGGAACTGGCACTGATTCCCGCTGCACCCTATCGGAATCCCAATCACTTTGTACACGTGGCACGACGATTGGCCGAGGAACTGGACCGTACCGAGGAAGCCGGCGCCGTGTTCGCAGACCAGTTCGATAACCTGGCTAACCGGAATATGCACTTCGCGACAACGGGCCCGGAGATTTGGCGCGACACCGCGGGAGAAGTTGACGGGTTTGTTTGCGCGGCGGGTTCGGGCGGGACACTTGCAGGGGTAGGTCTTTACCTGAAAAGCCAGAATCCGGAAATTCTCGTGGCCTTGTCCGACCCGGGTGGGTCCGGACTGCATCACTTTTATGCCCATGGCGAAATCAGGGTGGAAGGCAGTTCTATCGTCGAGGGAATAGGCAACAGCAGAATCACCGGGAACCTGGACAAGGCGCCGGTGGATCGTTCCTACAAGATCGATGACCTGGATGCGATTCCCTGGGTTTATCATCTGCTGGAAAAGGAAGGGCTGTGTCTTGGTTCCTCCAGCGCGATCAATGTTGCCGGCGCAATGCGAGTCGCCCGAGATTTAGGTCCGGGACACACGGTGGTCACCATTTTGTGTGACTCGGGTTTACGTTACCGCCAGAGGTTGTTCAACCCGGCGTTCCTGCGCAGCAAGGGCCTGCATCCGCCAGCGTGGCTGGAGCGGGAGACTCTGGACGTCAGTCGACTGTTTGTGGACGCATCCTAGAGTCAGACCTTCTACAGGTATTCACATGGTCTGTTGAGAACTTTCCTGAGCACCCCGGAATAACTGATTTCGCTAGACGAATACAATGTTCGCCAGTCGGCTGGTTCGGGTGTTCTCTACGAATGTGAAAATCCTTTTCAGGAGCAGATAATCACGGTGTCGGAGAGGGATTCCGGTAGTGTAGCTAATGGAGAATAGCATTATGACCAAAGTCAAAGAAATCACCCCAAAAGTGGAGACCAAAGAGTCGAGAGAAGTTGCGCGGCCGTTTGGCGCCTTTGGTGCCAGCCTTGAAGACTTCATGGAAAGTATGTTTCCCGGTCGTTGGATGGAACCCTTCGCATGGCGCAGGCCGCTCCTTCCGGATTTGGAAATGAAACTGGAGACTCAGTGGCCGAAGATCGATGTGATTGATCATGAGGCCGAAATTCTCGTTCGGGCAGAACTGCCCGGCGTGAAGAAAGATGATCTTGAGCTCACGGTGTCCGAGGACAGCGTGCGCCTGCGGGCCACTACTGCGAGCAAGAAGGTAAAGGACGAGGAGTCCTTCTACCGCTGTGAGACTCACAGGGGCGCTTACGAGCGCTTTATCACGTTGCCCATGGACGTGGACAGCGAACAGGCTGAGGCAGTCCTCAAAGATGGCGTGCTCGAGGTGAAGATACCGAAGCGCAAGATCGTCAAACGGCACCAGGTGGAGGTTAAGTAATCCGGGTGCCAGGCAGGATGGGGTGTCGCGGACGGACGCCCCGTCCTGTTTTTTCGGTAGATGTGTGCGACGGTTCGCTTGGATGTATGCTAGTGCTCTAATCATTGGCGCGTAGCCATGGAGGTGGCCAATGCATGGAGCAGATTCCAGTCGCTGGGCGGCAAGCGTCGTTGGCTTTCACTGGTTGATGGCCATCCTGATAGTTGTTGTGATGATCCTGGGCTGGGTGGCGGAAGAGTACCCGTCCTCGCCGGACAAGGTGACTTTGTTCGTTTGGCACAAGTCCTTTGGGCTGACTGTTCTGTTGCTACTGTTCTTCCGTCTCCTGAATCGATGGACCCATGGGGCTCCCCGCCATGAGTTGAAGAGCTGGGAAAGAGTGCTTAGCCGTGGAGTCCAGGGGTTGCTTTACCTGTGTATGCTGGCGATGCCATTTAGCGGCTGGATAATCAATTCGGCTGCGGATTTCCCGTTGAATGTTTTCTGGTTGATACCCTTGCCGCCACTGGTTGGTCCCAGCGAAACCCTGGCCGAGTTGGCTGAGGAAGTGCATGTCACCATTCTCTGGATAATGGTGAGCCTGTTGGTTCTGCACATCGTCGGAGCTTTGCGTCATCATTTTGTTGGCAAGAACCAGGTATTGCGTGCCATGTTGCCTGGCACAAAAGAAGGCCGCCGCCAATGAGCAGGATAAATGCATTGGCCGCTTTGCTGTGCATGTTGCCGGGCTTGCTGACGGCCCAGGCGGCGCAAGCGGAGCCACCCACTCAGCGTTGCTCGCTACCCGGGGAAAGCGAACTGGGATTTGCGGCCACCTGGGAGGGCACCGTATTTCGGGGAGACTTTAACCGGTTTGATGCGCTTATCAACTTTGACCCTGCCGACCTGGTGGGCAGCAGCTTCGATGTAGCGATTGATGTCACCAGCGCCCGCACTGGAAGTCGTGACAGGGATGAGGGCATGGCCGAGCCCGACTGGTTTGATTTTGCTGTTTATCCCCTTGCCCGCTACCGGGCAACCGATTTTCAAACCCTGGGTGATGGGGAGTTCCTGGCCAACGGACAGTTGGAGCTAAAGGGGGTAGTTCGCCCGGTGTCGGTGAAATTCAGCTGGGACGAGCTTCCCGACAAAGTGGAACTTTCCGGTGGGGCAAGCATCCGACGGCTGGATTTTGGTATAGGCCAGGGTGACTGGGCTACCGATGAGATCATTGGGTTGTTGGTGGAGGTTGAATTCAGCCTGGAACTGGTGGCATGCGCCGCACCCTGATCCTGCTAGGGGTCTTTGTGTTACTGACCGCATGCAGCCAGGGGCCTGTACCCCGACTGCCGGGACAAACAGACGCGCCGGCAGATTTTCCGGATGACCCGTTTCCTGGCGCTGCCGGGGCACGCTTCAAGGTCGTTCCCTCCGAATCCCTGGTTCAGATCAAGGTTTTCCGGGCTGGTCGGCTGGCCAGGCTGGGACATAACCACGTGATTAGCTCCCGGTACCTGGGAGGAGAAGTCCTGGTAAGCGACGAACTGGCGCGATCCAGGGCCAGTTTTTATCTGCCGGTCGCCAGTATGGTGGTGGATGATCCCGTGTTCAGGCAGCAGGCTGGCGAGGGCTTCGAGTATCCGCTGTCCGAACAGGACAGGGAGGCGACCCGCGCGAATATGCTGGGTGAGAGGCTGCTGAATGCTGTCAGCCACCCCTACGTCTATATCCAGGTGCTTGGCGTGCAGGAAGCGGAAGCGGGCTTGTCAGCGACGATTCAGTTGACTGTCCTGGACAAGCAGGTGAGCAATCAGGTTCCCGTGGCGTTCTCGAGGACTGCTTGTGCAATGTCGGTAAGCTCCAGTTTTGAATTGCGGCATGCGGAAATAGGTCTCGAGGTGTTCAGTGTGCTGGGTGGTGCGCTGCAGGTTCAGGACGTAATCCAGGTGGACGTGGACCTGCTCGCCAAATCTCGGTCCCCCGATTGTCCCGGGTAGCCGGGTCAGCTCTGCACGGATTACTCGTTCCCGACCATGTTCCAGGTCCGGCCGCCCACCCGGGCCGCAGAGCTTGCCAGCGCATAACCATCGAGAACCGTTGGCGGGGATGATCTCAGTCGGTTTTCAGTTTCTTGCCCTGCAGCCGTTCCTTTAGTCCGAACCACGCGTATGCCCCACGCAGGTATACCGGGCGCAGGGAGGGCATGGGTATCCATGGAACAGGTTTGCGCATGGGATTGGGGATTGCGTACTCACTGTTGCTGGCGCCTGCGATCATATCGGCAAGTGCCGCCCCCGCCCAGCTGCCCATTGACACGCCGCCACCGTGAAACGCCAGTCCGTACCAGGCATTGTTTCTTTCCGGTATGGCGCCAACGTGGAATACATTGTCCCGGCACAGGCAGACCAGGCCGCTCCAGAAGTAGTCGAAACTGACCTCCCGCCAGGCGGGAAACAGGGTGCGGAATTCCGCCTCAAGTCGACGTCGCACCATGGACTCTTCCGGCGGCGCCCCGCCTATGCCCCCGCGTCCGCCAAACATGAATCGCCCGTCAGGCAGTAGACGGAAGTAATGCAGAAGCTTCCGGTCATCAGCGGCAAGCTCGGTTTTCAGCCACCCCTGGCCCTGGAGTTCATCTTTGCTCAACACCCTGGTGACCAGGATGTTTGAAAATACCGGCATCAGCCTGCCTGCCATCGGGCTGCCCACCCCGGCGGGCGTATAACCGTTGGTGGCCAGCAACACTTGCCTGGCACGGACTGTTCCGTGAGCTGTTTCCAGGATCTGCTCACCGCCCTCCTGGCGCCAACTTGTCACCCCACTGTCGCCGAAAATTCTGACGCCCGCTTCTTTGGCCGCCCGGGCAAGCCCCAGGCTGTACTTTAGCGGGTGAAGTCCGAATCCCGTCGGCATGTGAAGCGCGCCGGTGAACAATGGGCTGAACAAACCGCGTTCCTTGAGTTCGGCCTGGCTCAGTGCGCTGGCGGCAACGCCCAGCGTGTTGTTCATCCACTTTGCTTCCTCCCTGGCATCGTGGTGGGCCCGGGCTCCGGAGCCAACGATATATTCACCCGAGCCGGCTCGATCAAAATCGATATTCAGAGATTCGGCCAGGTCTCCCACATGACGGATTGCGGCTTCCTGAACCCGGCAAAATTCCCGGGTCGTTTCCAATCCCCATTTGGCTATCATTTTGTCGTAGCCCATATGGGCGCCGCCGGGGCTGCAAAAGCCGCCATTGCGCCCCGAGGCCCCCCAGCCGGGTTGCCCTGCCTCGAGTACGATGGTGTCCATGGAGTGACGTGTTGCCAGGCCCAGGGCCGCGTTCAGGCCAGTGTAGCCAGCTCCGATGATCGCCACCTCGGCCCGCGTGTCTCCTTCCAGGGGGGGGAAGTCTTGCGCGGGCGTCTCTAGAGATTCCGCCCACCAGCTTTTGGGATATGAGCGCACATCGAAGGCTTCGGCAGCCAGCCAGCTAGGGTGCATCGGGGCGATCCTCCCGGAATTCGTGGAATGTTCGGCGCATCCCCCCAAGCCTAACGGCAACCCCATGTCTCGCCAAGGCCTTGGAAGGCATATTTTCATTGGATATCCGGATTCATTCGATGCTACAAGATAGTGCCTGGATCAAGTCTTTAGCCAATCCCGAGAGTCTCTTTCATGTCTTTTAAAATCCTGTTCCCCAGCCGGGCGTTGCTGTTAATTGCTTTTTGTTTTTGTTCCAGTGGCTGGGCCGCTGGTGACGATGACCGGGCGGCCTTTGCCATGCCTGACAGCTATAGCGCCGACGTGACCGGGGCGGTCTTGAGGCTGGGAGGCAATGCAGTGGATGCGGCAGTGGCTGCGTCCTTCACCTTGAGTGTCACCTTGCCCGAGGCGGGCAATATCGGTGGCGGCGGTTTCATGCTGCTGAGAATGGACGATGAAGCGGCATTTGTAGATTACCGGGAAACTGCCCCGTCTGGCGCCAGCCGGGATATGTACCTGGATGAGGACGGCAATTTTGTCTCGGGGCGCAGTGAGATCGGTCACTTGTCGGTTGGGGTTCCGGGAACCGTTGCCGGCATGTGGGAAGCCCACCAAAAGTATGGCCGCCTGCCCTGGGCCGTGTTGTTGGCCCCCGCCATCAAGCTGGCCCGGGAAGGCTTTTTCGTGCACCCCCAGCTGGCCGAAAACAGGAGTGATGCGGCGGAGAGCTTCGAGCGGGGTGGAGTAAATTTCAATCAGTATTTTTCTGGCATGCGGGCGCGGGAATTGTTCAAACAGCCAGAGCTTGCCGCGACCCTTCAGCGCATATCAGAAAACGGCGCCCGGGAATTCTATACCGGCGAGACGGCGGGATTGATACTGGAAGAGATGCAACGCGGAGGCGGATTGATAAACGCCTCTGACCTGGCAGATTACAAGGTGATTTGGCGCGAACCCCTGGAAATTTCCTGGCGTGGATATCGCTTGCTGAGCGCGCCGCCGCCCAGTTCCGGTGGAATCGCACTGATGCAGTTATTGCAGATGAAGGATGCATTACATGAGCAGTTCAAGGGCCTGTCTCATAACTCGGTCCAGTACATTCATCTTGTCGCGGAAATGGAGAAGCGGGTTTTTGCAGACCGTGCGGAATATGCAGGTGATCCCGAATTTTTTGAGGTTCCCGCCAACGAGCTGGTGACAGCGGATTACGTGTCCTCTCGCGCAGCCGAGGTAAATCCATTGGCTATTTCCAGGCTTGAGGGAGTGCGTCCGGGTCTTGAGCCTAAAGATACCACCCATTTTTCTATCCTGGACTTCGACGGTAATGCGGTCTCCAACACCTATACGCTGAACGCGACCTTTGGCAGTGGCGTGGTGGTGGGCGGAGCGGGCTTCCTGCTGAATGATGAAATGGATGATTTCAGTTCCAAACCGGGTGTGCCTAATCAATACGGCGTGGTGGGCGGTGAGGTCAACGCCATTGAGCCCGGCAAGCGGATGCTTTCCTCAATGAGCCCAACCATTCTCGTAAAGGACGGCAGGCCGGTGATGGTAGTTGGTACGCCCGGCGGATCGACAATCTTCACCAGCGTATTCCAGGTGATGGTGAACCTGATGGACTTTGATATGTCGCCGGAACGGGCGGTATCCAGCACACGCTTTCATCACCAGTTACTGCCGCCGGACGAGGTGACGTTCGATCCGGGCATTCCATTGCCGAGCCGAACTGTTGAGGGGCTTGTGCAGCGTGGCTACGCGCCGCGACCCCACGACTGGGCGTTGGGTGATGTGATGGTGGTCAGCGGCCTTAATGGAAACTTGCGCGCCGCTGCCGACCCCAGGGGTCGGGGCGTTGCGAAAGTGATGGCCCGGGAGGAATAGTCCCGGGCGTACTGGCTGTTGGCCTAGCCCTTGATATCCAGGGCGTTGGGCCGTTTGGGCAGTCCGGGCATGCGGATAATGTCTCCGGCCAGGGGAACCAGGAAGCCGGCTCCTGCCGAGAGCAGCACATTTCTAATCGTGATGCGGAAGCCGGTGGGGCGACATATCTGCTTGGGATCGTCGCTTAGCGACAGGGGTGTCTTGGCCATGCAAATTGGCAGGCCCGCGAAACCCAGGCGCTGGATTCGGGCCAGGTCTTTGATGGCGGTGGCGGTGTAATCCACGCCCTCGGCTCCGTAGACCCTGGTGGCAATCGCCTCGATCTTTTTCTTCATGGGATCCGACCAGTCATAGGTTGGTTTGAGGGGACGGGTTTCCTCGTTGGCCGTTTCAATGACTGCCCTTGCGAGTTCTTCTGCGCCCTTGCCACCGTCGGCGAAGGCAGTCGATACGGCGCATCGGACACCCAGTTCCTCGCAGGCTTTGCGTACCACTTCCACCTCGGCATCAGTGTCGGTGTCGAAGCGATTGATGGACACCACTGGCTGCCTGTCGAAGCCTCGAATGTTTTCTATGTGCTTGAACAGGTTGGGCAGGCCCGCTTTGACAGCGGCCACGTCTTCGGGAATCAAGTCCTTGGGTCCTTTTCCGCCATGCCGCTTGAGTGCACGGATGGTAGCCACCAGGACCACTGCCGCCGGGGAAAGTCCGGTGTAACCGCACTTGATGTCGACAAATTTTTCGGCACCCAGATCGGAGCCGAATCCAGCTTCGGTAATGGCCCAGTCACCTAGTTTCAGGGCCATGCGGGTTGCGATCACGCTATTGCAGCCATGGGCGATATTGGCGAAGGGTCCGCCATGCACAAGGGCGGGAACGCCCTCGCAGGTTTGTACAAGGTTCGGCAGCATCGCGTCCTTGAGCAAACGCATCATTGCGCCTACGGCACCGACATCCTCTGCGGTCAGCGGGTTTCCATCGGCTTCCTCGGCCACTATCAGTCGGGATAGACGTTTGCGCAGGTCTGCCTCGTCCTCGGCCAGGCAAAGTGTCGCCATGATTTCCGAGGCCGGCGTGATATCAAATCCGGTTTCTCGGGGAACACCCTGGAGCACGCCGCCCAGGCCGATGACCACATGGCGCAATGCTCTGTCATTCATGTCGATGACGCGGCGCCAGCTGATGCGGCGTGGATCCACTTCAGGCGGGTTGCCGTAATGGATGTGATTATCCAGCAGCGCTGCCAGCAGGTTATGGGCTGCGGTGATGGCATGGAAATCGCCGGTGAAGTGGAGGTTGATGTCTTCCTCGGGAACCAGGCTGGCCTTTCCACCGCCGGTGGCGCCGCCTTTCATGCCGAACATCGGGCCGAGAGAGGGTTCCCGCAGGGCGATGCAAACTTTCTCGCCCAGGCTGGCCATGCCCTGGCCAAGGCTGATTGAAGTGGTTGTCTTTCCTTCGCCGGCGCCGGTAGGCGTCATGGCGGTCACCAGGATAAGTCTGCCGGGCTTTCTGTCTGCCACCGCTTCATGTCTTAGCTTGGCTTTTTCGGTCCCGTAGGCGATCACGTGTTCGGGAGCGATTCCCAATTGCTTGGCGAGTTGGCCAATTTCCTGCACAGTGCCTGACATGCTCTTCGTCCTCGATTAATTCGAAACGCAAGAGGGTACACTATTAATCTGGTTATACCGAATACCTGAAATTCCGCATTGCAAACAGGAACGAGAAATGGATATAGGTGAATTGCGCCGCGAATATTCGCGATTGGGACTTCGGCGCGCTGACCTTGCACAGGACCCCTTCAACCAGTTTCAGCTGTGGTTTCAGCAAGCCAGAGAATCGGGGCTGTCAGATCCCAACGCGATGAGCCTGGCGACGGTGGACGAGCAGGCCCGTCCGTCGCTGCGAACCGTGTTGCTTAAATTCTGGAACGAAGAAGGCTTCGTGTTCTACACCAATTTCGAAAGCGCCAAGGCCCGGGATATTTCCTCGAATCCGGAAGTCGCCTTGTTGTTCCTGTGGTTGCCCCTGGAGCGGCAAGTGATCATTCGCGGCAGGGCAGAGAAAGTCTCCACCGCGGAATCCATGAAATATTTTCTAAGCCGGCCCCGGGGTAGTCAGCTTGGCGCCTGGGTCTCACAGCAAAGTTCGGTGATTTCATCGCGGAGTCTCCTGGAGGCCAAGCTTGAGGAAATGAAACAGAAATTTGCTAACAAGGACCTCAGCCTGCCATCGTTCTGGGGAGGCTTCAGGGTGGTGCCCAGGAGCATTGAGTTCTGGCAGGGCAGGCCAAACAGGATGCATGACCGATTCCTGTACACTCGGGATGGTGCTGGCTGGCGCGCAGATCGATTGGCCCCCTGATCCTGACAGGGCGCCCGCCCCACTAATGGAGACTGTGTGATTTGAGATTCTCCGGGCTGACAAATGCATTGCTGGGTCGCTGCTGCGGCCTGGTGTTGCTGGTCGGATTTCTTGTCGCTTGTCAGCCCTCGTCAGATGAGCCCAAGCCCGGAGAACGCCGGGATGTTACCCAGCAAGGGTCCACTGACTCCCCGGAGACGCATGAGTTATTGAGCAGTGGCATCGGGATGTCGGATCTACCGGAGCAGTTTTCTTCTCTTTGGCGTCCCTGGAGCGGTGACCTGGACGGGATGGTTGAACGTCGCGGAATTCGCGTGCTGGTGGTGCATAGCGGATATTTATATTTTTTTGATCAAGGCCGGCCCCGGGGCATTACCGTGGAGATGCTGTCTGAGTTTGAGCGATTCCTGAACAAGAAGTACAAGACCGGTCGCCTGCCAATATATGTGGTGCCCATTCCTGTTACGCGGGAGCGCCTGCTTCCTGACTTGCTGGCCGGCCGGGCTGACCTGATTGCGGCAAACCTGACGGTAACTCCGGAGCGTTCCGCGCAAATAGAATTTTCGAAACCAATATATAGCGGGGTCAGCGAAGTCATCGTGACCGGGCCCTCCGCGCCGCCGGTAGAGAGTATCCAGGACCTGGCCGGGCAGGATATTTTCGTCCGCGCCTCCAGTAGTTACTTTGAAAATCTTAACCGACTGTCTACCGGGTTTATCGCCATGAACCTGAAGCCGCCACGCATTCGCCTGGTGGAAGAGGTTCTGGAGGACGAGGATGTCCTTGAAATGGTCAACGCCGGAATTTACCCCATGACCGTGGTTGATGACGTGAAGGCCAGGTTCTGGAGTGGTGTGCTGGAAGACCTGGTCATGCGTGAGGACCTGGTAGTAAACACGAATGGTGATATTGCCTGGGGACTTCGCAAGGACAGTCCCAAGTTGAAGGCCCTTCTGGATGAGTTCATGCGCAGTCATGGCCAGGGCACCCTCTACGGTAATGTGGTGAGAAACAAATACCTGGATGACAGCGGTTGGGTAAAGAGTGTCAGCTCCAGGGCGGCGTTGGAGCAACTGAAGCCGCTATCCACGCTGTTCAAGAAGTATGGTGAGCAGTACGGATTCGACTGGCTGGAACTGGCGGCCCAGGCGTTCCAGGAATCGGCTTTCGACAACGGCAAGAAAAGCAGCGCGGGCGCGGTGGGCATCATGCAGGTCAAACCCTCCACTGCCAGTGACAAAAACGTTGCTGTAGAGAATGTCCATGAACTTGAGAACAACATCCATGCCGGCGCCAAGTACCTGCGGTTCCTGGCAGACCGGTATTTTGATGATGCCCGGGTGCACCCCCTGGACCAGTGGATGTTTGCCGTGGCTGCCTATAACGCAGGGCCGGCCAAGATCGTGCGCATGCGCAGGCTGGCCAAGAAAAAGGGCTATGACAACACGGTCTGGTTCGACAACGTGGAAGTGGTAGTGGCGCAAAACATTGGGCGGGAGACCGTCCAGTATGTGAGCAATATCTACAAATATTACGTTGCCTATAAATTGAGCTGGGAACGCGCTGATTTGCGGGAAAAAATCATAGGTGACCGATAGTCCGCTGGCTCGGACTGGTCCACAGGAGTGTCGTGCACATCCCTCGAATAAGTTTTATTACGCTGATCATGCTGTTTGAAGGAGCGCTGCTGCCGCTGTCCCTGCTGCTGTCCTGGCTTCTGGATATCCCGCTGACACTTTCCGGTGGGGGTCTGTCGATCGTGATGGGTGTGCTTGGCACCCTGCCCATATGGTGGCTGCTGATCTGGGCCCGGAGTCTCCGGGTTTCTTCGGTGGAGGAATTCTTCAGCTGGGTCGACAGCAATATTGTTTCACTGTTTCGCGGGGCCACCGCCTGGCAGATTGCGGTCATAGCGTTGTTGGCGGGGCTGGGTGAGGAGATGCTGTTCCGGGGCATCATTCAGCAAGGTCTTCAGGGTTGGCTGGGTCCCTGGCCGGGCTTGTTCGTGGCAAGTTTCGTTTTCGGTGCGGCACACTGGGTGAGTCGCACCTACATGATCTTTGCCTGCGTGATGGGTCTATACCTGGGATTGCTTTACTGGCGCACAGATAACCTGCTGGTTCCGATTATTATCCACGCCCTGTATGACTTTCTTGCGCTGCGGATGTTGTTGAGCCAGCTTCCGGTTGCTCGCCAGGAGTCCCCCTAGGGTGCGCGTTCCAGCGAGACTTTTCGGGGCTGGTCTTTAATGATTGAGTGGCTACTCCTGGCAAGGCCCGGGTTGCACCTGTTATTGCATGTGATGGTGCCCGGGATATTCGCGCGACTGTGCTGGCCTGAACGCTGGAAGATGGCGTGGTTGGTGATGATGGCGGGCATGCTGATTGACCTGGATCACCTGTTGGCTGACACCCTGTACGACCCCCTGAGGTGCAGCCTTACAGCCCATCCATTGCATGGCCCGATCCCGGCGCTGGTCTATCTTTTGCTGCTTTGGCCGCGCAAGACCCGGGTGCTTGCCTGTGGTCTTCTTATTCACCTGGCGCTTGATGGTTCGGATTGCCTGATGATGCTGGCAGCCTGAGTTTCCGGGAAACGACAACTTGGAATCGCCCTCTTTAATGCGGTTAACATAGGTCGCTGTTTTTCAGGGCGTGAACAGGGACGGTAAAGGCTTACATGGCATTCAAGACACTTCGTTTTCGGGCGGGCCCCGGGGCCACGAGAGTATTGACCCGGGAAGGGTTCGACTTTGATCGATTCCAGGTCATGGCGGGCGCCTCGGGAGGACCCAAGTGGCTGGCACTGAGCCGGCTGGACAAATTCATTGCCGGCGAACTGTTGCCCCGACGCGAGACACCACTGTTCCTGTTGGGTTCATCAATTGGAGCCTGGCGGTTCAGTTGCTATGCAAAACCCGACCCGGCTGCTGCTATCCAGGCGTTTGAAGACGCCTATATTGAGCAGCGCTATGGGAAGAGACCCACGGCGCAGGAAGTCACAGCGGAAACCCGGCGATTTTTCAAGCTGATCGCCGGGGAGGGCGGTGAGGCCCAGATGCTGTCCAATTCCCGTGTTCGACTGAATGTTATGGCGGTGCGTTGTCGGGGGGCGGCAGCTTTCGAGCAACCCTGGTTACAGGGCCTGGGAATGCTGGCGGCAGCTACCGGCAACCTGTTTAGCCGGCGTGCGCTTGCCGTGTCTTATGAGCGGGCGTTGTTCTTTGATTCCAGGGATGAGCCGCCGTTCATTAACCTGACCGGGCTGCCCATGCAGCGTATTGCCCTGAGCGAGCAAAACCTGGAGGACGCGGTAGTGGCCAGTGGCTCCATTCCCCTGGTGCTCGAGGGTGTTCGCGACATCCATGGCGCCCCCAGGGGCATGTACCGCGACGGGGGTGTCACGGATTACCACTTCAACGATTCCCTGAGCAGCGGTGAGGGACTGGTGTTTTATCCGCACTTTTATCCGTACATGGTGCCGGGTTGGTTCGACAAGAGCTTGTCCTGGCGCCGGGCAGGAGGCGCGGCGACCGACAAGGTCCTGCTGGTGTCTCCCTCGGAGGAGTTTGTCGCCAGCCTGCCCTATGGGAAGATTCCGGACAGAAATGATTTCGCGAACCTGGATAACGAGCAGCGCATCAGTTACTGGAATACCGTGGTGGCCGAGAGCGAGCGCATGGCTGACGAATTCCGGGAATTACTCGCTGGTGGCGACCTGGCTGGCAGACTCGAGGCACTAGGCTGAATTCGAGTATCGGGAGGCTTATCCGTATGAGTTTTATTCTCCATGAGCGACTGCAACAGGATTGCCTGCAACTGGGTAGTTTTGCCTTGAGCAAGTTGCTGCTGCTCAATGACAGTCGCTTCCCCTGGTGCATCCTGGTTCCTGCCAGGGCTGATGTGTCCGAGATTCACCAGCTGGACTGGAACGACCAGGTTCAGCTGCTGAGAGAGTCGGGACGCCTGGCGCATTGTCTCACCCGGATTTATCGCCCCGACAAGTTGAATATCGCCGCCATTGGCAACCTTGTGCCCCAGCTGCACCTGCATCACGTGGTGCGTTATCGTAATGATGCCGCCTGGCCCGCCCCGGTTTGGGGTGTGGGTGTTGCGCAGCCCTACGAGGCGGTGGACCTGGAGGCCCGGGTCGGAAAACTGCTTGATGAATTGGGTAAGGAAGCGGAAGCGCTGGCAGGATTCGCTGCCTGTCGCTAAATAGCCAGGACAAGGAGTCTTAAATGAAAAACATCATCGGCACGTTGATTTTTACGGTCCTGCTGGTGGCTTGCGCCGCACAAGAGCGGGCACAAGAACCTGCCCAGGTCACACATCCCGATGCAGTGGATTTCTCGGTTCTTGCCGGAGACTGGATTCTGGACTCCCTGGAAGGTGAGAAGTGGCTCGGGGAGCCGCGAGTCACCATGAACTTGTCGGACGGTGGCAGGTTCTCCGGCAGCGGCGGCTGCAATCGCTACTTCGGTGTATTCACGTTGGCAGAAGGCAAGCTGAGCACCGGGCCGATAGGCTCAACCATGATGGCTTGCGAACAGGCGGCCATGGACCTGGAGTACCGTTACCTGGCTAGCCTGGAAAAAGTCGCAAGCATTACTCGTGGCGATGCTCTCCTGCATCTGCTGGATGAACAGGCCCGGGAACTGGTCGTGCTGCGGGCGGCCCCGCCTGCGGACTAGGCGGTGACCTAGCCTACCGGCACGCCGAACAGATAGGGGTGCAGGAAGCGGATCAGACCGTAGGTGACGATGCCCGCCATGACGATGATCACGTCTTTTTTCAGCGGCAGTTTTTCTGTCTGGCGAGTCGCGCCGCGCTTGTTGGCTGACCACATGTCATACACGGCATATAAACCAAAGGATGAGAACAGGATGACCGAGGCCTGGTCGCCGTTGGCCAGCAAGTGACCGATGGCCCAGAGCACGACGGCCCAGTTCATCGGGTGGCGGGTGAAGCGCTTGATGTTGCCAGGCATGTGAGCGGCCGGTAACAGGATCAGCACCGGAAGCATTAGGGCGGCAGTGGCAATGTACCCCCAGCTTGGTGGCAGATAGACTGAGACGAAGGGTGCCCTGGCCTTGCCCATGACCAGCAGGACAAAGCCCACCAGGGATACCAGGCTGAACACGGCCTTGTATTTTTTCTCGCCCAGGTTACCTATCAGCGACTGGCGGGCTGCAGGCAAGGTCGGAACCAGGTGCGCGGCCATAAAAATAATAAGGCCAATAATCAGCAATTCCATGGCAACACTCTCCGAAATTTGTGGGTTATACCCGGGAAATACCGAGGATAGCCTGTTTGGCGGTGATGAGCACAGTTCATCGCCCGGCCAGGGTCTTCGAATGTGATAGATTCACGCCCTGGCCATTCCTGGAACCCTTCCCCCATGCTGCCAACTATTGATACCCAGCCGCGATACGAGTTTGAAAAAGCCCCGGGCATGGGAGAGATCATGGAGGTGTCCGAGGGCATATTCTGGTTGAGAATGCCGCTGCCGATCATGCTCGGCCACATCAACCTGTGGTTGCTCAAAGACGGGGACAGCTGGGTCATCGTCGATACCGGGATGTCCGATGATGCAACCCGTGAGTTGTGGTTGAAATTATTCAAGGAGAAGTTCGACGGGTTGCCGGTATCGCGGGTGATTGTCACCCACTTGCATCCGGATCATGTGGGCCTGGCGGGCTGGCTATGCAGGCACTGGGGCGTGGAGCTGTGGATGAGTCGCACCGAATACCTGTTGTGCCGCAACCTGGTCGGGGACACCGGCACGGAAGCGCCCAGGGAAGGTGTGGATTTTTACCGCAGTGCCGGGTTTGATGAAGAGTCGCTGGCGGAATACCGCAAACGCTTCGGGGGGTTTGGTTCGGTGGTATCCGATCTGCCCAATGCGTTTACCCGGCTCACCGATGGCATGCAGTTGACCATCGGCGGACAAACCTGGGAAGTGGTAGTTGGCCGGGGGCATTCTCCGGAACATGCCTGCCTGGTCTGTAAGGAGCGAAACCTGATTATTTCCGGTGACCAGATTCTTCCTACCATTTCATCCAACGTCAGCGTGTGGCCCACCGAGCCCCATGCGAATCCCCTGGCAGACTGGCTGGATTCATGCGCCAGCCTGAAGCAGCGACTACCGCCCGATGTGCTGGTGCTGCCTTCTCACGGAAAAATATTCAGGGGGGCGCCCGAGCGGCTGCAGGCGCTGATAGATGAGCACCGAAGCGGCTTGGACAAGTTGCTGGAGATGTGTGACAGGCCGCGCACGGTCCTTGACCTGTTTCCGGCGCTATTCAAGTCGGCGATTACCCGTCGCAACCTGATCATGGCCACCGGCGAAAGCATGGCCCACGTCAATTACTTGCTGGGTAGGGGGGAGCTGGAACTGGCCGAGCAACGCGACGGGGTGAACTACTACCGCCGGGTCTAGCCCAGGCGGCAATAATTGATGTCTAGGCCAGTCGCAGGTGCCAGCGATGATCCAGTTCGCTGACCTGGGCGAAGAACTGGTTACACTCGTCCCGCTTCAGTGCACTGAAAATATGCTGGAACTCCCTGCCGAAATATTCCGCCACGAATTCTGATTTCTCGAAGCCGTCCAGGGCGGCGTACCAGTTGATGGTCAGGCTGGTGTCTGCGTTGGCATAGCCGTCACCGGAGATGGCAGGGCCCGGGTCCATTTTATTCTTGATGCCATGATGGATGCCTGCCAATACCGCGGCGGCGGCCAGGTAGGGATTGGCATCGGCGCCCGAGGCGCGATGCTCTACGTGACGGCTGCTTGCCGGCCCGGTGGGCACCCGGAAGGTAACAGTGCGGTTGTTTACGCCCCAGGTTGGCGCCACCGGTGCATAGCTGTTGGGGCGGAAGCGGCGATAAGAATTGGCATTGGGTGCAAAGATCGCCATGCAATCAGAAATACTGTCCGCCATACCTCCGATGGAGTGCCTGAGTAGTTCGTTCCCCTCGGCATCTTCGCTGCCGAACAGGTTGTTTCCCTTCTCGTCGGCCAGGCTCACGTGGATATGCATGCCACTGCCGGAAAGCTCGGCGAAAGGCTTGGCCATAAAGCAGGCAATCATGCCGTATTGTTCCGCCACACCCTTGATCAGGCGTTTGAATTCAATGGCTTCGTCCACTGCCTGCAGGGCGTCTTCGCGATGGGTCAGGGTGATTTCAAACTGGCCGGGGGCGTACTCGGAGATGACGGTCTCGGCAGGCAGTCCCTGTTCAGCCGAACACAAGTACACGTCTTCGAAGAACTCGCTCATGTCTTCCAGGTCCTGCACGCCATAGACCTGGGTTTGCTCCAGGGGCAGGCCGCGGCAGGTCCGGGCGGGTTTGACCTCGCCATCGGCCCAGGCCTCCGCATCCAGCAGGTAGAACTCCAACTCGCAGGCCAGCACCGGGTGGTAGCCGTCTTGCTTTAGTCGCTCGGCCACCTGGGCAAGTTTAAGCCGGGGGTCGGCGGCCGCTGCCGGCATTCCGGTTTTGGGATCCATGCTGAGTAGCAGCTGGGCGGTGTTCTTGATCCACGGACAGATTTTCAACGAGCCCGGCACCGGCCTGGCAAAGCAGTCCATGTCACCGACTTTCCACACCAGTCCGGTGGAGTCCACGTCTTCGCCCAGGGCATTCAGGGAGAGTATCGAGCTGGGCAGGGGACGACCACGGTCGAAAACCACCTCCAGTTCGTGGGGCCGAACCAGCTTGCCCCGGGCGATGCCATTGATGTCGGTAAGGATCAACAGCACCTGGCTGACTTCCGGGTGACGGGAAAAAAACTCGCTTGGTTCGTCTTGCTTGTCAGTCATGGGTTCAGCCTTGTTCAGCGTTTAATTCAGTAAGAAATGCGTCCAGTCCCTGGGCCAGCCTGGTGGCGTCTTCCTGGCTGGTCTGGGGGCAGACCAGCATCATATTATGAAAGGGTGTGATCATTATCCCGCGATTGAGGAGGTACAGATGAATGCATTGCTCCAGGTCGTCGTCAAACGCTGCCTCGGCCTCACGCCCGGTGCGCGGTGGGTTGGCGCAGAACTGGAACTCAATCCGGGCCCCGATTTGGGTAATGGACCAGGGCATCTGGTGGCGGTCGATGACTTCGCGCAATTGTCCTGCCAGGGATTCTGCCAGGAGGATCATTGACCGGTAAGCCTGCTCGGTCATCACCGACTCGAGATTGGCCCGCATGGCATGCATGGAAAAAGCATTGGCGGAGAGGGTGGTGCCCATGCCGCTGTGGCCGTGGCCGTGGTCCTCGGCATCCCGCCCTGCCTTGCGCGCTGCATCCATTCGCCTGGCCACATCCGCGGTGACCCCGAATACTGAGCACGGCAGACCGCCTGCCACCGGTTTGCCCAGTACGAAAATGTCCGGCTCCAGGCCGTGGGCCCGGGTATAGCCACCGACCCCGGTTGAAATAGTGTGGGTTTCATCGATGATCAGCAGGCTGCCGAACTTCCGAGTCAGTTCCCGCAAGCGCTGGTGATAACCCGGGTCGGGGAGCACCATGCCGATATTGGTCATGGCCGGCTCGCACAGCACCGCCGCCACGTCTTCGCTGCTCAGAGCCGCTTCCAGCGCGTCCAGGTCATTGAATTCGACGACTCGTGAGTGGGTGGTCAAATCCTGGGCCTGGCCGACCAGCCCCGAGCGGTGCACGGTCTTGCCATCCCGCAGGCGCACCAGGGTTTCATCCACCGTGCCGTGATAGCAACCGTCGAACACCAGGAGCGTTTTCCGTCCAGTGACGGCGCGTGCCCAGCGCAGCGCCCAGCGATTTGCATCGGTAGCGGTTGTGGCTACCTGCCAGTACGGCAAGCCGTAGCGTTGGGCCAGTTCTCTGCCTACCCAGATGGCGTCTTCGCTGGGAAGCATGGTGGTGTAGCCACGGGTGGACTGCCAGGCGACCGCTTTTGCAACGGGGTCGGGTGAGTGACCGAACATGGACCCGGTGTCGCCCAGGCAGAAGTCCGCGTAGCTGTTTCCGTCCACGTCAGTAAACCGAGCTCCCTTTGCTTCACTCACAAATAATGGAAAGGGCGTGGACCAGTCGGCCATCCAATGCATGGGGACACCACCGTAGAGGTGTTCCCGGGCCTGCTCGGCAAGCCTGGCCGACCGCGGGTGATTGGCGCTGAAATAGTCTGACTCCCTGTTCATTAGATAGGTCAGGGCGTCGCGATTTATCCGTGTGGTCTGGGTCATAAAAGTGCTTGGGCTGTTGCAAGTCGAATCATGATAAAGAAAAAGTCCCTTCCAGGGGAGACTGGGTCGGAGTGCTGATATATTCGTGATACCTGCCCTGACTGTCCCAGGCATCGGAAACAATGGAGACTCCCAAATGCAATTCATCAAAACAAGCGCGCTCATTTCGGTACTGGTCATTGGTGCATTCAGTCTTGGCTGGATGGCCGCCACGGCCGGCGACGCGAGGAAGCAAGTCGTACTCCCGATCAAGTTGACCCAGTCCGACCTGGCTGGTGGGGCGTTTGAGCGTTTCACCTCGGTGGATATCACCCATGAGATGGCAGGGCAGAGCTGGGATACCACAGA
>JAOTSW010000237.1 GCA_029864735.1 Chromatiales bacterium | reverse complement strand
TACCGTGGGTTCGAATCCCACCCTCTCCGCCAATAAATAAAAAGGTCCCTTTTGGGGCCTTTTTGTTTATCAGGGGTGTGGTGGCTCGATGAGAACCCATTGGTTCGACCAGCCGCCGCGGGCGGCGCAGAACGCGCAGGCAGCCAAAGCTGCCGAGCGGCCCCCTCGAGGGGTGAGCCGACAAAGTCGGCGAATAATCCCACCCTCTCCGCCAAACATACCCACCCCTTGTTCTCCCACCATCGGCTGAGCAACAATGAACACAGGCTCTCACTCTGCCATAGACCCGGTATACGGGGCGGGGCAGGATTCCAGGAGGTCTGCGATGAGACGCAAGCAGTTCACCTATCATGGTACCTATCCGATTATCGGAACCATCCTGTTGTGCCTGCTGGCGCTGGCTGGCACCTCCTCTTGCGGGGGCGGAGGAAGTAGCTCGGGAGACTCCTCGCTACCGGCACTTGTCGTAAACAGCCTGCTGGACGATGGGACACCTCCGACCGGGACGGTAACGCTTAGGTCTGCCATTGCTTCCGCAGCATCCAACCAGCGCATCACTTTCGACCAGAGCCTCAACGGCGGCACGATCAATCTGATCTTCGTCGGTGATGAACACACTGTCCTCGTCGGTGAGGTAATGGGCTTTGACGAGGCAAACAATATCTCCTACCTGGTTGGATATTTCGACCGGGATTACGGAAAGTCAGCGCTTTTCGCCAATAAGAACGTCGTCCTTGATGCCTCGAACCTTCCCGATGGCATCACAATTCGGTGGGACGGTGCCGATTCGGCAAGAGTTCTTGCCGTGTCCGGTGATCTTACGCTTATAAATGCTGCCATCACGGGCGGAAACAGTGTTTTTGATGTGGCAGAGAATATTGGCCAGCATCCGAATGACAACCAGACTTCCACGCTTGCTAGAGGTGCGGGACTCGCCGTTTGGGGAGTTGCTACCTTAATCGACTGCGCCATCTACGATAATCACGCGGTTGGCGACGATTCAGATACCTCTCGGGACGGGGGAGCTTACGGCGGTGGTGTCTACGCAGACACCGTTGTAATGGACAATTGTATTGTCAGCGGCAATACCGTTTACGGGGGAGGAGCTGCCGGAGGAGGTATCTTTTCGGTGGGCGGGCGTGATACCCGGAACAATGTTTCTTCGATCAGGCGGTCAGCAATCACCGAAAACAGCATTACCGGCCTGTTTGCCTACGGCGGCGGTGTGTACTCGGATGGCGGTGGTATCGGATTGTCCACCAGAATTCATGTTGAAAACAGCACCATTGCCAGGAATCTCGTCGAGCCACCTTTACTGCCGCCCTTCCTGTTTACCCTGCTGGATATCGGCTACTGGCGAGGGGGCGGCCTGTATATGTCCAACGGATACATGGAGGTTCAAAGCAGCACCATTGTTGAAAACCAGGTGTTTGGAAAGCCGCGAATTACCGAACTGGAAAAACAAAATATGGCGGGCGGTATCGCCGCGACTATTGGTAACGCCCACGCCGTGGAAGACATGATTATTGGTCATTCCATTATCGTGGGAAACACCGTTCACGAGATCAATGGGATCGAAGCCGGTGGCTATACGATCGGCGGCGTTTATCCCCACGACATTTTTACCGGATCCGTCTTCGAGTTCCGCAGCATGGGATATAACCGGATCGGGGCCATCGACTTTAGCCAGATACTGGTACCGATTGGTGAGCCAGGCTGGGCGTCGTTATCGCGCAAACACTATCCGAAAGTGGGTGATGAGGACGGTGTGGTAATTAGCGATGTGCTTGGCAATGCGACACTGTCCACATTCATCAATGCCTCGGGTGTTGAAGCCGATCCCTTTGCGGTGCTTCATTACGAGCCCATCGGCAACGCCCTGGACCAACTTCCCAGCGGAAACTACATCGTGACCGAAATTCTTGGTGAGCTGGATGGCCCACTCAATGAGGGCATGAACCCCCTACTCCTCCCATTGATACTGGATCAAATACAGCTTGTTTACGGCCAACCCGATTTCGAAAGTGAGTTCAGGAATCACTTCCAGGGCTTCTTGTCGGATATTGACCCGGATACCGAGGGAGTTCAGCAATACCTCAATTGCCACGACGTCACGATAAACACCCTGGAACAGGCGTTCTGGTGTGGGCCCGCACAAACCTGGCCGCAATTTGAATATAACCATGCTTACATCGAGTTTTGGCATCACCTTGATTTGGCACTTGCGAACCAAATTGCCAACGTCAACGTGGATCAAATTACCAACCTGGGACCGGCATCGATGAACGACGATGTGTGGACTTCACTTTTTGGCCTGGGTTACAGCTATTTCAGCGGTATCACAGTGCATCTTAACGGGAGAACTCTAGGCGTTAACCCATTGGACACTGATCAGATGGGTAATCGCAGGCCAGCGGACCTGCTCGGTGATATCGGGGCAGTTGAGATTGACAATTAGTATTGTGGCTACCCCGAAATGGTGATCGCGTCGGCGAAGCGCCAAACGGGAAACCTTGCTCCGCACAGCGCCTGGTCACCAGGGTACTTCCCCACTGCCTTTAGTTCTTTTTAGCCTTCTTCTTTCCCGGCTTCTTTGGCTTTGGCAGCGAGAGTTCTTTTCCCCATAGCCGAATCAGTTGGCTGATCCAGTCCTGGCCCTACGCCATCTCAGTCACTCATCACAATGCTATTAGACGACCAAGCTGGAGCGCCTGCAGTTTTATTTTTTTATCAGCAGAAACAAGCCGACAATAAAACTGACAGCACCGCCAATATAGAATGTCATTACTTTATCTGTATCTGAGCCGGTAAAAGCTTGAGTCAACTGGGACTCAACCGAACCAGACAGTTGATATCCCCAATAGGCCAGGCCGAGCCCCAGAACCACGAGGGCGACGCCAATAATCTTCATCGAGAAAATTGAACCTTGTGCCATTTTGAACTCCAGCGAATTTGAAAAGATGGCCGTCTAATAGTGATATACGCAACCGCAACCAGACAGTCTATAGCATGAATTGTCGTATTGAGCCGCATACCGAGACCAGTTGTGGGCCATTCAACCTGCCGATCATTTGCCGAATGACAGGACCCATCATTTGCTGCGCACCAGCCAAGCCGATGCTCGCAGTCTGTTCCAGGATGAAGCCTGCCTTGGCGAGTTTAAGCGGCTTCAAGAAATAGCCCTCCATGCCACTTCTGGTCAACTCCACCACAACTTCCGCCAGGGCCTCGCGGTGCTCAGTCGCATCCTGCGCCTGCTCGAGAGTATCGAGCAAATCGAGAGTTCTCTTACGCAGCGGGGCGGGATGATAAAAACGAAGGGACGGCTTCGGTGAAGACTTTGGCGTCTTTGATGTCCGTGAGGGAGACCGCTTAGGGCGCGAGGGAGGTGAAGATTTCGAGGAAGTAGCCATACCGGGCATGATACCGCCGGGTGCAAGGGCA
>JAOTSW010000236.1 GCA_029864735.1 Chromatiales bacterium | reverse complement strand
TGACAAAATTATCCCCCTGCTCTGCCAGGGTAAGGATCGAATAAGTGATCGCGGCCATACCCGAGGCCAGCGCGAGAGCGCCTATCCCGCCTTCCAGGGCTGCCACCCTTTGCTCAAGCACGCTGGTCGTAGGGTTCATGATCCGGGTATAGATATTTCCTTCTACCTTCAGATCGAACAGGTCTGCCCCATGCTGGGTATTCTCGAAGGAATAAGAAGCAGTCTGGTAAATAGGCACGGCAACGGCACGGGTAGTGGGCTCCGGCTCGTAGCCGCCGTGAATGGCGATAGTTTCAAGTTTCATTTTACGGAACTCCTTGTTTATCCGTTTTCGAGAATGCGAGTGAAGTGGGTTCCCAAGAGGTCCACTTCCTTTAGAAAAGAATCATGGCCGTATAGCGATTCGTACTGGGTGTAGCGACAGGGCGCGGCGATGCGCCTGGATAGCTCCAGCATCAAATCCGGTGGCGCCACGAAATCCGAGCCGGCACCAAACAGGTCGGTGGGAACCGTGATTCGCTCAGGCTCCAGCTGTTGCAGGTCGATGGATTCAGACAGGCACAATACCGCCTCCGGCAAGAAGCGTTCGGCAAAAACATCGCCCCGGGAAAACAGGTAATCCTGCACCGGGAACGTCGCGCGTCCATCGCGGAACTGTGGCGCAGGCTCGAACCGTTGCTCGAATTCCGCCGCCGACCGGTAGGTCACCATCCCGATGGCCCGGGCTAGTCGCAGACCCTCGGCGGCATCGCCCAGTTTCTGGCATCGACGGATCGCCTCCCGTTGCACGCAGCGCAAGGCAGTGGCTATCGCCGGCGGCCTGTGGGTGGCCCCCACTATCACCAGCCTCTCAACTCTCTCGGGAAACAGGGCCGCGAATTGAAGCGCTACCATGCCGCCGTAGGAGGCGCCAAAAAACACATGAAGACCCGGAATTCCCAACTCGTCCATCAGCCTGGCCACCAACCGGGCCTGGTCCCCGGGACTGACACTGGGAAACACCCCTTCCTGCAACCGGGGCCCCTGGGTCTGGTCGTTACCACCCAGGAAATCCATGCACAGGACTCTGAACCGGCTGGTATTGAGCGGCCTGTCGGGACCGGCAAACTCTTCCCACCACCCCGCTTCCGGAAATTCGGCAGTAGAGGTCAGATGGCGAGTCGCAGAGATACCCCCCAGCGCCATGAGCACCGGCGCACCCTCGGGGCCTATGAGTTCATAAGCGACCTGGGGCGATGGCAGTTCCCCGCCGTACTCGAGTGCAAATGTTTCACCAAGGATAATTTCCCCGCGGCGAACGCTGCGTCCTTTCATCAATTCGGCTCCTGAACGATAGGCGCTCACGGAGACCTTGGAATCGGGACTGGCGGGGAGAGGGAGGAGATTCAGGGCCTTACCCTTGCGGGCTTCCTGATCACTCATCTTCCGACGGAATACCATCGTTGGATTTGGCACCTTTGCAAAGCGGTTATTCTTGCAGGTTGCCTCAGCGTCTTCGGGCCAGTCCCTCAGCTGATCTCAATGAGTGTGCTCATATTTGCAGAACGAATGGGGCGGGGTCAAGAAAAAAAATGGGATCTTTTCACCCAGGGCGGCATGCCACCGTCCAGCACCAGGCGCAGAAGTAGCAAATTTCCAAGCCCAACTGGCTCGCTTCCCGCTTCGCCTCAAACCTGTATTTTTTTCTAAGTTTTGGGTTTTGAAAAAAAGACAAACGGGATGGCCAGGGGACCAAGAAGCAGCCCAAGAAACGCCCAGAAAACCGGATCAGCGGAACGGCTCCTGGCAATCCAGTAACAGATCACCACGGAGGCAAGTGTAATCAGAAGCAGATAAATCATGGCCAGAGTCTACACCCCGGCGCTACCTCGCGGATAGACGCAGGCTTTTCGGCCCGCTGACATGGGTAGGGACAGGCCGCAATAAACAGGAAAGGGGCGCCGATACAATTTGTTACAGATTAGCGCAGCGTGTCATGGCATTCTCTTGGCTCACAAACATAACCCGGAGTAGTGCATGCGCGCCGTACTAGGTTTTTTCCTTGCAATGAGTATCTCTGTGCAATCCGCCAACGCAGGAGAACTGCTTGACCAGGATTTCCGTCGCCTTGCCAGCGACGAAGTTGTGAATCTGGGCGAAGCCTATTCAGGGAAAGTCGTGCTGGTGGTGAATACCGCATCCAAGTGCGGATTCACGTCGCAGTACGAAGGCCTGGAGAGCCTCTACGAGGAGTACCAGGAAGCCGGCCTGGTTGTGCTGGGCTTCCCGTCCAACGACTTCATGGGCCAGGAGCCTGGAACCGAAGCAGAAATTCAGGAATTCTGTCGCCTGACTTACAGCGTGAAATTCCCGATGTTTGAGAAAGTGTCGGTCAAGGAAGGCGACGCGCACCCCTTTTACGTTGAACTGGCTGCAGAGTCCGGTACTTACCCGAGCTGGAACTTCCACAAGTACCTGATCGGCAAAGACGGCAAGCTGATCGCGCAGTTCGGCCCGCGGACAAAACCCTACGACGAGGAGTTGCTCGGCAGCATCAAGACCGCATTGGCTAACTAGTAAACGGGGTCGAGCCGTAAAACGGGGTCGGAGCGAATTTTCAGGCAACGGAACTGCGGCAATTGAACTATTTGGTTTCGACACCAAGCGATTGACCCCCTAGTCAATTTGCGGTTCGACCCCTATTTTTAGCCCTGCGTTTCGTGGTGACTAAACCACAGCTTTACTATCTAATAAGACTTCCGGCCACTCCCGTGGCCCAGCCTTCCCGCGCACCGGAGGTCCCATGAGCCAGGAAAACAGTTCAAATCCCATCCCCATTATTATCGTGGCGGTAGTGGTCATTGCCGGCGCGCTCTGGTTCTTCAAGGACAGTCTTTTTCCGGTGGACCAGCCTGCGGCTATTCAGCCCGTTGTTGAACAGGCGCCGGCTGTCGAAGAAGAAACCCAACAGGGCGGCACGATCCAGCGCCCGGTTTACCAGGTGCCCGACGAGAAGCCCGACGATGCCCAGGCAGTCGTGGAACCGCTGCCCCCGCTGGACGAAAGCGACGCCGCAATCCTCAAGGCCATGGCGGATACCTTTGGGCCTGAAATCCAGCCGGTGCTGGCCGGCCAGCATCTCATCGACAAGATCGTGGCAACGGTGGACAACCTGTTTGGTCCGCATTTTGCCGAGACTGTCCGACCGGTTGGTCGACTCAGCGACCAGTTCAAGGTACTGCCGGGTGATGACGACGAGCACTTTATCCTGAGCCCGGAGAACTATCAGCGTTACGACGCCATGGTGAACCTGGCCACAGGAACCGACCCGGCCAAGGTCGCCGCCCTGTACCGACGTTTCTACCCCCTGTTCCAGGAGTCTTACTCCCGGCTGGGCTACCCGGACAGCTACTTCAACGACCGGGTGGTGGAACTGATTGATCACTTGCTGGCGACACCGGATGTTAAAGAACCCGTCGT
>JAOTSW010000080.1 GCA_029864735.1 Chromatiales bacterium | reverse complement strand
CCCCCAGGCAAGGTCGCAGCCTGCTCCTCAAGTAAGATCAGAGCCTGCTCCCCGGAGTCAGCCCGAGGTGAAATCTGAAAGCCGTCCCGCCCCAAGACAGGAATCCCGGCGTGAATCATCTGGCGGCAAGTCGCGTTCAAGCTCCAGCAGGCAGAAGTCGCGGGGCAAGCCTCGTTAAGTTAAATCGCCGGTTGGCTGAAATACTTGATGACCTTGAGAACCACTAGACAGGCATCGGGAGAACATCTCCCGATGCCTTTCTCGTGTTAGGATTCTGCGCAACACCGATACAGGTGCAAGTGACACATGAGACAGACAAGAAATCATGGCAGACGATAATTTCCCTGATTTATCGGGCAAGCGTTTTGGAACAGTCGGTGGCAGGGCCGATGCCGAATTGTTTGGAAAAGATCTGACGGTTGCAGAGCATAGCAACCTCATCGATCTCGATAACTTGTTACACGACAGTTGGGCGCTTGGAGAGAAGCTCGTGCTGGGCTGGGCGCCAAGCAACGGTGGCATCGCGCTACTGATTGCGCCGCATTATTTCCTTGCCGACCAGATTCAAAGTGCCCCCATGGGTAGCGTCAGTCTTGACCAGGGCATTTATCGGGAACTGGTATCCAGTCCCAAGCAGCGCGAATACCAGCGACTTGAACAGTTGGCCAGTGAATTGGGCCTGTCTGTGGTACATGCGCCCATGCAGCATTCTCTTAGTGGCCATGCCCGCGAAATCGAGGCGATTGAGCGCATTGTCCGTCGTTATAGCCTGAATTATTCTGACAACAGGGCGGTTGCCCTGTTTGATATCGTTGGCTTCAGTTTGCTCACCCCGTTTGAGCAGATGACCCAACTGAACAGTCTGTCTTATTCGCTAAACTCGGCCCATAGCCGAATGTTGACCAAGAAGATTGACATTCGCTTTGCCCGGTCTAACACCGGTGATGGGTTCTATATCTGGAATCGTGACGAGGGCGACAACGCCAACACCAACCTGTATCACTTCATGCACCTGGTCCTGGCAGACAACGCGATCGCCAGGCGCAAGGGCAGGGGCAAGGTTGTTCCAATCTTGAGAACCTGTTTCCACCTGGGTAGTTGCTACGAGTTTTACCAGGCGGAAAGCCTGAGCCCCATGCTCTATAGCTATCTGGTGGGCGATGTGACAATCGAATTGGCGCGCATGGTGGACAAAGCCCTGCCGGGCCAGATCATGGTGGGTGAGTTCAAATTAACCCAGCCGCCATCACGAGAGAGCATGTTGAATCCCGAGGAATTCGATGCGATCCGCTTCATGGACATTGCCCAGGAACACCTTGGGAAACTCAATGGCCTGGAATTGGCAGGGGAGCCAATCAATTCCATCAAGTGCTATCTCACGGGTGAACTTATGTCCTCCGGTGGCTATAGCGTTCGTCGTCTGGAAATTCATGACAAGCATGGTATTGCCCATCACGCCTTCAATGCCAAGGTGAATATTTACCGCCAGCGGGCCGAGCCCATCTATCTGGGTATCGAGGACCGCAGCCTGGGTCTGACAGGGCGCCTCGATAGCTAGGAATTTTCTGCCCCGGCGCCTGTTTGGACCTTCCACAGGCTCGCATAAATGCCATTGTGTTCCAGCAATTCGGCATGTTTCCCGGATTCCACAATGCGCCCCTTGTCAACCACGTGAATGGTGTCGGCGTGCACGATGGTGGATAGTCTGTGGGCGATGATCACGGTCGTGCGAGTATGGGATATGCGCAGCAGGGAACGCTGTATGGCGGCCTCGGTTTCGTTGTCCACCGCGGAGGTTGCCTCGTCCAGGATTAATACTGGCGGATCCTTCAGTAGCGCTCGGGCAATTGACAGTCGCTGACGCTGACCACCGGATAGCTTCTGTCCGCGCTCACCCACCAGGGTGTCAAAACCCTGCGGCAGGTCGTTGATGAACTCGCTGGCTTCGGCCGCGTCAGCGGCCGCCTGGATTTGTTCGAAACTCGCCCCTGGCGACCCATAGGCGATGTTTTCCCTGACGCTGCCATGGAACAGGAACACGTCCTGGCTGACCAGACCTATCTGCCTGCGAAGACTGTCCAGTTGCAATTGCTCAATCGGTTGGCCGTCGAGCAGGATACTGCCTCCGGTGGGCGCGTAAAAACGCAGCAGCAGCTTGATGAGTGTGCTTTTGCCCGACCCGGTCTGGCCAACGAAGGCTACCGTGCTGCTGGTTGGGATATCCAGGGTAATGTCGTGCAGAACAGGCTGATTTTCGCCATAGGAAAAGTTTACGCCCTGGTACTGGATATGACCGTCGACCTTGGTCGGGGTCATTGCATCGGCCCGGTCGCGAATACGCACCGGCACTTCAATGAGGTCAAGAATGCGCCGAGACGAGGCCATGGCTCGCTCGAACAGGTCGACGGTTTCGGCCAGGCTGGTGAGGGGCCACAACAGGCGCTGGGTCAGGAACACCAGAACGCCGTATGCACCGACGTTGAGATCGCCGCTTAAGGTCATCCAGCCGCCGACCAGGAAAGTGGCCAGGAAGCCCGCGAGGATCGCCATGCGAATAATAGGTATAAACGCCGAACTGATTGCGATGGCTTTGCGATTGGCTGCCACGTAGGCCTGGCTTTCCTGGCGTACGCCCTCGGCCTCGAATTCCTCGGTGGCGAAGCTCTTGATGGTGGTGATTCCGGAGATGTTTCCCGAGAGCCTGGCAGCCAGCATGCCAACACGGTTACGCACCTCGGCGTAAAGCGGCTGGGCCCGGCGTTGAAAGTAAAATGCTCCGATCACGATGATCGGGATAGGGGTAAACGCCATCGATGCGATAAAGGGTGAGACCGCGAAAAACACACCACCGACGGCGACCAGGGTGGTCACCACCTGGATCAGGCTGTTGGCGCCCCCATTGAGGAAGCGTTCCAGCTGGTTGACGTCGTCGTTCAGGATAGAAACCAGGTTGCCCGTGCTGCGATCTTCGAAGTAGGCAAGGTCCAGGCGCTGCACATGCTCATAGGCATCCAGTCGCATTGCGTGCTGAAGGTCCTGGGCCAGGTTTCGCCAGGTAACCAGGTGCAGGTACTCAAACAAGGATTCACCCATCCAGATAGCAAGGGTCAGCACCGCCAGGAGCACCATTTGCCACTTGGGGTCGACGATCCCGGCCTTGGCCACGAAGGAGTCCTGCTGCCGGACGACGACGTCGATGGCGATGCCGATAAGGATTTCCGGCATGACGTCGAAAAGTTTATTCAGTACCGAGCAGGTGGTGGCGAAGCTGATGCGGCGCCGATAGCCGCGGGCATAGCGCAGCAGTCGCCCCAGGGCGTTGAAAGATGTAGATGCATGTTCAGACATGGGCCGAGTCTAACAAAGCAAGACCCTGGCGGAGTGGTTTTATTAGTGATGCAAAGCCCTCCCTGGGTGAGCCTGGAAAGGACTATCATTGGTTCACAGGAGGATGTTGCCATGAAGTTACGATATGGACCTTCGCGTGTGCGACGTTTTAGCCGCGATGTGGCCGAACAAACGCCTTTCCTGGGTCTTGTGATGTTGTTGTTGCTGGCATGGGCCATCTTTGCCGCGGGTCTTTACCTGGCTGAAAGCGGGGTTACGGGCTCGTCCATAGTTCACTATGCCGATGCCCTTTACTGGTGCGTGGCCGCATTCACCACCGCGGGGATAGCTGATCGGCCCCTTTCGGGACTGGGCCAGGCCCTGGGTGCAACCTGGATGATCGTCGGCTCCATGCTGTTTTTTGGCACGATCGTGTCTACCATCACGGCCTACTTTTTTCGCCCGCTACAACGTCCGGTCAGCAAGGTCATTGACACCATTGAGTACAACCTTGAGCGCATGGACGACCTGAGTGTCGACGAACTGGAATTGTTGAAGCGCACGACTGACGGCTTGATCCTGCATATGGAGAAATTACGCAAGGCCAGCGAAAAAAAACAGGTGAAGGAAGATAAGCCCGGCGATACCAGGCGCGGCTCGAAGACGGGCCGGTAGTCGTATGTCACTGCAAGAGCCGAACTTTCCACCGGATCAAGGCAGCTATGTGCTGGCCCTGGCCGCGGCGGCACCATTTCGGCTGCGCCCCGGCGCCCTGGGTGAACGACTGCTGGATGCCGGGGTGTACTTGTATGTGGGCAGCGCCTTTGGCCCGGGCGGGCTCAGGGGGCGCTTGTCTCGCCACTGGTCAGGCGCTGAGCGTCTTCGCTGGCATGTGGATTATCTTCGCAGGCAAACCCATCCTCTTGCCGCCTGGTACCAGTCCCAGGCCCAACCCATGGAGCATGTTTGGGCCCGGGTACTTGGCGCGGGCAGGGGGCTTGCTCCAGCCTGGCCCGGTTTCGGCGCCTCGGATTGCGGTTGCTTCACCCATCTTTTTTACGCGTCTGAGCTGCCCTCGCTGGGTGCATTCAAGGCCCGGCTTTTAAGGGCCGGGTGTGACACGGGTGGACTGGCGGCACTAGGCACGGCAAAGTAGACGGGATGGCTGGTCGTTCACTCGCTGGGTGTTTCGGCATGGCTTTTTAGGGACGCAATCTCAAGGATACACAGCATGGCCCACCCCCTTTATCCCCACCTTCTTTCCCCCCTGGATCTTGGTTTCACCACCTTGAAGAATCGGGTGCTGATGGGGTCCATGCATACGGGCCTGGAAGATGGAAACAAGCATGAGCGGCTTGCCGCATATTTTGCCGAACGGGCGCGCGGCGGAGTGGGCCTGATTGTCACCGGTGGCTATGCACCCAATGTGGCGGGGTGGGTGAAGCCCCTGTCGGGCATGATGAGTGGCAAGCGCCATGCGCGTAAACACAAACTGGTGACCGATGCGGTACACGCTGAAGGCGGCAAGATCGCCATGCAGATCCTCCATGCCGGACGGTATGGTTACCATCCGTTTCTGGTCGCCCCGTCCAAAGTGAAATCCCCGATTACTCCTTTTGTGCCCCGAGAGTTGTCTACCCAGGGCGTGGAAAAGCAGATCAAGGCCTTTGTCCGCTCCGCCGTGCTGGCCCAGGAGGCTGGCTACGATGGCGTGGAAATCATGGGCTCGGAAGGGTATTTCATCAATGAGTTCCTGGTTACCCATACCAACAAGCGTCAGGATATGTGGGGCGGCGATTACAGCAACCGCATGCGACTGCCGGTAGAGATCGTTGCGCGCACCCGCGAGGCCGTGGGCGAGAATTTCATCATCATCTACCGTCTTTCCATGATCGACCTGGTTCCCGATGGCAGTACCTGGGAAGAGGTGGTGATGCTGGCCAAGGCCATTGAGGCTGCAGGAGCCACCATTATCAATACCGGCATCGGCTGGCACGAGGCCAGGGTGCCGACGATTGCCACCTCGGTGCCCAGGGCGGCGTTCACCTGGGTTACCCGGAAGATGAAACAGGAGGTGAATATCCCCCTGATTACCTCGAACCGTATTAACGTGCCAGAGGTGGCGGAAAAGGTGCTGGCAGACGGCTGCGCCGATATGGTTTCCATGGCTCGCCCCTTGCTGGCCGATCCCGAGTTTGTACTCAAGGCCGAGCAGAGCAGGGCGGACGAGGTGAACGTCTGTATCGCCTGTAACCAGGCCTGCCTGGATCACACCTTCAAGAACAAGATGAGCTCCTGCCTGGTGAACCCTCGTGCCTGTCATGAGACGGAACTGAATTACCGGCCTACCGAAGCTCCCCGAAAGGTGGCTATCGTCGGTGCCGGACCGGCCGGCTTGTCCACGGCGGTAGTGCTGGCCCAGTGTGGTCACAAGGTCGACCTGTTCGACGCTGCCGGCGAAATCGGTGGTCAGCTGAACATGGCCAAGCAGGTGCCGGGCAAGGAAGAGTTCCACGACATGATTGCCTATTACCGGCGCCAGTTGGAGTTGCACAAGGTCAATGTGGTGCTTAACAAACGGGTCAGCAGTGAGGACCTGGTGAATGCCGGCTACGATGATGTGGTGATAGCCACTGGTGTACTGCCCAGGGACCCGAATATACCCGGCCAGGATAATCCCATGGTGCTCAGCTACATCGATGTCCTGCGTGGCAAGGCGCCGGTGGGCAAGCGCGTGGCCATCATAGGCGCCGGAGGCATAGGCTTCGACGTGGCGGAATACCTGGTGACCGGCGGTCACTCCAGCACCCTGAACCTGCAGGAATGGCTGGAGGAGTGGGGGGTTGTTGATCCCTCGGAAACTCGCGGTGGCGTGTCCGAGAGTGGGCCCAGGGTGCCTGCGCCGGAAAGAGAGGTCACGCTATTGCAACGCTCTGCGGGCAAGCTGGGTAGAGGACTGGGCAAGACCACCGGGTGGATACACCGGGCCAGCCTGAAAATGCGCCGGGTTCGCATGATGGGCGGCATTAATTACGAACGCATTGAAGACCGGGGCATTTTGGTCAGCCATGGCAAGGATCGCAGCGATCCAACCTGGCTCGATGTGGATAATGTCATCCTGTGCGCCGGCCAGGTGCCCCTGAGAGAGCTGGCCGAGCCGGTGAGGGCGGCCGGGATTCCGGTACACATAATCGGTGGCGCCGACGAGGCATCGGAACTGGATGCCAAGCGAGCCATCAACCAGGGCTGCCGACTGGCCGCCTCCCTGTAAGACAAAGGAAGACCTCCCATGAGCCTGGACAAGACACTGGACGATGCAACCCGGACTGAAATTGAAGCTGCCGCCTTTCGTCGGTTGCTGGAACACCTGGGAAAGTACCCGGAAGTTCAGAATATCGAGCTGATGAACCTGGCCTTTTTCTGTCGTAACTGCATCGCCAAGTGGTATCGGGCCGAGGCGCAGCAGCGGGGTGTGGAGATGGATTACGACCAGGCCAGGGAAGTGGTTTATGGGATGCCCTACGGTGACTATAAAGAGCGTTACCTGGAGAAAGCCACGGAAGCCCAGTTGGCGGCCTTCGAGGGTGCCCGCCTGAAGGCCAGTGACTAGCCTTATCCCGTAGAGACGATACCTGACGCGGCGCCTCATAACTGCTACCCTCCGGGACTTTGTAACCCTGCCAAAATCCGGGACTTTCTCTATGCGTACAATTTTCGCCCTGTTTTTATCCGCCTTCCTGCTCTCTGCCTGCGATGCGCCGAAGGCGCCGGGGCCGGATGCTGTTGCCCCTGACACGGTCTTCACCGCCGAGGCTGTTGCCGCCTCCGAGAAGATTACCGCGGACGACATTCGCGCCACCGTGGCCGAGATTTCCAGTGATGCCTACGAGGGCCGAGGCCCCGGCAGCCCTGGCGATGCCAAGGCGCGTGCCTACCTGGCAAAAGAACTTGCCGCCATGGGTTACAAGCCGGCAGCCGCCGATGGTGGCTGGGAGCAGCCTTTCGCCCTGATCGGCATTAACTCCTCACAGCCCTCATCCTGGACCTTTACCCGGGAGGGCGAGTCCTTCGCCTTGCAGCAAAGCGAGGAATTCATTGTTGGCAGTGGCGTACAGGCGGAGCGCTCCACGGTTGAAGACGGCGAACTGGTATTTGTCGGCTATGGCATCCAGGCCCCGGAATACGACTGGGATGATTTCAAGGGTCAGGACCTGACCGGCAAGGTCCTGGTCATGCTCAATAATGATCCCGACTTCGATCCGGAGCTGTTCGAAGGCGAGAGACGCTTGTACTACGGTCGCTGGATGTACAAGTACCAGAGCGCGGCCCGCCAGGGCGCAGTGGGCGCAATCATCATCCATACCACGCCATCAGCAGGGTACCCCTGGCAGGTAGTACAAACGTCGTGGACCGGTGAACAGTTTGAATTGCCCGCCGGCGACGAACCCCGTTTGCAGATGGCTGCATGGGTAACCGAGGATGCGGCACGCAAGGTGTTCACCCTGGGTGGCCAGGACATGGACGCACTGATCGAGTCAGCCAAGAAGCGGGATTTCAAACCCGTGTCGCTGAATGTGCGCACCTCCATCAGTTTTGATAATGCCCTGGCAGATACAAGCTCAGCCAACGTGCTGGGTATTCTCGAGGGCAGCGACCCTGAGCTGAAAAAGGAAGTAGTGGTTTACACCGCTCATCACGATCACCTGGGTATTGGCCTGGCGGACATGAACGTGAATCCCGACGACCGTATATACAACGGTGCCCGTGATAATGCGTCGGGTTCGGCATCGGTGCTGGCGATTGCCCGCGCTATTGCATCCCTGCCAGAGCGCCCCCGTCGTTCTATCATGATCGCGTTTGTGGGCGCCGAGGAACAGGGTCTGCTGGGATCGAAATATTTCGCCAACAATTCACCTGTGCCGGTAGGTCTTATCGCCGGTGACATCAATTACGACAGCATGAATATCTGGGGCAAGACCCGGGACGTGGCGTTTGTAGGACTGGGTAAATCAAGCCTTGATGCAGTAGCCCGGCAGGTTGCAGACTACCAGGGGCGTGAACTGGTGGGTGACCAGTTCCCGGACAAGGGTATCTATTACCGCTCTGACCAGTTTTCCCTGGCGATTGTTGGTGTGCCTGGCCTGTATGTGAAAGGCGGCACCGATTTCGTCGGGCACTCCAAGGAGTGGGGGGCAGAGATGGTGGATGCGTACACCACGCGTAACTACCACCAGCCCAGCGACGAGTTGACCGATGACTGGAATTTCGAGGGCATGCTGGACGATGCGCGCTTTGGCTTCTGGGCTGGACTCATCATGGCCAATGCAGATGAAAAGCAGGCCTGGTATCCCGGGGATGAGTTTGAGGCGGCCCGGCTGAAGTCCCTGGAGGCCCTGGAGGCACTGGAGCAGTAGCCTTTCGATTTGCCGGATCTTTCCGGTACTTGATTTCACGGGCGGGACCCAGGTGCTTATCCGTGGCCAGGCAATTCCCATGGTCAGTCGTGCTACCTTGTTAGGCGATCGTTACCTGGAGCTGAACACCGACAGGCCCCAGGCTTACAAGAAATAGTCCTGGCGGGCTGAATCCGCCGGGAAACGCTGGAGAGCTGAATGTTAGCAATGCTGAATGACCTGCTTTGGGGCAAGGTCCTGATATTTGTCCTGATCCCCCTGGGCCTGTGGTTCACCATTGCATCGGGAGCGGTGCAGTTTCGGTATTTCGGCCACATGTTTGCCATCATGGGCCAGGCCTTCAAGCATGAGCAGGGGCGACTGAGTTCCTTCCAGGCCCTGACCCTCAGCGTGGCAGGCCGTGTAGGCGGCGGCAACATCGTGGGTGTGGCAGTGGCTATCAGCCTGGGCGGCCCCGGCGCTATTTTCTGGATGTGGATGGTGGGCCTGATCGGGATGGCCACCAGTTTCTTCGAGTGTTCCCTGGCCCAGTTATACAAGCGCCAGGACTCCGAGGGCGTGTTCCGGGGTGGTCCCGCCTACTACATTGAGCACGGACTGGGTCAGCGCTGGCTGGCGGTGCTGTTTTCAATTCTCCTGCTGGTGACCTTCGGCCTGGCTTTTGTCGCCCTGCAGTCCTACGTGGTCGCCGGTTCCATGCGTGACAGTATTGGTCTGCCTTCATGGGCCAGCGGTTTGCTGCTGGTGACCATGCTCGGCGGTATCGTATTCGGCGGCATCAAGCGCATCGCCTCGGTCACCGAGTGGTTGGTGCCCATCATGGGCATTAGCTACCTGCTGGTGGCCCTGATAGTGATTGGTATGAATCTTTCCCGGGTTCCCGAGATGCTCACCCTGATCATCCAGAATGCTTTCGGCTACGGCCCTGCCCTGGGTGGCGGCGTGGGCGCCGCGATCATTCTCGGCATCAAGCGTGGACTGTTCTCCAATGAGGCCGGCCTGGGCAGCGCACCCAACGTGGCCGCGGTTGCCTGGGTGCCTCACCCCGGTGCACAAGGGGTGGTCCAGGCGTTCAGCGTGTTTATTGACACCCTGCTGATGTGTACCTGTACCGCTGTGATTATCTTGCTGGCAGGCCTGGGCGGCGACGTGAGTAATCCGGTCGCCCTGACCCAGGATGCCCTGGCCACTCACGTGGGCGAGTGGGGGAGGATTTTCGTCTCCATTGCTCTGCTGCTTTTTGCGTTCAGCTCCATCATGTACAACTACTACCTGGGTGAAAACAGCATCAACTACCTGGGTGGCGACAGTAAAAAACAGGTGATTGTTTTCCGCGCACTGGTACTGGGCCTGGTGTTCTGGGGTTCGGTACAAGACCTGGGCACCGTGTTCGCCTTTGCCGATCTCACCATGGGCTTGCTGGCCCTGGTTAACCTGGTGGCCATCACCTTGCTTTGGCCGGTGGCCAGGCGCCTGCTGAAGGACTACGACAGCAAGCGCCGGGAAGTGGGGGGTGAACCGGTTCTGAATCCCGATGACTTTAACGACCTGGATATCGATCCCCAGGCATGGCCTGCTGCGACCAGGGAGTAAATCCGGCTGATGCGGCAGATCACCCGCCTGGCTGGACGTCCCCGAGGGGGCAGGGTGATACTGGAGCGACTTGTTGCCAATACGGGTGTCGTGTGGTGAGTAGCGTTGACCTGAAGGACGAACAACTGCTGCGTTACAGTCGGCAGATACTCCTTTCCGACATCGATCTGGAAGGCCAGCAAAGGCTGGCCGCTTGCCGGGTGCTGGTGTTGGGCATGGGTGGGCTGGGTTCCCCGGTAGCCATGTACCTGGCCGGTGCCGGGGTCGGGCAAC
Organism: Chromatiales bacterium; assembly: GCA_029864735.1. Classification (GTDB taxonomy): domain Bacteria; phylum Pseudomonadota; class Gammaproteobacteria; order Steroidobacterales; family BM003; genus CAKZML01. The sequence goes on along the minus strand of JAOTSW010000080.1, from coordinate 251 downwards.
TGGTGCTGGTGGATCCCGACGTGGTGGAGATATCAAACCTGCACCGGCAGTTCCTGCACAGCACTCAATCCCTGGGTGAGTTGAAAGTCGAGTCGGCCCGCCAAACACTTTCGGCGCGCTATCCCGATGTGGAACTGCTTACCTTTTCCGAAAGACTGGATGAGGCGGCCCTGCGGGAGCAAATCGGACTGGCGGATGTGGTGGTAGATGGCACGGATAATTTTGCCACCCGGGTGATGGTGAACAAGGCA
>JAOTSW010000235.1 GCA_029864735.1 Chromatiales bacterium | reverse complement strand
CCGGGATATCTGGCTGACAAGCTCCTGCAACTCGTCGAAATGCGGCTCGCACAGCATCGGATCCACACCAAGCTCATGGGCCAGCTTGTGATGTTGCCGCCGGATTGTGGCCACCTGCTCATCTGCGCCTGTTTGCAGGGCGAGCTGCGGCAAGGCTTGCAGTACGTTGGAGACACCCGCCAGCGCCGAATGCACAAGGACTGGCTTCAAGCCCTCGGCTATCCTTTGTCTCACCAGCTCAGCAATAGTCTTCCAGCTCTCTGCAGAGGACACACTGGAGCCGCCAAACTTCATGACCACGAACGGTGAGCGCGGAAACGCCGTAGAAACCAATTGAGCCCCAAGTCCCGTATGCCGCAGCTTTTCCATATATTCCTTGCCCCCAAATAAAAAAACCCGCCGGGATGTCCGCAGCGGGTTTGTATTGACCGTGGCCTTGAGCGATCTATCGCATAGGCACGGACGACCCGCTGGCGATCCGCTTACGCATGATCGTTTTGCTGGTCGTCAATTTCCTGGCGATAGATAACATGGGGTAAAACTTATAGTCCTGTGGAGGTTACGTCAACAGGCTTCCGATGCAATAGCGAACCAGGCGTGCAAGCCTAGCCCTTGCGACGACGTCGGCGACGACGCCCTTCAGCTTCGGCCACCGGAGCCGCAGCAACGGGTAGTTCAGGCAGTTCGGTCTGCTTTTCCATGCCCGCCAGGATGATCCTGCGCATTTCGGCATCGATAGCCGGATCAATGGTCATGGGCTGGTACTGACCCAGGCGACGCTCCACCTCGGCGCATGCCCTGTCGTACAGGGCGCCGGCTCCGGGTTGGAAATTCGCCTCCCGGTTGGTGCGATCGATCACCGGGCTGGTGAGGTGCAACTCCTTCGGCCACCACTCAAGCGTATGAGGCGAGGTAATCAGGTGATCCTCGGCGATCACCTCTTTCACCAGGTCCATGGTGGGCAAATCACCCATGGGTTGGGTATCTCTCACGAAGTGCAGGGCCTGGGCACACATCTCGTCATCGAAGACCAGCTTGGCCAGGCTGAAGGTCAGCACGAAATCCAGCATGCCGGGACCGGACACGGAATTCACACCGGCCAGGGCTGCCAGCAGTGCGCTGCCAAAGGTCTCGGCGCCCCCCTGGGCATCCAGCACCTTGCCGTCGCTCAGCGCCATGTAAGACTGGGTGGGCAGACCCAGTGACTTGGCCACTTCCACATAGGCCACGTCCAGGTGCAGCGCCTCGATAGCCGCCATGGGAGAACTGGCCGCCTTCATATGGAAAGTGGCCGGGGCACCGCCGAAAATCACCGGGGCACCGGGCTTGACGATCTGGGCCATGGTCAGGCCGCACAGGGTATCCACGGTATGAAACACGGTGGCGCCAACCTGGGTCACCGGGGCAATCAGACCCATCAGGGTCACCGGCACCACTTCGACAGGAATACCCGCATCCACACAATCCAGCATGTTCTGGCAGGAGTCCTCGCCATAGCGGAAATTTCCGGTGGCGGTGATGGTGAAGATAGACATGGGACGCTTGATCAGGTCTTCGCGATCCTTGCGGAACAACTGCATCATCTCGACCATTCTGCCCACACCGTGCTCGGTGAAGGCACCCGACACCACGGGCTTCTTTGAATTGGCCAGGCACATGTACAGGCGCCAGGCGTCGGAGACTTGAGACTCAATGTCCTTGTTGGTGGAAAACGCGGTGGCCAGGTAGGCGATATGTTCCAGCCCGTCACACAAGCGCACGTATTCCACGAAATCCGTCGAATCGGCCAGTCGCAATTCGCCACTGCGGTGATCCAATATCTTCAGGCCACTGGAGCCGGGTACGAAATGCACATTGTCGCCACCGATTTCCGCATGGGGATTTCCGTCACGGTCAAACAAGGTGAACGACTTCGGGCAGGTTTCAATGGCTTTTTCCACCACCTCCGCAGGAAACAGAATCCGCTTGCCACTGGCGTCTGTTTTCAGGCCGTGGTCCAGCAGTCGCCTGCGCATCTCGGGACCGCGAATTTCCATGCCGACCTCGCCAAGAATCTGCTTCGCCTCGGCGAGAATTTTCGCAATCAGTGCGTCGTCCAATACTTTCAATCTAGGGCGCATCGTTCTCTCTGCTTTGATATTCAATATGTCATGGCGACCCCAAACGGGACCCGCCGGGCTTACTCTACCGGCTCGCGGCGCTTGCAACCTACTCCTGAACTACCTGCGCGGCTCGCCATTCAAATCCCCGTCTTGTTATTCGTCTTCCGGAATCTCCAGGGATTCCAGGGTCTGGGTACGCCAGGTCTCGGTCTGTTCCACCTGGTTAAAACTGTACAGGTGAAAACCGTCAATGTGGAGGATTGGATCATCCAGCCGGGAGGAAAGATCCATCAGCAGGTCATCGGGTCGGTAGACCTTTTGGGCCATCAGCTTCGCCGCCAACCTGGGCTGCTTGGTAATGAATCGAGCCGAATCACCCACACCGATACGCAGTGATGTGGCAAGCAGCCTGTTGCGCTCAACCACGCCGGGCAAACCCAGCCAGGCCTGCAGGATAAGACCGCGGGCTCGCATGTCGCTAAGCCAACCCATGATCAACCCGGCATCAAAACACATCTGGGTAACGAAATAGGTCGCCAGGTGCTGCTTGGCCAGCAAGGCCTCGGTCAAGGTAGCGTCATCGATACTCGGGTGACCCTCGGGATACGCGGCGACGCCTACATCCGGTATGCGGTGACCGAGCTCGGCCATGTCTCGAAGCAATTCCAGGGACGAGGCGTAATCGCCCACCGGCTGGTCCTTATCCCCGCCCGGCACGAACACACTGTGAATCTGCATCTCGTCCAGCCGCGCAAGAATATCTTTCAGGTGGCTGCGGTCCCGAACCATTCGAGCGGCAATATGGGGAACTATTCGCAGACCCCGGCTATCCAGCTGCTCGGCCAGCTCCAGGGTTGTTTCCACCGGCTTGGAGGGAGAACAGGTTATGGCGACCCAGGCCCCTTGAGGAAGCACCGCCAGCTTCTCCTTGATTCCCTTGGCAGGAATAACTTCCAGGTAGGAACGCTGCAAGGTACGACGCAGGGCTTTGTGGTGTTGCGCAGGAAACATGAACGGTTCTCCTCGGGCAGCCGGTCTCGGCAAGTCGACAGCGCGCCCCCGCGGGCGCCACGCCGAGGCTAGGGTATGCGCTGGTCAGACCCGGCGGCAAGCGCGGGGCGGCCTCCCGGCAAAAGGGCCGAGATGGGGAAAGTCCGTGAGGCACAACTTCCCCTTGAAAATACAGCGCTTACGGCAATGATCACCCGCCACCTGGGTCAAAGCGTGGTTCCACTATGTGTAACGCCGGAAAAACCAGGGAAGATATTGCGCAAAGATTGTGGATTACAAACCGCTGCGAAACTGGCTATGTATTCGATTTATAACCAATAATTTCACGGGCGCCCGAAACAGGTCGCCCGCGAAAAATCGTTCCACATTTCAAATTAATTGAATATTCAATCGCTA
>JAOTSW010000234.1 GCA_029864735.1 Chromatiales bacterium | reverse complement strand
ACACTTATCGAACTGATGATCGTTGTGGCGATTATCGGTATCCTGGCCGCCATCGCGCTGCCCGCTTACCAGGACTACACCATCCGCTCGAAAGTCACCGAATCCCTGGTGATGGCCTCCGAAGCCAAGACTGCCGTAGCTGAAACTGCCGCTGCGCTTGGTGGACTGGCTAACGTAACCGCCGCGAACACCGGTTTTACTTTCGCCGCCGATGCCACAGCTTACGTTGCTTCCATCGTAATCACTGATGCCACGGGCGCAATCACCGTAACAACCCGTAACACCGGTGCGACTGTTGCCCCCGTCCTCACCCTGACCCCGACCCAGGCAAACGCTGAAAGCCCGCTTACTTGGCTTTTCCAGACAACTGCTGGTCTGGACAAGCATGTGCCAGCCAACTGTCGTTAAGATTTAACCTTCTCGGTTAATCTGCAAGGCCCCTCTCCGGAGGGGCCTTGTTTTTTGGGACGCATGAACTCCGAGCTATTGAGAATTGCTGAAGCTAAGAACCCGCCGCCCGACCGCTCTCCTTAATCCAGACAACTGACCTTCTACTGCCACAACGCCTCTTCCGCGGTATAGTGTCCGGCCGGGACTTTCCGATGCCGACAAGCCATGCCAGTAAACTCAGTCCTTCATATAAACGCTAATGCCTCAAGGGGCTTTACCCGCCCGGAGTTGCTGGGTGCACTGCTGGTCACCGTGCTGCTGGCATCCATTGCAATCGCGCTGCTACAAACCCTGGAAATCCGGGAGCAAATACAGCAGGCCCTGGATGACACCCTGCCCGTCAGGCATGCTGTAGCCCGGCACATCCTGGACCTTGGGGACGTACCAGTCGATGAAACCGCCGCGGGGCTGGACCCCGGCGCGGGCGAGGCCACCAGTGAATTTCTGCAAAACGCCCGGGTGTCCAACGGACGAATCCAGATGATATTCGGCAACCACGCCCACCAGCGCATTGCCATGAGTCGCCTGGATCTGGAACCCTACCTGGATGAAGCGGGAAACCTGGCGTGGCGCTGCGGAAATGGCCCGGAACCTGCGGGTAGACCGTTAGCCCCGGGGGCGAGAGAAAGCGCCAGCGGCATTCCGGAGTACTATTTACCCGCTAAATGCAGACCGTGACAGGCTTTTTTGATTAAAAAACGTGAACTAGGTACTGACGAGAGGACCATTCGCCAGTAAAGTTATGTAATGTACGAAGCTGACTAGAAGGGTTCTAGTCAGGCCAAGGAATTGAGCACAGGGATTGATGATGGCAGTTTCAGCAGCAAATTCGGCGTTGGGAGGACTTCCTCGCCGCCTGGTCGATGACGGGATCATCGACGAGCAGGTATTGCTGGATGCGGCGGAAGTCGCCAAGAAACAACGCACTCCCCTGGTTGCCTACCTGGTGGCAAATACCCTGGCCGATGCACGTTCTATTGCGGTCGCCGCCTCGAATGAATTCGGTGTTCCCTTGCTGGACATGGAAGCATTTGAATCCGACATCGATATCATCAAGCTGGTCGATGAAAAGCTCCTGACCAAGCACCGTGTTCTGCCGCTGTACAAGCGCGGAAAACGCCTGTTCCTGGCAGTCTCGGATCCCACCAACCTGTTTGCCATTGACGAGATTCGCTTCCAGACCGGCTTGAGCGTGGACACCGTCGTGGTGCAGGAAGATATGCTGGCGGAACACGTGTCCAGGGCCCTGGAGGCCATGGACACCAGCCTGGGCGGGCTCGACGAGGACAACTTCGACCTGGACAACCTGGAAGTCAGCTCCGGTGAAGATGATCATAAGGACGATGACATATCACGGGCGGATGTCGACGACGCTCCTGTGGTTCGCTTCGTCAACAAGGTGCTTTTGGATGCCATCAAGCGTGGCGCTTCGGACGTCCACTTCGAACCCTACGAAAAGAGTTTCCGGGTAAGAACCCGCCTGGACGGCGTACTCACCGAGATTGCCCTTCCCCCGGTTGCCCTGTCACAGAAAGTCGCTGCCAGGCTCAAGGTCATGGCGCGCCTGGATATCGCCGAAAGGCGTGTGCCCCAGGACGGGCGCATCAAGATGAAGCTGTCCAAGAACCGCTCCATCGATTTCCGGGTCAGCACCTGCCCCACCCTGTTCGGTGAAAAGATCGTACTGCGTATCCTGGACCCCTCCAGTGCCCAGCTGGGCATCGACGCCCTGGGTTATGAGCCGTTCCAGAAAGACCTGTACATGAAGGATCTGAACAAGCCCTATGGCATGATCCTGGTTACCGGACCAACAGGTAGCGGCAAGACCGTATCCCTGTATACCGGCTTGAACATACTCAATACCGAATTCCGGAATATTTCCACCGCGGAAGACCCGGCAGAAATCAACTTGCCTGGCATTAACCAGGTGAACGTGAACCCCAAGGTCGGGCTGACATTTGCCTCTGCCCTGAAGGCATTCTTGCGCCAGGATCCGGACGTGATCATGGTGGGTGAGATTCGTGACATCGAAACGGCGGAAATCGCTATCAAGGCGGCCCAGACCGGTCACCTTGTGTTGTCCACCCTGCATACCAACGATGCCCCCAAGACCCTGACCCGGCTGGTGGACATGGGCGTCAAACCCTACGCCATCGCCTCCACGGTCAGCTTGATCATCGCCCAGCGCCTGGCCCGCCGCCTTTGCAACAACTGCAAGGAAAGCAAGGACATTCCCGAGGAAGCCCTGCGCAAGGAAGGCTTCCAGGATGAGGACATCAAGGCCGGTTTGACTATTTATGGCCCGGTGGGATGCAAGCAATGTAACGGCGGCTACAAGGGGCGGGTAGGCATCTACCAGGTCATGCCAGTCACCGAAACCCTGGGACGAATCATCATGGAAGGCGGCAACGCAATACAGATTGCCGACCAGGCTTTTAAAGAAGGCGTGTGGGATTTGCGCCGCTCGGGTCTTGAGAAGGTAAAGCAAGGCATGACCGGACTGGAAGAAATTAACCGGGTGACCATCGACTAATGTCGACCCGGGAGTTCAACAATCATTAAAACATTGTAGGGAACAGCTATGGCCCAAGCCGCAGCAAAACAAATACCGTTTCAATGGGAAGGCAAGGACAAGCGAGGCGTCCAGGTCAAGGGTAAAATGGTGGCCGCCAGCGAAGTCGCGTTGCGCGCCGAGTTGCGTCGACAGGGCGTGGTGCCCAGTCGCATTCGCAAGCAGACCAGGCTATTCCAGTCCGATGGTAAAGTGACCGCGGCGGACATCGCTATTTTCAGTCGCCAGTTGGCCACCATGTTGACCGCCGGCATTCCGCTGGTCCAGGCCTTCGAAATTGTCGGCAATGGCCACGAAATTCCAGCAGTGCAAAAACTGCTAATGGCTATCAAGGCCGATGTAGAAGGAGGCACTTCCCTGGCCGGCGCCCTGGCCAAACATCCCCTTTACTTTGATGACCTGTACGTCAACCTGGTATCGGCGGGTGAACAGGCCGGTGCACTGGAATCCCTGCTGGAAAAAATTGCCACCTACAAGGAAAAAACCGAGGCGATCAAGAAAAAAATCAAGAAAGCCCTGAC
>JAOTSW010000079.1 GCA_029864735.1 Chromatiales bacterium | reverse complement strand
CCAACGATCCTGCGTGATGCGCGCCAGTACGCAACAGAAACCGACGCCAAGTACCGAATGATTCGTAGCCTGCAGGCGGAACAGCCTAAAGATATAAGCCTGATGCCAAATCAGCAGCGCCCGACCTTGCCTGATCTGGACATCCTTGGCAGCGTGGAGTCGTCGGGCGAGTCTGCCGGAGACCAGTAAGACGATGGAATCCAGCAACCAGGAACAGGTCATTGACGCTATCGACAAGGTCGCGACCGAAAGCGTTAGCCGACGCCTGCCTTTCACCTTTGCGAAGCGCCATGGGGTACTGGTCCAGGAAAACCCGGAAGGGCAACTACTGGCATTGCATCGTCCGGGCATTGCACCGCGAGCGCTGGCCGAACTAAGACGCTATTTCAAGCGCCCGTTTGAACTCAAGGCCGTCACTGCCGAACATTTCGACACCCTGTTGCAAGAGGCCTACGAGGCCGGTTCCAGCCAGGCCATGGAAATGATGGAGGGACTGGATGCGGATACCGACCTGTTCAGCGTAGCCCAGGCGCTACCCGAGCCGTCGGATCTACTGGAAAGCGACGACGACGCGCCTATCATTCGTTTGATTAACGCAATCCTTACCCAGGCGGTGAAAGAAGACGCGTCAGATATTCACATTGAGCCTTTTGAAAACCGCCTGGTCGTCAGGTTCAGGGTAGATGGCGTACTGCGCGAAGTACTGCAGTCCCGTCGCGCCGTGGCGCCCCTGGTGGTTTCCCGAATCAAGGTCATGTCAAAGCTTGATATTGCCGAGAAGCGCCTGCCACAGGATGGACGCATCTCATTGAGGATCGCCGGACGTGCAGTCGATGTCCGTGTCTCCACCCTGCCCTCGGGACACGGAGAGCGCGTCGTGCTGAGACTGCTGGACAAGCAGGCGGGACGATTGGACCTTGAACAACTTGGCATGCGCACCGACGACATGCGGACCATCGACAAGCTGATCCACAAGCCCCACGGCATCATCCTGGTAACCGGTCCTACCGGCTCGGGAAAGACCACGACACTGTACGCTGCCCTGTCGCGAATCAATGACAACAGCCGCAATATCATGACGGTCGAAGATCCCATTGAGTATTACATTGACGGCATCGGCCAGACCCAGGTCAACACAAAGGTGGACATGACCTTCGCGCGAGGATTGCGAGCCATTCTCCGCCAGGATCCGGATGTGGTGATGGTGGGCGAAATTCGTGACCTTGAGACAGCAGAAATTGCGATTCGCGCCAGTCTCACCGGTCACCTTGTGCTGTCCACACTGCATACAAACACAGCGGTGGGTGCAATCACCCGCCTGCGGGACATGGGTGTAGAACCCTTCCTGCTTTCCTCCAGTCTCCTGGGCGTGCTGTCACAGCGCCTGGTACGTCGCCTGGATTCAAGCAAAATACCGTATGTCGCGGGCGAATATGAGTGCCAGTTACTCGGTGCTGATATCAACCATCCTCCTACCCTGTACAAGCCCGGTGCCGGAGATGGTGTGGACGGAAATGGCTACCGGGGTCGCTCAGGAATCTATGAACTCGTCTCCCTGGATGATCACATGCGCACCTTGATTCATGATGGGGCCAGTGAGCAAGAACTTGAGCGCTATGCCAGGACCCTCTCCCCAGGGCTGCGCGATGACGGCGTTGAAAAAGTACTATCGGGCCAGACGTCTATTGAAGAACTACTTCGGGTCACCCGCAGCGACTAATGGGCGCATTTGACTACAAGGCCATCGATAAAAATGGTCGCGAGACGCGTGGCCTGATCGAGGGCGATACTGCTCGTCAAGTACGACAGTTACTCCGCGAGCGCGGCTTGCTGCCGGTTGATGTCTCCGAAATTACCCAGGAAGGTCCCAGGCGAGTCCGACGTATAGGCGTTAGCAAGAGCATCACTGCCAACGATTTGGCACTGGTGACGCGACAGCTTGCCACCCTGGTGCGTTCCGGACTTCCACTAGAGGAATCTCTGAAGGCCGTAAGTGAACAAAACGACCGACCGAAGGTGCAAAGTATCTTGATGGGTGTTCGCTCGAAAGTCATGGAAGGCCACACCCTGGCCAGTGGTTTCGCGGACTTCCCTCATGCGTTTCCTGAGATTTACCGCGCGACGGTGGCCGCAGGAGAGCAGTCAGGGCACCTGGACGAGATTCTGGAAAGACTTGCTGACTACACGGAGAACAGACAGGTTACTCGCCAGAAAGTCAGGGGCGCCCTGGTTTACCCAATTATCCTTACCGTATTCTCCATCCTGATTGTCTCATTCCTGCTGGCCTTCGTAGTCCCGAAGGTTGTGGATGTGTACGCCAGCAGTGGCCAGATTCTGCCGCTTATGACCAGGATCTTGATTAGTAGCAGTGATTTCGTCGTAGCATGGTGGCCGCTGTTACTGTTGGGGATCCTGGGGGCGTTTTTTGGCCTTCGAGCCTACCTGAACCAGCCAGGACCGAAACGCAGCTTTCATCTACTACAGTTGCGACTGCCTCTGATCGGCAAACTTGTGCAGGGCCTGAACACGGCTCGGCTTACTCGTACCTTGAGCATCCTTGCCGCCAGCGGTGTGCCGGTGTTGGATTCTTTCAGAATCGCCGGTGAAGTTGTCAATAATATTCCCATGAAGGAAGCTGTGGAAGCGGCGGCGGCAAGGGTTCGTGAAGGCGCAGCAATCGGTCGCTCCCTGGCGGTCAGCAAACTGTTCCCTCCCATGACTCTGCACCTGATATCAAGCGGTGAGGCCAGTGGTAAACTTGAGGTCATGCTCGAGCGCGCGGCCATCAATCAGGAACGGGAAATGGACAGCATCATTGGTGCGCTGTTGAATACCCTGCAACCTTTGCTCACCATTCTCATGGGTGTAGTCGTGCTGTTTATCGTCATGGCAATGCTCATGCCGCTGTTCCAGTTCAACCAGTTGATCGGCTAGACCCACTGCCTGTCCCGCTTGCGGGCGCAGCTGCGTATGTATCCCAGGTTGGTTAGGCGCAGGCCCTGGCCAGTGACAGAAGCACTTTTCGCAGAGACCTGGAAACGAAAGGAAACAATCTCGCCTGGGGCGAGACTTAATGGAAGTCCCGGGATCGCGTCATCAGACTACCCAGCAGCGAGGTGTAATCTTCCAGCCTGTGAGCAATCACATGCAACACATCTCCCTCTCGCTGCACCCGCCCCCGCACGCCCATCAGACGTGAGCCCAATAAAACCTTTCTCTGTTTCTCTGCCAAATCCTTCCAGATAACCAGGTTTACATTTCCGGTTTCATCCTCCAGGGTGACAAAGGTCACTCCGGAGGCACTGCCAGGTCGCTGCCGGGTCACCACCAATCCGGCTGTACGCATCCACTGCCCGTCAGGCATGTCCCACAGTTGTTCTGCGGTAACCATGCGGGCCCGATCGAGCTTATCTCTTAATAGCGCAAGAGGATGGCGACGCAGCGTTAATCCCAGGTGGTTGTAATCCGCAACGACTTCCTCACCCTCGGTGGGACGATTGAGCAAGGGTTCGCCCTCTGCCACGCGCCACTGGGGAAACAGCTCGCTGGGCTTCTCAACACCGGCCACCTGCCAGTAACTGTGATGGCGGTTACCGCTAAGATTTCTCAGGGCATCGGCTGCCGCCAGCATACCCAACTCCCCTCGATCCAGCTCTGCACGCTCGGCCAGGTCCTGGGCATGTAAAAAGGTGCCTTGCTGCCTGGCATCCACCAGGCGACGAGCAGCCTCCCTGGACAGGCCACGCACCAGTCTTAAGCCAAGACGCAAGGCAGGCTGGGAGCCTTCACAGGGTTCCAGGCTGCACTCCCACTGGCTGAGCATCGCATCCACCGGGCGCACAGTTACTCCATGGCGTCGGGCATCCTGTATTAACTGGGAGGGCGAATAAAACCCCATGGGCTGGCTGTTGATCAGCGCGCAGGCAAAAGCCGATGGTTCATGGCATTTCAACCAGGCCGAGACATACACCAGGAGTGCGAAACTGGCCGAGTGGGATTCGGGAAAACCGTATTCCCCAAAGCCTTCTATCTGCTTGAATACCTGTTGGGCAAAATTCTCGTCATAGCCCCGATCCCGCATTCCCTGGATCAGTTCCTGCTCGAATGCCCCAAGACCACCACGGCGTTTCCAGGCAGCCATGGCCCGGCGCAGGCTGTCTGCCCGCCCGGCAGAAAAACCCGCTGCCACCATCGCCAGCTGCATCACCTGCTCCTGGAAAATAGGCACACCCAGGGTACGCTCCAGCACGCTCTCCACTTCCGGACTCGGGTAACTCACAGCCTCTTCACCACAACGCCGCCGCAGGTAGGGATGCACCATGTCTCCCTGGATGGGACCCGGGCGAATAATCGCCACCTCGATCACCAGGTCGTAATAACAGCGTGGTCTCAAGCGAGGCAACATGGCCATCTGGGCCCGGGATTCAATTTGAAACACCCCCACGGTATCTGCCTTGCAAATCATGTCGTACACCACGGCATCTTCAGCGGGTACGGTGGCCAGGCTCAGATCCAGGCCGCGCACTTCCCTGACCAGGTCAAAACAACGACGAATGGCAGAGAGCATGCCAAGACCCAGCACATCCACCTTGAGCAGGCCCAGGTCGTCCAGGTCATCCTTGTCCCACTGGATGACGGTACGCTCCGGCATGGATGCATTCTCGATGGGGACCAGTTCGCACAAGGGGCCCCGGGATATCACGAAACCCCCCACATGCTGGGACAGGTGCCTGGGAAATCCGATAATTTCACCCACCAGCACCATTAAACGTCGCAGGGTCGGGGAGTGTGGATCAAAGCCCGCTTCCCTCACCCGTTCCTCGTCAATGACGCCATTACGTGTCCAGCGCATGCTGCGGGCCAGGCGTTCCACTTGCAGCCCGTCAAGACCCAGGGCCTTGCCCACATCGCGCACCGCGCTCTTTCCCCGGTAACTGATCACGGTAGCGGTCAGGGCGGCACGTTCACGACTGTATTTTCTGTACAGGTACTGGATAACCTCTTCCCGACGTTCATGCTCGAAATCCACATCAATATCCGGCGGCTCGTCGCGCTCCTTGGAAATAAACCGCTCAAACAACATTGCCATGCGGGCAGGATCCACCTCGGTAATGCCCAGGCAATAACACACCGCCGAATTGGCAGCAGACCCCCTGCCCTGGCAGAGAATTCCGCGAGCACGGGCAAACTGGACAATGTCGTGCACGGTCAGGAAATAGGGTTCGTAGTGGAGCTCCTCTATCAGGCAAAGTTCATGCTCGATTTGCTGCCGCAGTGCTGTGGACAGCCCACCGGGCCAGCGCTGGCGAATGCCGTTCTCGGTAAGTTCACGCAAGTAGGACGCAGGTGTATAGCCATCGGGTACCAACTCGCCGGGATACTCGTAACGCAACTCGTCCAGGGAGAATGTACAGCGCTCGGCCACACGCAAGGTCTGCTCCAGTAGCTCCCGGGGATAGGTGGCCTGCAGGCTGCTCCAGGAGCGCAGGTGACGCTCTCCATTGGGGTGCAGCCGCCAACCGGCATCTTGTACAGTTGTGACATGCCGGATGGCTGTCAGCGTGTCCTGCAGGGCCCGACGGCCACGCACATGCATATGCACGTCTCCCGCGGCGACCAGGGGCAAGCCCAGTTCACTACCCAGTTCCTGTAGAGCGTGTAGACGCTGGCGTTCATTACCGTCTGCCAACAACTCAACGGCCACCCACAAGCGTCCCCGGAAGTGCTGTTTAAGCCAGTGACCTTCACCAGGGTCCGGCTGAGCACCCGGCAACCACAAGAGCAGGCAGGCATCACCCAGCAGGTCCAGGTCCGCCCTGTCCAGGCTGTAGCTGCCTTTCTCGGCAGCCCTTCGGCCACGACTGATGAGTTGGCATAGCTGTGCATAGCCGGATCGACTACAGGCCAACACCACCAGGCGCAAACCATCATTGAGCCGAAACTCACTGCCAATAATCAGTTTCAGGGACGTATCGCGAGCGGCCACGTAAGCACGCACCACCCCGGCAACCGTGCACTCATCGGTAATGGCCAGGGCCTGGTAACCCAGCTTTACCGCCTGGTTCACCAACTCTTCCGCATGGGAGGCCCCGCGCAGGAAGGTGAAATTACTCAGACAATGAAGTTCCGCATACTGACAGGCGTTCACCCGAATATTCCATGCAAGTACCAACCACAACGATTGCGCCTGTCCTGGAAAATCCACAGCAATTCGCCCTGCGCTGTCCGGGCCCGATAGTAATCCCGGGTCACGTCACCGCCATCCCACCACCCGGTCTCGATGCGTTCGGGCCCGGAGAGCAGGCACAACCGTCCACCATGACGGGGCTGCCCATTGCGTTGTTCCAGGGCCTGGGGCGTATCCAGCATCCACAAGGGCCTGGCCACACCCTGCCCGGGTTTACTGGCCAGGCTGCTGCCACGCCCGCTGCGTCGCCAGGCAGCCTCCGGGCGATACTCGGGCACCAGGCATAAACCATGGACCGCATCATCGCCCAGTCGTACGCGAAGCCGCTCAACCAACATGGGGATAGCCCGCTTGTCCTCAGCCTGGGCATCCCCCAGCAAGCCCCTGTCGGGTCCGGACAGTTCCCTTATGACTCCGGACTCCAGGGTCAGGGCAAGCACCGGTGCAGGCAGTACTTGTTGCTCCAGGCGTCCGGCAAGCAGTCCCAGCAAATGCCGCCGGTCCCGGGTCAGGGACAGGCGTTGCAGGGTGATGTGGGTGGGCGGCCCATCGGTATGCAGCAAGCTCAGGCGCAGGCGGTCCACCCCCCCTTCACGGGAACGCAGCAAACCCACCAGTTCCTCTACCAGCCGCTCCAGGGGCGGCAGTAAACGCGTGCTGAACTCGGTCTCTGCAGGCAATTCAATTTCACCACGAAAGCGCTGGGGCGCGACAAAACCGGTTCGAGGGTCGGGTATGCGGCCCAGGGCCTTATCCAGCTCTCCCAAGCGCGTCGGACCAAACCTCCGGGCAAAACCGTCCCGGGGCAGACGCAGGCAGTCAGCGATAGAACGCACACCCATTCGGTAAAGCTGTTCCCTTTGCCGGGTATCCCAGCCCAGGCACTCCAGCGGCAAACACCCCAGGCGACTGGCAAGTGCGGACGTATCTGTCAGTGCCCCTCGATGTCGGGGCGACCGGGACAACCACAACGCACCCATGGGTGTGGGAGCCAGGCCCGGCATGACCTGGTAACCCAGTGCCTCCAACTCTCCAACAATCCGCGCTTGCAGGGCCGGTAATCCCCCAAACAGGCGCAAACTGCCTTTAAGTTCAAGTAACAATGCATTCGGCAGCACCAGGCTAACCCAGGAGGTGAACTGCCCGGCCCAGGCCGCCAGGCGCTCCAGGCTCGCCTGCTCACGACCAGGATCACGCTCCAGAACCCGTAGCTCGGGAGCCAGGGCGAAGGCCGCGTTAAGCCCTATGCCAGCATGCAGCCCTGCGGCAAGACCCGGGGCATTACAGGCCACCAGACAGCGATGGCTGCCCTCTCCTTCCACCACGGCCACCGCCTCATCGCTGGGAGCAAAAATATCCAGCGCCAGGCAGGGCAGTTGCAGGGCCAGCCACAACTGTTCGTTTGCACTTGATGGAATATGAGTGGGAGATCGATTTACAGGCTGCGGGACAGGAACCGGGAGTTCATTCGGAAAAAGTGAGAGGGATTTCTCCTGTAATTTTGCCATGCGGATAACAGCGACTTGGCCGAATCAAGGCAAGAGAAAATCCGGCTTGTCCAACACCATCGGCTGGCCTCCCCGGTTCTTCAGTATATGTATTCGTAACCCTTTCCCCGAAGCACTCAAGTGCAGGCGCAGTGCCGCTACCGAGTGTTCTCCCAGGGCGCGAGCCGGACGAAACAGTACCGCCATGCAGGTGCTGGATTCGGCCGCCAGTTGCAACCGCCTCTGGGAAGGAACAGGCACGCGATCCGCCCACAGCAAGACGGCGGCACACTGGCCACTGCGCAAGGCTTGTTCCGCAGCCCACAGGCCATCACTGGCACTGGTGGCATGCACAACCAGGATGCGTGACAGGTCTATCTCAGCATCCGCCAGGGCGGGGGCGTAAGGTGTAAACGGCGGTGCTATCCAAACCAGCCAGCCCTGCTCGCCACCTTCCTGCACTCGTTGCCGCAAGGCGGGTAATAGCAAGCGCAGTTCTCCCAGGCCATAGTGATCGAGAACGATTTCGCTCAGGGCGCCCAGGGGCCAGCCCCCACCGGGCAACGATGCATCCAGCCAGGCGAAGCCGCTGGGCTGGGCGGGCACGGCACGACCACTGCGGCCCCGCCATACGCCCGGGTTATGCAAGAGCGCTTCCAGGGCTTCTTTCACGACTTGCTGATATCCCTGCGCATAACGCCAACGACCACGCCTTCAATCACCAGCGGCTGCTCCCTCAAGTCCAGTCGCATTGGCGCAAAATCCGCATTTTCCGGCAGCAACCAGACCAGTTTGCCTTCCTGGCGATAACGCTTGACGGTAACCTCGTCCTCCAGTCGCGCAACAACAATCTGGCCGTTACGAATTTCCGGTGTGCGGTGAACCGCCACCAGGTCCCCGTCCAGAATACCGGCATCCCGCATACTCATACCGTGTACCTGCAACAGGTAATGAGGCTTGGGATTAAACATCCCTGGATCGATCTGGTAGCGGGCTTCGATATGTTGCTCGGCAAGAATCGGATGGCCTGCCGCCACCCGCCCAACCAGTGGCAAGCCCATCTGATCGCGCAGGGAGTCACACAGGCGGATGCCCCTTGAAGTACCTGCCATCAGTGCGATAGCACCTTTGCGCTCCAATGCCCTGAGGTGTTCTTCCGCTGCATTGGCCGATTTGAAACCCAGGTCCCGGGCAATCTCCGCCCGCGTGGGAGGCATGCCCGTCTCTTCGATAAAATCCCGGATGAAATTCAGAACTCTCTGCTGGCGGGGGGTTAATTCGTTCATACTTGCTCCCTGTATGCATAAACAGTACATGTGAATATATACAGCTAACTCGAGTACCTGGCAAGCCCCTGCCCACACCCATCCCTCAATGTCGGGGAAAAACTCCCCACCCACCACAGAAATTTTCACCTCATTTGCTATTAGTCTATGAAAAAGAAAAGCTTTCCAGCACCCGAGTAGGTATATTCCCCTTGCTTACTTAGGGTCAATTCGTTATCGTTTCCTAGCGTTTGGTGCGAGGCAGCATTGTCTTGTCCACTAGAGCGCAAGAAAGCTTTCTTACTGAATATATGAATTTAGGGGATCTATAGATGAACAAGAAATTGCAGAATGCAATGAAAGTCGGAACCTTGGCCCTGGCCTTGGCACTGGCTTCTGGTTGTGCAAACCAGGAACTGAAAGACGCCGTAGCTGCCGCACAGGCCGCTGCTGATTCAGCAACAGCTGCCGCTAACTCAGCCAAGTCTTCAGCTGATGCCGCCAGCCGCGCTGCCAGTGATGCCAAGCAGATGGCCTCCAGCGCCCAGAGCACTGCTGACCAGGCTGCTCGTGCTGCTGCCGAAGCCCAGGCTTGCTGCGATCGCAACGCTGAAAAGATTGACCGCATGTTCGAAAAGGCCATGCGCAAGTAATCTGGTTGCTTGAGTAAAAAAAAACGCCGCGGCTTTAACACCGCGGCGTTTTTTTATCCCTGATTTTCATGTCCTGGAACAATAGCTTTTATTTATAACGCATTCACGGCTATCTCACCCGCATCCTGAAGCCCGGGTGATGAATCCGACATCCGTCCGGGAAGACCATCGGCACGATCGAAAATTTCCCTCACCAGATCCCAGTCCACCGGACCATTTCTTCGGGCCGTGGCAGCCACCAGCATTTCAGTCACCGAGGTCAAATCCTTGCCCAGGGTCTCGGCATCTTCCTCCAGTGGCTGATGAGCTTCCAGGTACAAGCCATCCAGGGACCAACCCACCTTGTAAGGCTGGTTGATGATCAGCACTTTCTCACCCACCGGAACCATCTCGAACAAGGCCTCGATATTCTCGGGATACATTCGGATGCAACCGTGGGTTACGCGCATCCCCACGCCGGCGGGCTTGTTCGTGCTGTGTATCAAGTAACCGGGGATGCCTAGCCGCATGGCGAAGGCACCCAGAGGATTATCCGGGCCGGCCGGAACAATCTTCGGCAAAGGATCGCCATCCTCTGCATGTTCCCTGCGAATGGACTCGGGAGGGTACCAGGACGGATTTCTGACCTTCTTCGTCACCCGGGTTTGGCCCAGGGGCGTCTGCCAATCCATGCGGCCGATACTGATGGGGTACGTCACCACCACCGGCGCCTCCCCATTAACCGGCTTCGGATAGTAGTACATCCGTAATTCAGGCAGATTCAGTACCACGCCCTCACGAGGCGCACGAGGCAATATGAAACGAGTAGGCAGCACCACGGTAGCACCCTCGCCAGGAATCCACGGATCCAGGTCCGGATTCGCACTTACGATATCCTCAAACCCCACACCATGCGCACGGGCGATATCCAGCAGGGTTTCCTCGTGAGTGGCCTCCACCGTTGTGATGGCACCGATCAGGTCTACATCTGCCGGCGGAAGCACGTAGGTAGCAGACAGGGCCACAGGAGACGCCAGTGTCGCGGCAATAATTAACAGCGCCCGGCCTGTTCTGAATTGTGTTTTAACGTTCTTCATGCTCAATGACTTCAGTTTCCTTCTCCGCAAGTTCCATCCACTCACGCACATCTGCGTCAGCCAACACCCAGTCCAGGTACTCTTTAGCCAGGTCGCTCGTGGCCAGTCCATAGGTATTGAAACGCAATAATACCGGGATCAGCATGGAATCTATAATCGTAAAGTGACCAAACAAGGCCCCGCTGCCAGGTTTCAGTCCCCGGCAAGTCTCCAACCACTGCTCGACCCGGGCCAGGTCCCGCATGGCCTGGGGTGAGCCCTGGACCTTGCGATTCCGCCCCCGGCAATTCATCGGAAACTCATCCCGCATGGCCATCAGGCCAGAATGCATTTCCGCACAAATGCTCCTGGCTAT
>JAOTSW010000078.1 GCA_029864735.1 Chromatiales bacterium | reverse complement strand
TGCCAAGAAGAAGGTTGCCAAGAAGGCCGTAGCTAAAAAGGCCACCAAGAAGAAGGTTGCCAAGAAGGCCGTGGCTAAAAAGGCTGCCAAGAAGAAGGTCGCCAAGAAGGCCGTGGCTAAAAAGGCTGCCAAGAAGAAGGTCGCCAAGAAGGCCGTGGCTAAAAAGGCTGCCAAGAAGAAGGGCAGCAAAAAACGCTAGGGGTAACTGCTGGCGCGTCCTAGTGACGTGCCAGCAAGCGTTTTAACGGGAGGCTGGCTCCACCACTTTCCGAGTGAGCGATGATGGCAAGCAATAACTCTGCTGTTGCCAGGGCATCAGTCAAGGCATTGTGTGCCCGGACCTGGCCGAGTCCGTAGCGTTCCCTCACTGCTCCCAATCGCAACATACCCGGCTTGATCGGCTGGTCGCGCCTGTCCAGTCGGCTTTTCTCCAGGGCCATGGTGTCGATGGTGGGCACCAGAAGTTTCTGGCCGCAGGCCTGCTTGCAGGCCTCATTAAGGAAGGCAATGTCCAAAGGCGCGTGATGTAACACCAGTACCCGCCCCCGAAGTTTTCCCAGCAGTTCCTCCAGGGCTGCTTCCAGTGAAATGCCCTGGGCAATTTCACTGTCGAAAATACCGTGGATGGTCGCGCTTTGGTTCATTGGCAGGCCGGACTGGATTACCAGGTGCCCCGCCTCATCCATCTGTATCACGCCGTCGCGAATTATTACCCAGCCCATGCTGACGATATTGTGCTGTCTTGAATCCAGGCCGGTAGTCTCAAGATCCAGCGCCAAAAGTTCCGTGTCTTTCCAGGACAGCCTGGTATCCGGTGGAGTGGACAGCAGCAACTCGCGCATGGGTTCCCAGTTGCATTGCCTGGACATGCGTTCACGAAGCCACTTTCTGCGGAGGGTCTTAAACAATAGCAATTATCCTCACCCGGTCAGCTTAGTCCGAACCTGTTCAGCAGGGCAGCCTGGGCGGTGCGTACCACGTTAAACGCGGCCTTTAGGTGCTGGCGCTGCAAAGGCGACAGGAACTTGGGCGGTACAAAATTGCTCGGGGGTAACCCGTTTTTCATCTCTTCCCACTGGTGGCTCATTCGGATGAAGTCGATGAGTTCCAGGGCATCCTCAAGACTGCGCCCCGTCCCGTCAGTGATTTGTCCGGTCTTGACTGCAGATTTCAGTCGACGCCGGCTGTTTACTCGTACCTCCCCGCCGGCCAGGGAATAGATACGGGCCAGTTCCACGATCGGAATAACTCCGCGGTGCTTCATATCCAGGGAGTCTCCGTGCTCACCACTCTTGTCCAGCACGAATTGGCGGAAGAAACCCAGGGGTGGCTGAAACGCCATGGCATTTTTGGCCATCATTGCCAGGAAAAAGTGGTTCTTGCGAGCCAACTGGGCGATATGATCCTTCAGTTCGGTCACCAGTAATCCGTGACCTTCGACCAAACGAAGATCAAAGAAAATATTCGCATACATCAGTGCTTTCGGTTCGGGCTCGGCTATCCAGCGTCCAAAATAGCTTTTCCATACCTTGAGAGGCTGGCGCCAGCGAGTGTTTGATGCCATGACGTCACCCGGGCAATAGACATAGCCGCAGGCATCCAGTCCGTCATTCACGTACCTGGCTAATTCTTCGAAATATTTGTCGTGTTCCGGGAGAAAACTGTCCTCCAGTAACAGGGCATTGTCCTGGTCAGACTTGGCCGATTGCTCCTGGCGTCCCTGGGATCCCAGGGCGAGCCAGGCAAATTTGACCGGCGGCGGACCCAGGCGCTGTATTGCCAATTGTATTAGGCGCCGGGTAATTGCGTCGGTGACCGTGGTGACCACTTTGCCAATCTGGTCCGAGGTGGCATCGGCGCTAATCATTCTCTGGATCAACTCAGGCAGCCGTTTGCTGACTCTCGCAATGTTTTCGGCATTGGATTGCTTGAGGATATCGCCGACCATGTAAATCGGATGCTCGGCCTCGACCCGCAGCAAGTCTGCAAGAGTGAGTATGCCAACGGGCAGGTCATCCCTGATCACGGGCAGGTGGTGGATATTCATCTGCATCATGATCAGCAGCGCTTCTGCCACATTTGAATCGTGATCCGCCACGGTCGGATTTGCGGTCATCACCTCGGTAACCGGTGTGTCGTAGGACAGGCGAGGGGCGACGACCCTGCGTCGCAGATCTTTGTCGGTCAGTATGCCTACCACCCGGGTATCGCGGCTTACAAGCAGGGACGATACGCTTTTTTCTGTCATGACGGCGGCAGCTTCCGCGACGCTTGCCGAGCTTTCCACTTGAACAACCGCGCGGCCACTAAGGTCTCCCAGTCGGGTTGCGGCCAGTTCGCTGCGTCCCTTGTCGCGAATCGCCATATTAAGGCGCTCTGCGAAGGCTTCCGTGAAATAGTGATCGAAGGACGCGGCGGTACTTCTCAGGTGACGAAACGAATCCGCGGGCAAGTGGTAGACGAGCGCATCCTCGCTGGCCACGGCCCGGTACCTTACCGGTCGTCCGCTTAGCAGTGAGATGTAGCCAAAACACTCGCCTTCGCCGAGTTGGGCAACCAGGTCATCGTCGCTGTTATGCAATTCTATTGCGCCACTGCGAACAACATGCAGGAGGTGATTCTCCTGCCCGATCTTGAGTATTTCACCTCCCTTTGGGAAATATTCAGCCTGTAGTCCGCGAAGCCCGTCCTTGAGTTGCTCGCGTTCCAGTTGATCAAACGGCGGATGAGAGAGAAAGAAATCCAGAATTTCAGATAGTTCGATCATAAAAATGCGTTTGTCCCTAAACCTGAAAAGAAACGGGGGGCATCCACGTTCAGGATGCCCCCCGCATGCTACATCGAAAAGATGTTTTTAGTGGGCTGAGGCCCCACCAGAACCACGGGGAACACGAATGTCTTCCACCAGGTGCTGGATATGCTCGGGAGGCGGTGCAGTATTGTGAGATACCGCATACGCCACGATGAAGTTGATCATCGCACCCACCGCACCGAAGGCTTCCGGAGATATTCCCATAATCCAGTTTTCGGGAATATTTGCTGCCATCGCGGTGCCGGGGAAGAAGAACCATCCCTTGAACCAGAAGATGTACAGCAAAGTGGAAACCAGGCCTGCCAACATGCCGGCAACAGCGCCGGAACTATTAGCGCGCTTGTCGAAGATGCCCATCATCAGGGCGGGGAAGATCGACGACGCCGCAAGACCGAATGCCAGTGCGACCACCTGGGCTGCGAAGCCCGGAGGATTGAGTCCGAGATAACCGGCCACCACGATGGCGCCTGCCATCGCGACACGTCCGGCCATCAACTCGTTCTTCTCGGAAATATCCTTCATGAACACACCCTTGAGCAGGTCATGAGAGATTGCCGATGCAATAGCGAGCAGCAGACCAGCCGCCGTTGACAGTGCTGCGGCGATACCACCGGCTGCGACCAGGGCGATAACCCAGTTCGGCAGATTGGCGATTTCGGGGTTAGCCAACACCATGATGTCGCGGTCAACCTTGGTCATCTCGTTTCCGGTCCAACCATAGGCAGCAGCCTTGTCACCCAGTCCCTTCTCGTCGTAGAACTGAATGCGGCCGTCGCCATTCTTGTCTTCCCAGTCGAGCAGGCCGGTTTCTTTCCAGCGACCCATCCAGACGGGAAGATTTTCTTCGTCGACATTACCAGTCGGGGAGCCCACGGCACCGATTTGAATGGTATTGATCAGGTTCAGGCGAGCCATGGCGCCAACGGCCGGGGCCGTGGTGTACAGGATCGCGATAAACACCAATGCCCAACCGGCAGATGCACGAGCATCACGCACTTTGGGTACGGTGAAGAACCGGATGATGACGTGTGGAAGACCGGCAGTACCAATCATCAGGGATAGCGTGTACAGGAACATATTGAGCATGTTTCCGTTTGACGCCGTCGTGTATTCCCTGAATCCAAGGTCTGTAACGATCATGTCCAGCTTATCCAGCAGATACACGCCGCTGCCATCGGCCATGGTGCTACCCAGTCCCAACTGCGGGATGGGGTTGCCGGTCAATTGCAGGGAGATGAATACTGCAGGAATGGTGTACGCGAAAATCAGCACACAGTACTGGGCGATCTGGGTATAGGTGATACCTTTCATACCGCCAAGTACAGCGTAGATAAACACGATGCTCATACCAACAAACAAGCCGGTGGAGAAGTCCACTTCCATGAAACGCGAGAATGCCACGCCGATGCCCTTCATCTGACCGATTACATAGGTAATCGAGGCAGTGATCAGGCAGATGACCGCAACAATACGCGCTCCCTGGGAGTAATAACGTTCACCGATAAACTCCGGCACTGTGAATTTGCCGAATTTGCGCAGGTAAGGTGCGAGTAGCATTGCAAGCAGCACATAGCCGCCTGTCCAGCCCATAAGGAACACCGAACCGCCGTACCCCAGGAAGGCTATCAGGCCTGCCATAGAGATGAATGATGCTGCCGACATCCAGTCAGCCGCCGTTGCCATGCCGTTTGCTACCGGGTGTACGCCCTTGCCTGCTACATAAAAATCACCAGTGCTCTTTGCACGTGACCAAATGGCAATACCGATGTACAGGGCGAAGGTAGCGCCCACGACAATAAAAGTTAATGTCTTGAGATCCATTACTGCCCCCTCAATCTTCGTGAACGTCAAATTCACGATCCAACTTGTTCATGCTGGATGCGTAAAAGAAAATCAACGCTACGAAAATGTACAT
Source organism: Chromatiales bacterium (assembly GCA_029864735.1). GTDB lineage: Bacteria > Pseudomonadota > Gammaproteobacteria > Steroidobacterales > BM003 > CAKZML01. Next base: position 6,332 of record JAOTSW010000078.1, on the reverse strand, counting down.
AGAACCCTGTTGTGCAAACCAGAAACCAAGCTTGTATCCGCCCAATTTGATGGCATTTAATGGCTCTACCAGAACTATGCCGAATAGATAGGAACAGATGAACCAGATCGTCAGGCATATAAATACCAGACGAAGGTTTCTTTTCCAGTATTCAGCCCCTTTGCTATTTCCACTCATGGGACGCTCCCCCTCTTTTGGTGGCTTTGACCCTTATTAACGAGGATCAATCTAGCTGAGGCGCTGCGTGGGGCGCAGTCCTACTTTAGTCTTAGATGTCAGGGTGATATCCCCGAGGCTATTCGAAGAAGGACAACGAAGATCAATTTTTCTGACGTTTATCACGGGCTTAGTGCAACTGTCCTGTTGCCGAGCCTTGCTTGCGGGGGGTGTTAGACCATGGTATTAGGGACTAGCTTTGCCCGAGAAATTCAACAGTAGAGGGAGCGTTTCCACTTGCAGACAGGCATCCTGATTGTCCTATCACTGGTCTATGTCGGTTTGCTGTTTGCCATAGCTTATTGGGGCGACTCTCGTGAGGCGGCGGGCAAGCAACCGTTAAACGGCCCCCTGGTCTACAGCCTGTCCCTGGCAGTGTATTGCACCTCCTGGACGTTCTATGGTGCCGTGGGTACAGCGGTGTCCACCGGTTGGGGTTATGTGCCTATCTACCTGGGCCCTATCATCATGGTGGTGTTCGGCTGGGAGATTTTGCGTCGCATAGTCGAGGTCAGCAAGAAGCAAAATCTCACGACCATCGCCGACTTCATTGCAGCCCGCTACGGCATGTCCCGGGGCGTGTCGATGTTGGTCACCGTGAGCGCCGTCGTCGGAATGGTGCCTTACATATCCCTGCAGTTAAAAGCCGTCGCCACTTCCTTTGATGTGGTTACCGGTGGACAGGCTGTGGCCGGCGGAGGCGCTTCTACTACCGCGTTTTACCTTGCCCTTGTCCTGGCGGTCTTCGCAATTTTGTTCGGTACCAGGCACATCGATGCCTCTGAACACCACCGGGGAATGATGCTGGCCATTGCCGCCGAGTCAGTAGTCAAGTTGATTGCCCTGGTCGCCGTGGGTGCCTTCGCCATGTACAGCGTGATGGGTGGCCCCAGGGAGATCCTGGAAAGCGTGGTCATTGATGAACGGCTGAGTTCGGTTTTTTTGCCGTCGGAATTGCCGGGTGGCTTCATGGCCCAGACCTTGCTGGCCATGGCGGCAATTTTCTGTTTGCCCCGGCAATACCATGTTGCGGTAGTGGAGTGCGGTGGCGAGAAAGACCTGCGCATGGCCAGGTGGTTGTTCCCGACTTACCTGGTAATCATCATGCTCGCGGTCTTTCCCATTGCAATGGCAGGCCTGAAAGAGTTTGGTATTGGCCAGGTTGATGCGGACACCTTCGTATTGGCCCTGCCCATGGCATATGACCGCCATTTGCTGAGCCTTTTCGCTTTCCTGGGCGGGTTCTCCGCGGCCACCAGTATGGTGATCGTCGCTACTGTGGCACTGGCAACAATGGTCAGTAATGACATAGTCCTGCCGCTGTTGCTGGGCGCCAAGTCGCTGGGTATCCACCTGAAAGAGGATTTGAGCCGCATCCTGCTCTATGTTCGCAGGGCAACCATTATCGCACTTACCCTGGCCGCTTACGTGTATTACAGACTGACAGGCGAATCCTCTGGACTGGCTTCCATTGGTTTGCTGTCGTTTGCTGCCGCCGCGCAGTTCGCGCCGCCAATTATCGCCGGCCTGTTCTGGCGCAATGCCAGCCGGCGCGGCGCGCTGTCTGGACTAACCCTGGGCTTCTCCATCTGGGCATATACACTCTTGTTTCCGGGCGTGGCCCGTTCCAGCGGTGGTGACCTGGGTTGGGTGCTTAACGGAATCTGGGGAATTGACTGGCTGCGCCCGGAGGCGCTTTTCGGCCTGGAAGGCATGACCCCTATTACACACGGCGTGTTGTTGTCCCTGTCGATGAATATGCTTGGACTGGTGATCGGTTCGATCCTGTGGCCCCCATCGCTGAGGGAGCAATTACAGGCGGTCGTGTTCATTGAGGATCCGCGTCGAACCACTCCCGCATTGCCCGCCCGTTGGCAGCAGCATGCCACCGTGGGCGATCTGCAAGCCCTGGCGGCGCGATTTGTCGGTCGCCGTCACAGTGTCCGGGCTTTTGAGAAATATGAGAATGACAAGGGGATTGTGCTGGCCCCGGGTGTCCTGGCGGATGGCGAGATTGTTCGCTACACAGAGAGATTGCTGGCCGGAGCAATTGGCTCTGCCTCGGCCCGGGCGGTACTTACCGCAGCCCTGAAAAAGACCGGTATGGCTATCGGCGATATGCTGGCTTTGCTGGACCAGACCGCCGATGCAGTGACCTTTAACCGGCGATTGCTCGACGCAACGCTGCACAGCATTACCCAGGGTGTGGCGGTAGCCGACAAGGACCTGCGAATCGTTGGCTGGAATCGTCGTTACCTGGAGTTGCTGAATTACCCCGAGGGCATGGTCTACGTGGGGCGCCCGGTGGCCGACCTGATCAGGTTCAACGCGGAGCGCGGTCTGTGCGGTCCTGGTGAAGTGATAGAGCATGTTTCGCGACGGCTGCAGCGTATGCGTGATGGCCAGGCCTACCGTTATGAGCGGCAACGCCCGGATGGGCAGGTGATTGAAATCCGGGGAAACAGGATGCCTGGGGGTGGGTACGTTTCCACCTATACAGATATTACCGAGCACAAGCGAGTGGAACTCGCCCTGCGTGAGAGTGAACACAATATCCGTCTGTACACGGACAACGCGCCGCTTATGCTCAGTTACCTGGACAAGGATCAGCGCTTTGGTTTTGCCAACAAGAGTTACCTGGATTACGTGAATCTTCCCGCCGACCAGGTCGTTGGCAAGCTGGTCAAGGATGTGCTTTCGCCAGCTCAGTTGGTCGAACGGTCGGAATACCTGGAAAGGGCGCTGACGGGCAAGCGACAGGAGTTCGAGGTGACATTGAAGTCTGTGACCGGGGAGGAGATGTATTGCCTGGGAACCTACATACCCGAGTTCGATGAAAGCGGAGAGGTCAGCGGTTTGTATGCGATGTTCCAGGACATCACCAGTCGCCGGCGTGCCGAACTGGCGCTCGAGGAGGCGAAAGCGAATCTCGAGCTCCGGGTAGAGGAGCGCACGGACGAATTGCAGAAAGCGATGAGCGACCTGCAGGTGGCGAAGGGCGAGGCGGAGCAGGCCAATCGCAGCAAGACGCGCTTTCTTGCCGCAGCCACCCATGATCTTCTCCAGCCGCTGAACGCGGCAAGGTTGTTCGCTTCCGTGTTGTCGGAACAGTCGGAAAGTCTGCCTCCGGAACAGTCAAAACTGGTGGACAGGGTGGACAACTCCCTGGCGGCGGCGGAGGACCTGCTGGGAGCCTTGCTGGATATCTCCAAGCTGGATAGCGGCGCCCTGGTGCCGGAGATCAGCCAGTTCCGGTTGAGAGATCTGCTGGATGTGTTGCACAAGCAGTTTGAACCTCTAGCCCGGGCCCGGGGTCTGGAATTGAAAGTTCGGGGTTCCGGTATCGATTGCGTGGTGAAGTCCGATCGGCAACTGTTGCGTCGCATTTTCCAGAACCTGATAAGCAATGCCTTTCGCTACAGCGAAGATGGGCGGGTCCTGGTGGCGGCCCGTCGCAGGGGGAAAGAGGTAGAAGTCCAGGTATGGGACCAGGGACAGGGCATTCCCGAGGAAAATCTTGAGGATATTTTTGTCGAATTCCGCCGGCTTCAAACGGGTCCGGGGGGCAAAGAGAAAGGCCTGGGGTTGGGGTTGGCAATCGTCGATCGGGTATCCAATATGCTGGGTCATTCAATACTGGTGCGCTCGGAATTAAGCCGCGGCAGCATGTTCTCGGTGAGTGTGCCACTGGCGGAAAATCAGGTCGTAGTGGGCAAACCAGCAGCGCCAGTATTTGTGCCTAGCGGCAAACTGGGCGGCGCGCGGGTAATCTGTGTAGACAACGAGCAGGAAATTCTCGACGGTATGCAGGCCTTGCTGGAACGCTGGGGTTGCGTGGTGACCATCGCCCGTTCCAGCGAACATTTGTTGAAAATTCTGCCCGAGGGGATGATTCCCGATGTCATGCTTGTCGACTATCGACTGGATAATGAGAATGGCCTGGACGTGGTGCGGAAGTTGAACGAGCACCTTGGGGTCTCAGTGCCGGGCGCATTTATCACCGCAGACAATTCGGACGAGGTCAAGCACTTGATTCGGGAGGCGGGATACCTGGTTCTGGGCAAACCGGTCAGGCCCGCGTCGCTGCGGGCGACGCTGACCAGTTTGTTGCGGGGACGAGAGACCGGCTAGAGCGTCATGCGACGCTGGAGGGTATTTTTCTCTCAAGAGCCAGGTGACTGGCTTCCAGTACGGCCTGGGTTCTGTTGGTGACGCCAAGCTTCTTCATGATAGCTGTCACGTGGGCCTTGATTGTGGCCTCAGAGACGCTCAACTCATACGCTATTTGCTTGTTCAGCAGGCCTTCGGAAAGCATGCTGAACACACGGAACTGTTGCGGCGTCAGTTGTGCAAGTCGGTCGGCAACTGTCTGCTCCCCAGGCTCCAGCGTCGCATCGCCGTGCTCCATTCCGGGCGGTAGCCAGCAATCTCCTTCGAGCACAGTTGTAAGTGCTTCCGAGATAACCTTCACCGGGGATGACTTGGGAACGAAGCCTGCCGCGCCATGGGCGATAGCGCGTCGAATTACCCACGGTTCTTCTAACGCAGAAATTACCACGGTGGGCAGGCTCTCATGCTTGGAGCGCACGAAAATCAGGCTGGAGAAACCCGTTGCGCCTGGCATATTCAAATCAAGAAGCAACAGATCAGCGTCCGAGTGCTGGTCCGTGGCTTCCTGCAGTTCTGCGAAGGTTTCTGCCTCGATGATGGTCGCATCGGGGCAGGCCTTCAATACCGCTTCTCGTAACGCCCCCCTGAACAACGGGTGATCGTCAGCGATGATGATTTTTTCAGCCAGGCGCATTGTGTCTCGTGTGGTTACCGGTTGGCGCGATTTTCAATCAATTGCTTTACAACTTCGGGTTCAGCCAGGGTAGAAGTGTCCCCCAGGTTTTCGAACTCGTTTGCGGCAATCTTTCGAAGAATCCTGCGCATAATCTTACCCGAGCGTGTCTTCGGAAGTCCCGGAGCCCACTGGATCAGGTCCGGTGAGGCAATCGGGCCAATTTCCTTGCGCACCCAGTCGCGTAATTCCTTCTTCAGTTCGTCTGTGGGTTCGGCATCGGCTATCAGGGTGACGTAGACATAGATGCCTTGTCCCTTGATATCGTGTGGGTAGCCTACCACAGCGGCCTCGGCAACTTTGGGGTGTGACACCAGGGCGCTTTCCACCTCGGCGGTGCCCATACGGTGACCGGAGACGTTCAGCACGTCATCCACCCTGCCGGTTATCCAGTAGTAGCCGTCCTCATCGCGCTTGGCGCCATCGCCGGTGAAGTATTTCCCCGGGAAGGTTGAGAAGTAGGTGTCAATGAAGCGTTGGTGATCGCCGTACACGGTCCGCATCTGGCCCGGCCAGGAATCGGTAATGACCAGGTTGCCCTCGTTCACGCCCTCAAGGGGCAAACCCTCGTTATCCACCAGTTGGGGCTTGATACCGAACAACGGACGGGTGGCCGAACCAGGCTTGAGTGCAGTGGCGCCGGGCAGCGGGCTGATCAAGATGCCACCGGTCTCGGTTTGCCACCAGGTGTCCACCACCGGGCAGCGAGCATCGCCCACCACATTGAAATACCATTCCCAGGCTTCGGGGTTAATGGGTTCGCCCACGGTTCCCAGTAGGCGCAGGCTCTTGCGCGAAGTGCTCTTCACCGGATCGGCGCCCTCGCGCATAAGTGCGCGTATCGCGGTGGGGGCGGTATAGAAGATATTGACCTGGTGCTTGTCCACCACTTCCCAGAAACGGGAGAAGGAGGGGTAGTTTGGAACCCCTTCGAACATCAGTGTGGTCGCGCCATTGGCCAGTGGTCCGTAAACGATATAACTGTGCCCGGTTACCCAGCCCACGTCGGCGGTGCACCAGTAAACGTCACCAGGTTTGTAATCGAACACCAGTTCGTGGGTCATTGATGTGTAAACCAGGTAGCCGCCGGTGGTGTGCATGACACCCTTGGGTTGTCCGGTGGATCCCGAGGTATAGAGAATGAACAGCGGATCTTCGGCATTCATGGGCTCCGGAGGACAGTCTCCTCCCTGGTCGGCGGACGCCTCGTGATACCAGTGATCGCGACCCTCTACCCAGTTGATGTCGCCGCCGGTGCGTTTAATCACCAGCA
>JAOTSW010000233.1 GCA_029864735.1 Chromatiales bacterium | reverse complement strand
ATCCTCGGCCTGGCCCAACACCTCATCCAGGGTGACGGTGTCGAAGGATGCGGCAGGAAAAGGCAGTTGATACATGTTCGCGTGGCGCACCATACAGTGATCCATACCGGCCTGTTCCAAGGAGCTGCGGGCCACCGCCAGCATGTCCCGGGACAGGTCGACGCCTACCGCTTCCTCGGCCCTACCGCCCAGCAACCTGAGCATCCGGCCGGTGCCGGTGCCGATATCCAGCAAGGCACCAATGCGGCAATCGTTGAGCATGTTCACGATGGTGCCGCGAATCCTTGCCTCTTCTTCCGGCGTGCTGGAACCGGCCCAGTTGCTGGGGACACCCTGTAACAACTCCGAGGCCTGGCTGGCCCGCTCAGCCCGGATCCGGGCAAGTTGCTTACGGTCAGGATCCAGCGCCGGATCGGCCACCGGGAACTGGCCCAGCAGCGCCCGGGCAAGACTGCCCGCCTCGCCCTTGCGGGCCAGCCGGTAATAAACGTTCTGGCGCTCCTTGAAGCGATCCAGCAAACCGGCGTCACACAGGATGCGCAAGTGCCTGGCAACCCGGGGCTGGCTCTGGCCCAGCACCTCGGTCAGTTCAGCCTGGGTCAACTCGCCACTGGCGCACAGACCGAGCAGGCGCAGACGGGTCGGATCTGCACTGGCCTTGAGTCCTTGCAACAAGACTTCCAGACTGGATTGGGAATTAGACATAACGATATAAGGATGTCTTTATGTATGAGGCCGAACAGTATGACGCCCGGCCTGCCTGAAGGCAAGCCAAATTCCCCCGAGCGCCGGGGAAATCAAGAAAATTCAAGGAATCCGAGGGCCAGGCCGGCGGATTTAATGGACCGAGGAGGAACCCCCGCCCATCCCCGTGGCGAACAAGCGGGCGGTATCCACTTCATCGAACCGGTAGGGCTTGTTGCAGAATTCGCAATGCACCTCCAGCTGGCCCTTCTCGGAAAGCACCTCGCCCACCTCTTCTTCTCCCAGCATCTTGAGCACGTCTTCCACCCGATCCCGGGTGCACAGACAGCTGAAGGTGACGCGCCGGGGTTCGAACATCCGCACGTCTTCCTCGTGGAACAAGCGCAGAAGGAGTTCCCGGTCGGAAAGTTCCAGCAGCTCCGGGTCGGTGAGAGTGCCGGCGAGCATATTAAGACGTGGCCACGCATCCTCGTCACCCACGGCGGCGCCGTGGGGCAGTTGCTGCAGCAACATGCCTGCCGCGGTGGCCTGGCCGCTGGCCAGCCAGAAACGGGTCGGCAACTGCTCGGAGGTGTAGAAGTAGGTATCAAGACACTGGGCAAGGCTGTCGCCCTCCAGGGGCACGATGCCCTGGTAGCGGTTGTCGGCATTGCCGGTTTCCAGGGTGACCAGCATGCGGCCCTTGCCCACCAGTTCAAGGAAGCTCTTGCCCTTGAGATTCGGCTCATAGCGAGCCAGGCCGCGCAAAGACAATTCGTCTGTGCACTGGACCACCAGCATCTTCACGTCGCCGTCGCCTTGCAACTGCAAGGTCAACTGACCATGGAACTTCAGGGTGGCTGCCAGCAGCACAGAGGCCACCATGGCCTGGCCCAGCAATTCACGCACCGGCTCCGGGTAGGGATGCAGATCCATCACCGCCTTTAATGAGGCGTTCAGGTTCACCAGGCGCCCATGCACGGGCAACTGGTCAAAAACAAAACGTCTTAGCTGGTCCTTGTCCTGGCTCATGATTTGCGCACGTCAGATATCTGTCAGCCGGCCAGCTTCTTGCGAAGCACGTCGTTCACCTGGGCAGGATTCGCCTTGCCCTGGGTGGCCTTCATCACCTGGCCCACGAAGAACCCAAACAGCCTGTCCTTGCCGGAACGGTAATCCGCCAGCTGACCCGGGTTGGCTTCCATCACCTGGTCGATGACCGCCTCGATAGCACTGCTGTCGGTGATCTGTTTCAGGCCACGGGCCTCGATGATCTCATCAGCCGTGCCTTCGCCATTCCACATGGCCTCGAACACGTCCTTGGCGATCTTGCCCGAGATCGTATTGTCCAGGACCCGACCCAGCATGTCCGCCAGCGCCTGGGGACCCACCACGCTTTCGGTGATATCCAGGCCCGCCTTGTTCAGGGCGCCGGCCAGCTCGCCAGACACCCAGTTGGCGGCCAGCTTGGGATCACCGCCCAGGCGCCCGACCACGTGCTCATAATAATCACCCAGCTCCCGGCTGGCGGTGAGCACGCCTGCGTCATAGGCGGACAGGCCGTGTTCATCAATGAACCGCTTGCGCTTCTGGCCGGGCAGCTCAGGCAGGGTCTTGCCGATGTCCTCGATATAGCTTTCCTCAAGCACCACCGGCAGCAGGTCAGGATCAGGGAAGTAGCGATAGTCATTCGCCTCTTCCTTGCTACGCATGGAGCGCGTCTCGTCCTTGACCGAATCGTACAGGCGGGTTTCCTGCACCACCTTGCCACCGCTTTCCAGGATGTCGATCTGGCGCTCCACTTCGAAGTTGATGGCGCGCTCAACGAAACGGAAAGAATTCAGGTTCTTGATCTCCGCGCGGGTGCCGAGTTTTTCGCTACCCTTGGGACGCACGGACACGTTGGCGTCACAGCGGAACGAGCCTTCCTGCATATTGCCGTCGGAAATGTCCAGGTAACGCACCAGGGTGTGGATGGTCTTCATGTAGGCCACCGCTTCCCTGGCGTTATACATCTCCGGCTCGGAAACGATTTCCAGCAGCGGCGTACCGGCCCGGTTCAGATCGATACCGGTCATGCCCGCGAAGTCCTCGTGCAGGGACTTGCCGGCATCCTCTTCCAGGTGCGCCCGGGTCAGCCCCACGACCTTGATGCTGCCATCTTCCAGCACCACCTCGATCTTGCCCGTTTCCACGATAGGCAGCTCGAACTGGCTGATCTGGTAGCCCTTGGGCAGGTCAGGATAAAAATAGTTCTTGCGGGCGAACACCGAGCGGCGCGCCACTTTTGATCCGGTCGCCAGGCCAAACTTCACGGCCTTGGCAACAGCCTCCGCATTGAGCACCGGCAACTGGCCCGGGTAGCCCAGGTCCACCAGGCAGGCCTGGGTATTGGGCTCGGCCCCGTAGGCGGTCGACGCACCAGAGAAGATCTTGCTGACGGTATTGAGCTGTGCGTGAATTTCCAGCCCGATTACAGTTTCCCATTCCATGATTTAATGCCCTGGTTCTTATTCGTAGTCACTGCCGGGGAGGCGCTGGTGCCAATCGGTTTCCTGCTGGTAGCGGTGGGCTACGTTCAGCAATTTCGCCTCGGAAAAGTGCGAACCAATCAGCTGTAACCCCACCGGCAGGTCGTTCACAAATCCGCAGGGGATAGACACGCCGGGCAGGCCGGCAAGGTTCACACCGATCGTGTAAATATCGTTCAGGTACATGGTGATCGGATCGGCGGTCTTGGAGCCCAGCTCGAAGGCCGGCGCCGGGGTGGTCGGTCCCATCAGCACATCCACTTCCTTGAACACCCTGGTGAAATCCTCGGCGATCAACTCGCGTACTTTCTGAGCCTTCAGGTAGTAGGCGTCGTAGTATCCGGCAGAGAGCACATAGGTG
>JAOTSW010000232.1 GCA_029864735.1 Chromatiales bacterium | reverse complement strand
ATGGCTAATTCGGTGGCTATGGTGGACGGGACAGTGGGCTGGCCGGCATCCCGCAGGGCCTGACAGGCCCGCTGGTAATCGCGCAGCGCCTGGTTGTCCGGGTCTGCAGCCAGGGCAAAGCGCAAGTTCGACAGGGTGTACTCGTGGGCGCAATACACGCTGGTTTCCGGGGGCAGGTCGGCCAGTTCATCCATGGACGCGGTCATCTGGGCCGCGGTCCCCTCGAAGAGCCGGCCACAACCGCCGCTGAACAGGGTGTCGCCACAGAATACGGCGCCGTGTCCGTAGTAGGCGATATGGCCCAGGGTGTGTCCGGGAACTTCTATTACCTCGAAATTCAGGCCGGTGTCGGGGATCTGGATTCTCTGGCCATGCACCATGGGGTAGTTGATGCAGGGAATGTGTTCATTGGCAGGACCGAATACCGGCACCTCGTGAAGGGCCAGCAGTTTCTCGATGCCGCCCACGTGGTCAGGATGGTGATGGGTGATGAGTACCGCGATCAGATCCAGGTCCTGGTCGGCCAGGGTCTTGAGTACCGGTGCGGCATCGCCGGGATCCACCACAACCACCCGGGCAGGATTCTCGGTATCGTGGATCAGCCAGATGTAATTATCGCTGAACGCTTCAATGGTGGTGACCTTCAATGCCATCCCAAGCCCTCCCGGGGCGTTGATTCTTCTGGGGGAGAGTCCGGTGTTCGCTCTCCGCGTTGATCTGTTGCCGCCTGCTTTGCACTATGTCCCGGCAGGTTCAATTCAGGCTTTGGGCCCAAGAATTGACATTCTCATGCAAGCCAGGCGCATTTGCCGTGACAAATTTCACATAATTAGCCGCCGATTGCACGAGGCCATTTAGCGCTGTCGGGGCAGCCAGGGGCCGCTACAGCCTGTTTGGCCGGATTATGTCACCTGGGTGGGCTGAAAGATAATTAGCCTCCTGGCGCTGCAAAGCGGGACAACAGCGAGTCCCTGCGGGTATCCTCTTGGGTCATGAATCACCAACGATCCTTTGCTGAACCTTGGCTGGACACCGCTCTGGGCAAACGGCTATTGAGCCAGGAGAAAGAACTGGTGGAGCGGGCCCTGGCCCAGGTGTTCGGTCCCCAGTTGCTGCAAATTGGACGCTGGGGGGATGAGGACGCTTTCCTGAGCCTGTCCCGCACCCAGCGCAGCGCCCTGATTGATTCCGCCTCCCGGCATGTTCCCTGTATTCACAGCACCCCGGAACAGCTGGCGGTGGCCAGTCACAGCGTGGACGCAGTCCTGTTGCCTCATACCCTGGAACGCAGTTGCGCGCCTCACCAGGTGCTCAGGGAAGTGGACAGAATCCTGGTGGGTGATGGTCAGGTGATTATCCTGGGCTTGAACCCCAACGGACCCATGGGTCTGCGCAGGGTGCTCAGCCGCCGGAAATTCCCCGAGCATTGCCTGGGGCTGATCCGTATGCGGCGCATCGAGGACTGGCTGCAACTGCTGGGCTACGAGATTCGCGGTATCCGGCGCTTTTGTTTCGCCTGGCCGATGAAGGGCCTTAATGAGGTGCACCTGGAAAAAATCGAGAGCCTGGGTTCACGCTACTGGCCAGTGCTGGCCGGAGGCTATATGGTGCACGCCCAGAAGCGGGTCTATGGCATGACGCCCATACGCCCGGCCGCCCGCGCCCGGCAACGCGTCGGGGCGGGACTGGCAGAACCGACCACGAGAAACATGCATGAGTGATGTGACGATCTACACCGATGGTGCCTGCCGGGGCAATCCCGGACCGGGAGGCTGGGGCGCGGCATTGAGTTGGCAGGGAAAGGAAAAACACCTCTACGGTGGTGAGCGGGATACCACCAACAACCGGATGGAGCTAACCGCGGCTATCCAGGCCCTGAAGGCCCTGAAACGACCCTGCAAGGTTGACCTGTATACCGACTCGAAATACGTTCGCGACGGCATCACCAAGTGGATGGCCAACTGGAAAGTCCGGGGCTGGAAAACCGCCAATAAAAAGCCGGTGAAAAACCAGGACCTGTGGATGGAACTGGATGCGGCCCTGGGTGCCCACAAGATCACCTGGCACTGGGTGCTTGGGCACTCCGGAGTCGAAGGTAACGAACTGGCCGACGAGTTGGCGAATCGGGGAATTGACGAACTGGGCTGAAGAAGTGTGAAGCGCGGCAGGGCCCTGACTGTGATGAATATGAAAGAATGCGCTGTTAGCGGCTTGGTAATAGAATTGCCGCACACGACGGGAGTCACGAAGAAGTGAATACGCTGGAAAAAATCGTTAGGGAAGGTAAGGAAAGCGCGCAAGTTCTGTTCCGGCGGGGAGCCTATACCAAGCAGTCCCAGGAAGAGTTGCTGCGCGATGTCGTGTCCCTGGCCAATGCAAACGTGGAAGGCCAGCGAGTTATTATCCTGGGAGTCGAAGCCGGCGTGCATGGCGCCACGGTATTTAACATTCCCCGTGAAGCGATTGACGGCACCCACCGTTACCACGGCGTGATTCGTGATTTCATCGAACCCCCATTGAATATGCACGCCCAGTCCCTGACGGTTGACGGCAAGCAACTGGTTGCACTGATCCTGGACGATTGCCAGGACAGGCCTTACATGATGCGGACGGACCATTCGGCGCGTCTGCGTCGCGGTGACGCCTGGATTCGGGTGAAGACCGAGAATCAGCGTATGGGCAGGCGACAACTCGAAGCGGTGTTTGCCGATCGTTTCGCCGAGGCCCTGTACACGGGCAAGGTGGAAGTCGGGTTCGACGGGAACATGCTTTCCCAGGAAATGACTATCAAAACTGCGGATGCAGAACTGCTGCCATCGAAAGACGCCAAGGAGAAGCTGAGCACCTTGATCGAGGCCAAGGAAGCCAAGGGCGCGATTGCTGACGAAAACACCTTCATTACACGCTTGACTCACGCCCGCCTGTTCGGTGCGGACCAGCCTTACCAGTCACACTCTGTCAGCGAATTGCGCAAAGAACTGGATAACCTGGTGGAGCGCTACCGGGACCATGATGATTACTTCCGTTTCCAACAGCATGGCCAGAAGGTAAATCTCGTCCTGGTCAACGAGTCCGACCAGGAGTTAAAGGGAGCATCCATCGCCTTGATGGTCCCCAGGGCATCAAAATTCCTGCTGGCCAGGCGCGTGCCCGTCAATCCGGCCAATGAGCTCAAGCCGCGCAAGGTCTATGACGACGAGAGCTCCTATCCGACGGTGAGTGAGCTGGAAAAGGCATACCAGGTGACCGAAAGCCTGGGCAACGTGATGCCGGGCCAGAGCCTGCTGGCCTTTAAGGAGCCTTTGAGATTGTTTGCGGACAAGTCTTTGGCCGGTCAGAAAGTCACGCTGTTCTACAAGCTGTACGGACGCAATCTGCGCCAGCCCATCTCGGGCAAGCTGTTATTCAAACTGGTGTAAGGTCGCTGCGAACTTTGCTCGGAGTCTTTGGCCAGGGTAATGGCTTCTGGACTGAATCCCGGTTTGGGTTGCTGCTCCAAAGTTGAACTATAATTATTGTCTCTTCATGAACCACGGTTCGCTGGTGGAGACATTGGGCATGGATGCTTATCCAGGAAAAATAATAC
>JAOTSW010000231.1 GCA_029864735.1 Chromatiales bacterium | reverse complement strand
GTGAAATGATGGCGCCCGAGTAGGCCGTGCCGGCATCCAGGCGTATTCCGAAACCCGCCGGGCTGCGGTAGGCGACGATGCGCCCATAGTCCGGGACAAAATTGCTTTCCGGGTCTTCGGTGGTAACCCGGCACTGGATGGCGTGACCGCTAACCCGAATATTTTCCTGTAAGGGCACACCGCTTTGGGGTGTGCCGATGATCGCACCCGCGGCGATGCGTATCTGCGCTTTCACGATATCGATGCCGGTGACCGCCTCGGTAACCGTATGCTCTACCTGGATACGCGGATTTACTTCGATGAAGTAATACTCACCGCTGTCAGCATCCTGCAGAAACTCCACTGTGCCTGCGTTGCGATAACTGGCTGCGTGACCGATCTTCAGCGCCGATTCACACATTGCGCCCCGCTGGGCCGCGCTGAGGAATCCCGCCGGCGCACGTTCCACCACTTTTTGATTGCGCCGCTGCACGGTGCAGTCACGTTCGAACAAGTGCACCAGGTTGCCGGCATCGTCGCCGATAATCTGCACCTCGACGTGACGCGCGTTGCGCACGAGCTTTTCCAGGTACACCTCGTCATTGCCGAAAGCCGCCTTGGCCTCACGCCGGGCCATGGGCAACAGCTCCTCCAGCTGCGACGGGCTTTCAATCATCCGCATACCGCGACCGCCACCGCCCCAACTGGCCTTGAGCATCACCGGGTAGCCGATCTGCTCCGCATGCTTGAGGCAGTCAGCGATTGAATCGGGAAGCACCGGCGATGCCGGCATGACCGGCACGCCGGCCTCCAGGGCCAGGGTACGGGCCGAAATCTTGTTGCCCAGGCGGCGCATGGTGTCCGCGGTGGGACCGATCAAGGGCACACCGGCAGCCTCACAAGCCTCGGCGAAAGCAGGGTTCTCAGACAGGAAACCGTAACCGGGATGGATAGCATCCGCATGGGCGGCGTGGGCGATTCTCAGGACATCTTCGATATCCAGGTAAGCGTCAACCGGGGATTTGCCCTTGCCAACCAGGTAGGCCTCGTCTGCCTTGCTCCGGTGCAGGGAGAAGCGGTCTTCCTCTGAGAATATCGCAATCGTGCGCAAGCCCAGCTCGGTGGCCGCACGCATCACCCGAATGGCGATTTCTCCCCTGTTGGCAACCAGAATCCTGTTCAGGCCCGGCACCGTATCTATTTCTTTCACCCGAATATTCCCTTTCTTAACATCCCCACGACATTAAGGTAGCAGCAAATTGCGACTCGGGTTAAATCCGGTGCCGAAAAAAATGGGGACAGGCACCATTTTTTGTCATGCACGATAACCGGCATTAGCGGAAATAAATGTATCCGGCCCCATTATCCAGGGGCGACCCGGGTCACCAGGTCTTGAGCGGGAACTTGATGGGCGATGGGGGCGGCCATTGCACACCTGCCTCATTCAATTTAGCGGCGAAGTTTGGCGTGGCTTCAAGATCGAACAGCGCGCCGCAATAGCACTGGTAAATCGCCTCGAGTAAAAATATATATCCCACTGGCCGTGCATCCACTTCCGAGGCCCGACGATTGGTCATCTCCCGGTCACCCAACATTGCCCTGGCAACGAAGGCATCAAGTGAATAGGCAGGAACGACGGCCGCACTTTCTTCAAGCCGGGCGTGTCCTGCAGCCGAATCACCACGGGCAGCGGCCAACGCAACGCCGAGGCGGGCAATCGCCACTCGGCTGCGCAGGTTGTTGTTCACTATCGCCTGGGCCTCATCCAGGCGCCCCGCGGCGATAAGGGCCTCGATATGGACAATGACCAGCGACTCGCGGGTGTCGCTGGTAACAAATTCCATGCCTTGCTCGGCCAACTCAACCGCCCTGCCGGGCTCCTCCATCCATATCGCTGAGGCTACCTGCTGTCTCCGGGCAGTCACCACAAGCGGGTCGCACTCCAGTTCCCGGCTGAAATCATCGAGTCCCTCAGCAGCTCGACCAAACAACGCCGTGAACGTCAGCCATTGCCCCGTCGGGCAACCCGGCTGCGCCAGGGCCCTGTCCGCCAATGGCAACAGACCGCGCCAGTTCCCCGTCAGCAAGGCCCGATCAAATTCCAGGTTGGCCTTGCGCCCCTCGTCCGGAGCCGTGCGCAGGGCATTGTCCAAATCCTTTGCCATCGCTATCGGGGCAGCAGCAATGTCGGCCGCCGTGATACCCGGCAAGGGCGCTTCGCCGTCACTTTCCATCAAGATATGGGTGTAATAATCTGCATGCCACATATAAGCATCAGAGAAATTCGGCGCCAGGGTAAACGCCTTTTCGAAAAAGATGTTGGCCCTGGCCAGGTCCGACAGAATGTCGTCGCCGGCATGGGCAAGTGACGCCAACTCGAGGCCCTTTTGATAGGCGATATAGGCCTCCGGCTCCCCCACACCCGCCTCGCGCATCTGTGCCCGCTTCTTTTCGTCCAGCACCACGTTCAGCGCCAGGGCGATTTTCTCGGCCACATCCGTTTGCACGGCGAAACTGTCGGTACTGTTTCGATCAAAGGTCTCTGACCACAGGTGGAAACCATCCGAGGCGCGGATCAACTGGGCCGTGACCCGCAGCCGCCCCTGGTCGCGACGCACGGAGCCTTCCACGATGTGCTTAACGCCGAGGGTGTCGGCGATCTCCTGCACCGGCACATCCTTGCCCTTGAAGAAAAACGCCGAGGTACGGGCCGTGACCAACAGCTCAGGCAATTGGGCAAGCGCGTTCAAAATCTCTTCAGTCAGGCCGTCCGCAAAGTACTCATCGTCCTCGCCCCGGCTCATGGCCACAAACGGCAGCACCGCCACCGACTGGGATTTGACCGGGCTTGCTGCAGGCTCCTGCCCGGCGTTACTTTGCGCCTGGGCCGCTCCTTCCTGGCGCGCCTG
This sequence comes from Chromatiales bacterium, assembly GCA_029864735.1. Classification (GTDB taxonomy): domain Bacteria; phylum Pseudomonadota; class Gammaproteobacteria; order Steroidobacterales; family BM003; genus CAKZML01. The sequence continues at coordinate 708 of JAOTSW010000231.1, read as the reverse complement.
GGCCAGTTCGGCCTTGACCCGCTCCGGGGCGAGCACAAACTTGTCCACCGCGAAGAATCCCAGGGAGGCGATCAGCAGGATGATAAATGCGCGATTGAGCTTTTGACCGGTCTGGCCGGTAATGGACTGGCTACGGTCCACCTCATTTTCGCGCTTGACCCCCTCGGGCGTAATTTCGAAAGCCCAGGCCAGGATCAGCACCGGAATGGCGCCGATGCCCATGATCAATACCGCGATACGGACCGCGCCATCCCCGAAGCCAAAGGCCGGGAAGATGGTCTCCACCAATTGCACAACCAACCACGAGGCCACCAGGTAGGCGGCGCCCACCCGGATGACATTCCGGCGCTTAAGTTCCTCGAAAAATGATTGCATTCGTTGGCATATCCGTTGCGTGGCTGCCTGATGATGGCTCAAGCCGGCCGAGTTGTCGATTTATGCGAAGACGAAATGGTTTTTTTGACAGCCACCTTAACTAACGGAGTCAGGGTGGCTAAATGGGGACAGGCACCTGTTTTGCTAAATGGGGACAGGCACCTATTTTAATTGGTGCCTGTCCCCATTTAATCGCAGGCACCTATTTAATTGGTGCCTGTCCCCAATTAATCGGCTTACATTTCTTTTTCGATGGGCAGCAGACCGATGAACCAGTCCTCGAGTCGCTGTATCGCCGAGTCAGCAGGCGGATTGTCCAGCACCAGGCCGTCG
>JAOTSW010000009.1 GCA_029864735.1 Chromatiales bacterium | reverse complement strand
CGCAATGGACCAAAGGCAAAAGCCAGCCCTACGATGGCTATGCAGATACCGATGGCGGCCCAGACCCAGGGATTGCCGGTGATCTCATTAATAAAAGCATGGCTGTGATCGGCTCGCATGTTGAACACATGCCACAGCTGGGAAAAGGCGAGTATCAGGAATGCCAGGGTGAGGGGATGGTTTTGCTCCAGCCCCGGCAGGTGGGCGGCCAGCTCGACACCGCCGACCACTGACAAGGTAATGACCAGTGCATGGGATGTGATACGCGCCCATTGCTGGTGACCGATCAGCGGCTCCGACCTCGGTCTGGGGGCTTGTTTCATGATGTTTTTTTCTGCCCCGCAGGCGCCCAGCGCGAGGGCGGGGAAAACATCGGTGACCAGGTTAAGAAACAGAATCTGGAGGGGTAGCAGGGGCGGGGCAGCGCCGATCACAGAGGCTACTCCAATGACGAGTATCTCCGACAGATTGCAAGACAGCAGGTAGACCACGAATTTGCGGATGTTTGTATAAATTACCCGGCCCTGGGCGACGGCGGCGATGATGGTGGAGAATTCGTCATCCTCCAGAACCATGGCGGCGGCTTCTCTGGCTACCTGGGTTCCGCGTTCGCCCATTGCGACGCCAATATCGGCCTTTTTCAATGCCGGGGCGTCGTTCACGCCGTCCCCGGTCATTGCCACCACTTCTCCTCGTGCCTGGTACATCTCGATCAAGCCCAGTTTCAGCCTGGGATTGGCCCGTGCGATGACATCGGCGCTCGCCAACGCCGATTCGTTATTTTCTATGTCCTGAATGTCACTGGCATCCAGGCATTGGCAATCGTGACCCGGGGGGCAAAGACCAATCTCCCGGGCGATGGCCCGGGCCGTGGCCAGCTGGTCGCCTGTGACCATGGCGACTCTGATTCCGGCGTCGTGACAGGCCTGCATGTCTTCGTTGATGCCCTCGTGGGGTGGGTCGGCAATGCCGGCTATCCCCAGCAGGGTGAGGTCATGGTAGGGATGGATGTCGGCCCGGTCCTCCTCCTTGAATGCGAACGCCAGGGTTCGCAGGCCCTTATCTCCCAGGCAGTCCGCTTGATCCAGCCACCGGGCTTTATCCTGTTCACTCAACGGCGCCGTGTTCTCGCTCTTCCAGTAGCTCGTACAGGCGTTAATGATGTGCTCGGGGGCGCCCTTTACACAGTAAAGAAGGCGCCCGTCCCTTGGATGCACGGTGGCCATCATTTTTACTTCCGAATCAAAGGCGATGTTCTTCTGGCAGGGGAACTTGAGGCGCAACGCGGCGACATCGATTCCGGCCTGGCCAGCCGCTGCGAGCAATGCGATCTCGGTAGGGTCTCCAATGCCGCCGTCAGAAATCGAGAGTTCTGCGGTGTTGCACAGGGCGGCAGCTTCGAGCAGCTTATGAAACTCGGGGCCCGGAACGGTGTGATTTACATGAATCTCGGTCTCCGGGGAAATCAGGCGCCGCACCCGCATTCGGTTGGCGGTCAATGTTCCGGTCTTGTCGGTCAGGATCAGGCTGGTTGCTCCCAGGGTTTCAACCGCCGAAAGTCGCTCTATCAAGGCATTGTTCCGGGCCATGCGTCGCATGCCCCGTGCCAGGGCAATCGTGGCCACGATTGGCAGGCCCTCCGGAATGGCTGCCACTGCCAGGGCAATCGCGGTTTCGATGCTAAGAAACAGGTCCTGCCCTGTGGCAAGGCCCACCACGACCATCAGGGCGCACACTATTGCGGTAAGACCGACCAGCCGATGTCCCAGGCGCTGCAGGTTTTTTTCCAGGGGTGTTGCGCCGGGGCTGGCGGCGGAGGTGAGGCCGGCGATAGCGCCTACCTCGGTAGCCGCGCCCGTCGCGACCACCACCGCTTCTGCGTGTCCGCGAGTCAGGGCGCTGCCCTTGAACAGCATATTGCTCCGCTCAACCAGGTTGGATGATTCCGGGATCACCTCCGGGGACTTGTCAACCGGCTCAGACTCTCCCGTCAATAAGGACTCGTTCGCTTGCAGGCGGGAGCTTTCAATAAGACGAGCGTCGGCGCTGACAATATCTCCTCCTTCCAGGATCAGGATGTCGCCAGGCACCAGGTCCCGCGCGTCTATTCGTCGGAGCTGTCTGTCTCGCCTGACTGTCGCCGGGACTTGCCCCAGTTCTTTCAGGGCCTGCATGGAGCGCAGGGCATGTAGCTCAATGGCAAAACCGATGGAGGAGTTAACGATGACTACTACCCCAATTGCCACCGCCTCGGCCAGGTCGCCGAACAGCAGGGCAATCACCGCGGCGACACAGAGCAGGGCGGTGATGACGCTTGAAAACTGGTCCAGGAGAATTCGCCAAATCCCCCGCCTGGCAGTTTCCGCAAACTCATTCTTGCCGTGTATGCGTAAGCGCCTGCCGGCCTCGGGCTGATCCAGTCCTTTGGCGGGATCCACGTTGAGCTCATTCAAAACCGATTCGGTTTCGATGGCCCACGGCGTTGAAGTGGTGTTCGTCATGGGTACCATCAGTTCCCACACCGTGAACCTTATATATGAACCCCGGTCATGAGGTTGGCAATACGGGACTGCGCCTATAAATGTGCAACTGCATCAAAGTCTTCATCTGGTTTTTTACCGTGAATTCTGGTTTCATTCTAATGTTGCGTTGGGGTTGTGCGAACCGTCGTTAACAGTGATAGGATTGAAATCGCTATGATGCCACCGGATATGTCTCTGTATGCAGAGACATTTTGCAGGTGCGGGGGGGTGCGTTGCGTTGGTTGCCAAGCTGGATCCGCGCTAGCTCAGAATTAGCTACAACAAGACTTGGGAATTAAGGGTGTTACGTATGAAAAACAATAAATCGTGGGCCAGTAAATTGGGATTTGCCCTGGCGCCGGCGATGCTCCTCGGAGTGAGTTCGCAGGCACAGGCCGTAAATTTTGAATTAGCCGGCTTTGATGGCAGTTTCACATCGGACATTTCCGTAGGCGCATCCTGGCGCCTGGAAGATCCGCAGTCCAACTTATATGCAGGTTCCAATGCACCAGGTGGCACGGCATCGGTCAGTAATACTGACGATGGCAACCTGAACTATGCCAAGGGTGATATTTACTCGCTGATTCTCAAGGGCGTGCATGACCTGGAGCTAAGCAAAGGCAACTTTGGTGGTGTGGTCCGCTTCAAGTACTGGTATGACTTTGAGCTTGAAGACGGTAATCGCGCACATGGCACATCCAATAACAACTATGTGCAGAACCAGCCGCTGAACGACGAGTCCTATAACGAGTTCGCCAAGAACAAGGGTGTCAGGCTTCTTGACGCCTTCGTCTACGGTAATTTCGAGCTGGGCAATATGCCCCTGGATCTGCGCCTGGGTCGCCAGGTGGTCAGCTGGGGCGAAAGCACCTTCATCCAGGGTGGTCTGAACGCGATTAACCCGGTGGATGTGTCAGCATTCCGCCGGCCCGGTGTAGAAATCAAGGAAGGCCTGCTCCCCGTGGGTATGCTCTATGGATCTTTGGGTCTGACTGATGCGATCAGCGTCGAGGCCTTCTACCAGTATGAATGGGAAAAATACATTATTGATTCCTGTGGCAGCTATTACGCTGATGCGGATTTCGCGGCCGACGGCTGTAACATACTCACAGTATCCAATGGCGTGTCTGACGCCTACGCCATGGCCAATGGTGTCTACATAACCCGGGACGCTGACGTAGAGCCCGATGATGGCGGTCAATACGGTATAGCCCTGCGCTATTTCGCCGAGAATCTCGGTGGTACTGAATTCGGTTTGTATTACATGAACACTCACGGGAAGATTCCCTTGTACACGGGGCGTACCGCGCAGAACCTGGCCTTGAGTGGGGTAGACGCGCCGTTCATACCCGGCAACCCCTACGGCGGCAATCCGACCTTCTATGCCCAGTTCCCGGAAGATCAGAAGCTCTACGGTCTGAGCGTGGCCACCAACCTGGGCGGTTGGGCCGTGTCGGGTGAGGTGAGCTTCCACCCGGATATGCCGGTGCAGGTCAATTCCACCGAGTTGTTGCAGGCGGCGTTGGGACGGGCGCCCTGGAGTCCGATTACAACAGTTGTGAATGGCCTGCCTCAGGGTGGGACCTTCAATGGCTATGACGAGTTCGATAGCACCCAGGCCCAGTTGACCGTGATCAAGACCTTCTACCGTCTGCTCGGCACCCAACAGATCGCCCTGGTGGGTGAAGTGGGTTGGGCCGGTGTTGACGGTTTGCCGCCTACTACGGGTATCGAAGGGGCGTTTGCAACCGAAAACCGCCGTTATGGGCGCTCACCCACTTTTGGTATGGGCTCATTTGATCCCTTCGTGTATTCAGGCTTCACAATTAGCTGCGAAGAAGGAAATTCGACCCTGGGTCTCGTAGTGAACAGCAACCCGAATAACTGCACCGACGAAGGTTTCGTCACCGATTCGTCCTGGGGTTACCGGGCACGCCTGGTGTTCCAGTATGACGATGTGTTTAAAGGTGTGAACCTGGTGCCGACCATCAGTTTCTCTCATGACGTCAGTGGCTGGCACCCGGCGGGTGTCTTCAACGAAGGTAGCAAGAGCCTGGGATTGTCACTCAAAGCCAATTACCTGCAGCGCTATACGGCTGAAATCTTCTATACGGACTTCTCCGGTGGCGACTACAACACCCGTGCTGACAGGGATTTCGCCGGCTTTAGCTTCGGCGTTAGCTTCTGAGCCAAGCCTACTGATTTTAGAGGATACAAAAATGACTTTATTGAAGAAAAGTATGCTGGCTGTCGCGGCCGCGACTTACATGGTATCTGTCGGCGTCTCTGCTGCGATTTCCCAGGAACAGGCTGACCGACTGGGTGGCCCCGAGCTGACTCCCATGGGTGCAGAACGAGCTGGCAACGCTGCCGGTACGATTCCCGAGTGGAGCCCGATTAAATCGGTGCCTGCCGGGTACGTCGAGGGCGGGCCTTTGCTTGATCCCTTTGCCAGTGACCAGGTGAAGTTCTCGATCACCGCGGCGAACTACGAGCAGTACGCTGATAACCTTTCTGCAGGTCAAATCGCACTTCTGAAACGTTACCCCAGTACTTTCAAGATGAACGTGTATGAAACACGCCGTACATCCGGGTATCCCCAGTCTGTGTATGACCAGGTAAAATCTGGTGCGACCAAGGCCGAATTGGCTGCCGGTGGCAATGGCTTGAAGGAACTGGTGTCAGATACGCCGTTCCCGATTGCTGCCAGTGGCATCGAAGTGATATGGAATCACATTCTTCGTTACCGTGGTGGCAGCGTGAAGCGCAGCTATACCCAGATTCCGGTTCAGGCTAATGGCAATTTCAGCCCTGTCGTGTTTGATGACCAGATTACCTGGGCGAACTACATGCAGGACAAGGTTGATCCGAATCGCCTGTTCTTCTACAAGCAGGCCATCGTAGCTCCGGCGCGTCTTGAAGGCGGTGTCTTGCTCGTGCATGAGAACATTGATCAGGTTAAAGAGCCTCGTGCAGCCTGGGTATACAACGCCGGTCAGCGTCGTGTTCGCAGAGCTCCTGATGTAGCCTACGACGGTCCCGGTACCGCGTCAGATGGTCTGCGTACTGCCGATGATCTCGATCTGTATAACGGCGCACCAGATCGTTACGACTGGAAGCTTCTTGGCAAGAAAGAGATGTACATTGGCTACAACTCTTACCGCATGCTGGACAAGTCCCTCAAGTACAAGGATTTGTTGCAAGCTGGTCATATGAACCCTGATTACCTGCGCTATGAATTGCACAGGGTGTGGATTGTTGAGGGGACTCTTAAAGAGGGCGCCCGCCACGTGTATGCCAAGCGTACCTTCTATGTCGACGAGGATACCTGGCAGATTTCCATCGCCGATCTGTACGATGGCCGTGGCGAAATGTGGCGTGTGAAGGAAGCTCATAACCTGACGCATTACCAGGTCAACGTTCCCTGGTATGCAACCGAAACCAGTTACGACTTGATTTCGGGTCGTTATCTTACGATCGGTTTGGAAAACGAAATTCCTGAGTACACTTATGTGTGGGGTTATCCGGCATCATCGACGGAGTACACCCCCGCAGCGTTGCGCAGGGCCGGAAAACGATAATATAAATCGTCAGGGTTTATCTTGACGCATTTGTAATAAGATAGCGGCTCGTCGTATTTTACGGCGGGCCGCTTATTTTTTGGGCTGACGAACTTGGCCCGGGTGTGAGGGATCAAATGCAACCTAGTAGTAAGGCCATCAATAGAATGGCGTGTGGACTCGTGACTGTTGCGTCACTGCTCGTCGCAGGAGCAGTCTCAGGGCAGTCAGACCAGCAGGGCCGAACAGATTTCAGGTATCTGCCGTCCGTAAAAACTCACTGGGTTGACCGTGCTTTGCTACTGGATGTCGCCAGGGCCGACGGGCGGCTGGTTGCGGTAGGTGAGCGAGGCTTCATTATCCATTCAGACGATGATGGCCGCAGCTGGGTCCAGGCTGATGTGCCGGTATCGGTTACCTTGACCGCGGTAAATTTCCCCAGCCCTGAGATGGGTTGGGCCGTCGGACACGAAGGCACTATTCTTCATAGTTCAGACGGTGGGAGAAGCTGGTCGGTCCAGTTTACCGGCCTGCAGGTCGCTGAGCAGGAAGTCGGCTATGCAGAAGCCGCAATAGAGAAGAAGCAAGAGCAACTCGAGACCGCAGATGAGTCCGAAGTCGAGGACCTGGAGTTCGAAATCGAAGAGGCTGAATACGCTCTGGATGATGCGATGCTCGCCGTGGAGGCTGGCGGTACGGCCAATCCCCTGCTGGACGTATGGTTTGCTGATGAAAAATCGGGCTTGGCGGTTGGCGCTTACGGATTGATCTTCAGCACCGATGATGGTGGTGAGAACTGGAAAATTCGTTCGTCGGATCTGGATAACCTGGACAAATATCACTACTACGGCATAGCGTCGGCGGATGGTCACACTCTGTACGTGTCTGGTGAGGCGGGGATGCTGTTTCGGTCCGATGACGCGGGTGCTACCTGGATTCGGCTCGAGTCTCCTTATGAAGGGTCACTGTTTGGCATTATTGCTATGCCCAATGGCTCAACAGGTCGTGTGCTGTCGTTCGGACTCAGGGGAAACATCTTTGTCTCTGATGACAAGGGAGAAACCTGGGAAAGAAGGTCGACAGCCAGCCAGAATACACTCATGGGCGGAGTCATCTCACCCGGCGGCAGACTGGTGCTGGTTGGTCGTTCAGGTGCGGTGCTAAGCAGTGACGATGCTGGAGAGACCTTCAGCGTTGTTATCAGGGAAGACCGAAGCTCGTACAGTGCGGTGATTGCGAATCCTGATGAAAACCTGGTTTTGGTCGGCGAGGGTGGTATCCACCGGGCCACTCCTGATGGTTCAGCTGAGGTAGAAGAACAATGAAAGGCGCGACTAAACATCACCTGACCCACCCTATCTCAGATGCAGAGCCTGTTCTAGAGCGCCTGATTTTTGGCAATCGGGTGGTCTTGATCGTTATCTGCGCCCTGGTAACGCTGTTTCTTGGATACCAGGCGTCTCATATTCGTCCTGATGCCAGTTTTGAAAAGATGGTGCCGACGTCTCATCCTTATATCGCCAACTTCCTGAAGAATCGTGATGACCTGTCAAGTCTTGGGAACACGGTACGGATCGTCGTAGAGACCAGGAAGGGAGATATTTTTGACAAGGATTTCCAGGAAACCCTGAGGCAAATTAACGACGAAGTATTCTATATTCCGGGCGTGGACCGGTCGAAACTCGAGTCGCTTTGGTCACCAAACATTCGCTGGAGCGAAGTGACCGAAGAAGGCTTCCGTGGTGGCGCCGTCATTCCCGATGGTTATGACGGATCCCTTGAGAGCCTGGAAAAGCTCAGGGAAAACGTACTCAAGTCCGGCCAGATAGGGCGACTGGTTGCCAATAACTTCAAGTCGACCATTGTGTTGGCGCCACTGGTTGATCGGGATGCAGAGACCGGCGAGAAACTTGATTACAAAGAGTTGTCACAAAATCTTGAAACCCTGGTGCGGGACAAGTATGGCAGTGACGCAGTGGCTATTCACATCATCGGTTTCGCCAAGATTGTCGGCGATCTAATCCATGGTGCGAACCAGGTCGGTATATTTTTCCTGATCGCTTTCTTGACCACCATGGGCTTGCTGTACCTCTATTCTCGCTGCCTGTGGAGTACCGCGATCCCCCTGCTGTGTTCCACTATTGGCGTGGTGTGGCAGCTGGGCCTGTTGAATGTACTGGGCTTCGGTATCGATCCATATTCCATGCTGGTCCCGTTTCTGGTCTTTGCAATCGGCGTGAGTCATGGCGTGCAAATGATCAACAGCATCAGGTCCAAGTCACTGTTTGGTGCTAGCCCCATGGCCTCGGCCAGGCTGACGTTCCGTCAGCTTTACGTGCCGGGTCTGGTGGCGCTGGTCAGCGATGGTATCGGCTTCTTCACCTTGATGGTGATTGAGATTCCGGTCATCCAGGAGTTGGCGCTGACTGCCAGTCTGGGTGTGGCCGTGCTTATCATGACTAACCTGATTCTGTTGCCGGTACTGATGTCCTATACCGGAGTAACGAAAAAAGCTGTTCAATACATGGAGAAACGCAAGGACAATCCCAGCAAGGTATGGGAATGGTTCTCTGGCTTCACTGAAATGAAACGGGCTCGCGTCACGCTGGCTATCGGCGTAGGCCTGTTCGCCTTTGGATTGTATTTTGGCCAGGGCCTGAAGATTGGTGACCTTGATCCCGGCGCTCCGGAATTGCGTGCTGATTCTCGTTACAACAGGGACAACGCGTTCCTGACGGCTAACTACTCGAACAGCACGGATGTGTTTGTGGTGATGGTGGAGACCCCTGCGCAGGCTTGCGGTAACTACGAGGCGGTGGCTGCCATCGACCGGTTCCAGGGTGAAATGGAACCGGTAGAGGGCGTCCAGTCTGTTGTCTCCCTGGTGAACGTGGCGAAGTTGGTTAATACCGCCATGAACGAGGGCAGTCTGAAATGGGCAGCCCTGAGCAGGAACCAATTTGTGCTGAACAGTTCCCTGAGCCGGGTGCCGAGTATTTTGATCAATACGGATTGTTCAATGGTACCGGTCCTTGTGTTCCTTGAGGACCATAAGGCCGATACGCTATTGAGGGTGGTGGCGGCTGCAGAGGAATTTGCCGCTACCTATAATAGTCCGGATGCGACTTTCGTCCTCGCGGCGGGTAACTCCGGAGTCGAGGCGGCAACAAATATCGTTATCTCCAAGGCCCAGTACCAGATGCTTGCCTGGGTTTACGGTGTAGTCAGTCTCCTGTGCTTGATTACCTTCCGTTCACTGCGTGCAGTACTGTGCATCATCTTGCCCCTGGCCCTGACATCTGTCCTGGCCCAGGCCCTGATGGCCTTTATCGGGATAGGTGTGAAGGTGGCCACCTTGCCGGTGATCGCACTTGGCGTGGGTATTGGTGTGGATTACGGAATCTACATTTACAGTCGAATGCTCGGGTTTATCAAGGACGGGCTGAAGCTGACCGAAGCGTATTTCAAGACCCTGCAGTCAACGGGTGTGGCCGTGGCCTTTACCGGCCTGACCCTGGCCATCGGCGTGGGAACCTGGATGTTCTCACCCATCAAGTTCCAGGCTGATATGGGATTGATGCTGACCTTCATGTTCCTGTGGAACATGCTTGGGGCATTGATTTTCTTGCCGGCTCTCGCAAGATTGTTGCTGGAACCCGCCAAGATTCGTCAGAAATCAGCAGAAGAGCTGGAGAAGCTGGTAGCGGATAGTCAAAGCTGAAGATGACGGAGAGCCAGGACCCCACAGTAGAGGCCCTGCACGCATTGCGTGCGGGGCCAAATGTGGCAGATGTGCTGGACTATTGGTGCCGGCGCCAACCCGATGCAGTGGCGCTTCAGTTTCCTGATCAAACGGTAAGTTTTGCAGAGCTGGCTAGTCGAAGTGGTCAGCTGGCGAGGCGCCTGAAGCACGCCGGCGTCGCCGAAGGGTCGCGAGTAGGTCTGCTCGAGCTGAATACGCCAGCCTACTTCTACTTGTTTTTCGCCCTGGCAAGATTGGGCGGTGTGCTTGTGCCTATTAATTTTCGCCTGGCTCCGGCGGAAATTGATTTCATTGCCGCCGATGCGGAGTTGAAATTGTTGTTCGTGGGTCCGGCCTTTGATCCCATGGTGCCCGCGCTGGGTTCCCTGGATCCGGCGAGTATTATTCGACTGGCTGCCCGCAGTACTTCCCAGAAATGGTTCGGAAGCTGGGGTCGGCCAACATCCATTGAATCTGCCGCTGCTGAAGCCGACCTTGTGCAGCTGTACACCAGCGGGACTACCGGAAATCCAAAGGGCGTTGTGACTGATCACTCGCGCTACCTGGGTTTTGTCGAGGCGGTGATAAAAGCCGGATGGGGCGCGTATTCCCCGGGTCACAAGCAACTGGTCGCCATGCCAATGTTCCATGTGGCGGGCTTGAATATAGCAATGCTGGTTACTCTCCAGGGTGGGACCAACGTTGTGCTCCCGGCGGTGGATCCCGAGGCCATCCTCAAGACCCTTGATGCGGAGAAGATTCAGTCGACTCTCATGGCGCCAGCGGTGTTGCAGATGATGGTCCAGCATCCCCTGGCCAAACTCTTGTCCTTTGATCACCTGGAAGAGGTCTTGTATGGAGCCTCTCCTATTTCTGAGGCGTTGCAGGCGAAGGTGGCGGACACCTTTGATTGCAAACTCGTCCAGCTATATGGAATGACTGAAAACCTGGGCGGTGGAACCTACCTGGGAACGGCTGAGCATGCTCCTGAGCGGGGATTACTGCGCTCCTGTGGCAAGGCGTACGAGGGTTCTGAGCTCATTATCGTTGACGGTGATGGAAAGCAGGTTCCCACGGGCCAGGTTGGAGAGGTGCTCACGCGTTCACCCTGGACGATGAAAGCTTATTGGAATCGTCCAGAGGAAACCCGGGAGGCGCTTGAGGGTGGCTGGTTGCACACCGGAGACGCAGCCTATATGGATGAGAACGGATACGTTTTCATCTTCGACCGATTGAAAGACATGATTGTCACCGGCGGAGAAAATGTTTATCCCGCGGAAGTGGAGAATGTTTTGGCCGGCTACCCCGGGGTTCGGCAAGTCGCGGTGATTGGCGTACCCGACGACACCTGGGGGGAGGCTGTCAAGGCTGTGCTGGTGATGGGCGAGGCAGAAGAGCTGGACCTTGCGGGTATTAATGATTATGCCAGTCAGAAGCTGGCGAAGTTTAAACTGCCCAAGAGCTACGACGTTGCCCAGGCGTTGCCAATGAATGCGACAGGCAAGATTCTCAAAAGGCAGCTGCGTAAGCAATACTGGTCGGACAAGGATAGGCAGGTCGGCTAGTGTTTATTGGAAGGTGGATAAAGGGCCCGCAGTAGCGGGTTTTTTTTGGTCTGCAGCTCAATCGTAACGGCGCCGGTTGAGTTGGCCCCTTCACGGTCGCGCCACGAATGCAGGCCGCTGATTGAAAAGAATCTTCACGAGAATGAAAATCTGCCACGTAATTCGCACTTTTCTGGAGCACCTCTGGGTAGATTGGGAAAGCCGGCCTCATACGCGCTCAACGGTCATCTATTGTTTAATCATATTAATTAGTCTATAAACATGGGGTTAGCTTGTTTTCTTAAAAAAGTATGTCACAATCACCTCGGATGTCGCTGAATTCTGTTCAGCTATCCGATTGGGGCACGGACCGACGCGTTAACGAGATCGCAACAAACATTTGAATAGAGGTCGGCCTAATGGCAGCACGATCCGACGATGACAAGCATGAGATCACCCTGACGGGTCTGAGCGGACGCTATCCTGTTGGAGTCGGCACACGCAGTCGCTCCGGACTGGATACCGTATACACCAAGGCCTCCATTGATCTGCAGAGTGTGGCCGAGGATGGCGCAGAAGCGATCGCAGAGTGCCTGGAATCGGTGCGGGATGCGTCGGGTGTTGATGCGCTGTTCATCGCCATGCTGGACGAAGGCCGCCAGCGAATCGAAAACGTATATTCTGCCCGCGGTGTATTTTCTACCTGTAACCCTGAAGTGCTTGCCGGTGTGGAGCTGGAGCCATACGCCTGGTTGCAGTCGCGCATGTCCCATTTGCGGGTACTGGAACTTACTGATACCAATAAATCTGCCGAGGCCGAAGCCGGACTTTTCGCTGACTTGAATATTGGTGCAGTGCTGCTTATCGGATTGAGCATCAACGGCGAAGTTCGTGGATTTATTGCCATGGCCAGTTGCCTGCCCCGGGCCAGCTGGGACGCAAATCTTCACCTCTTGCTGAAACTACTGGGAACCAGCTTCGTATCTGGCCAGGAACGACTTCTCTTGCGCTCGGAGTTGGCTGAGTTCAATGAGCGGCATTCGTTGGCCAGCCAATCCGCCAATGATGGCGTCTGGGATTTTGACCTCAAGACCAATGACACCTATTTTTCGCCTCGCTGGAAATCAATGCTGGGGTATGACGAAGGCGAGTTCGCCAATGCCACCCCTGACTGGCGCAAACTGGTACATCCGGATGACATGATCGGGGTACAGGCCTCCATTCGCGAGCACCTGGCGGGAAAGACACCGCAATTTGAAAGCGTTCACCGTATGCGTCACACCAACGGCGACTGGCGGTGGGTGCTGAGTCGCGCCAAGGCGTTGCATGATCAGACCGGGCGCCTGAAACGCCTGGTGGGCGTGGAACTGGATATTACCGAGCGCAAGCTTTACGAGGAAGCGCTGTTCCGCGAGAAAGAGAGCGCCCAGATTACCTTGCAGTCTATCGGTGACGGGGTAATCACCACCGATGGCGAGTCCATGGTGGAGTACATCAATCCGGTTGCAGAGGAACTTACCGGTTGGAAGCTGGATGACGCCACCGGCAGGCCCATCGACGAAATATTCCGTTGTTTTCACGAGGAAACCTGTGAGCCGTTGGAAAACGCCATGTCGGTTTCTATTCGTCGGGACAGGCCGATCAAATCTGTTCGGCCCACACTGCTGATTCGCCGTGATGGCAACGAGCTTTATATTGAGAGTACAGCTGCACCAATCCGGGATGACCGCGGCGTGGTCAGTGGCGGCGTGCTGGTGTTCCATGATGTGAGTGAATCCCGCGAACTAAACCGCCGTCTTAGTTATCACGCCAGTCACGATATTCTTACCGGTCTTGTTAATCGCCGGGAATTCGAAGCCCGACTGGAAAGAGCGCTAAAGAGCGCCAAGGCCAGGGAAACCTCCTACGCCTTGCTGTCGCTTGATCTTGACCAGTTCAAAATTGTTAACGATTCCTGCGGGCACGGTGCCGGTGATGCTTTGCTGGGACAACTGGGCGCATTGCTTAAATCCAAGATTCGCTGGCGTGACACCGTCGCGCGCCTGGGTGGCGACGAGTTCGGCATCTTGTTGGAAAGTTGTTCTCCCGAGGAGGCGATTGCCACTGCGGACACCTTGCGAGAGGCGGTCAGGGACTTCAAATTCCACTGGGAAGATAAACCTTTCCGACTGGGGGCGAGTGTGGGCGTGGTGCCTATCACTGCCGACAACCAGGATGTTGAAACCCTGGTCAGCGCAGCTGAAAGCGCTTGCCGCGCGGCCAAGGAAGCTGGTCGCAACCGCATCCATTGCTTTAAGGAAAATGATATTGATCTCATGCGCCGGCGCAAGGAAATGCAGTGGGCCGCCAGGATTAATAATGCGCTGGATGAGTCACGCTTCGAGTTGTTCCGGCAAACCATCCGCCCGCTGCATGACAACATGGAGCGGGGCACACACTTTGAGATCTTGCTGCGCATGAGGGATGAGCTTGGCAAGCTGATTTCGCCCGAGTTGTTTATTGTCGCCGCAGAACGTTACGGAATAACCCCCAACATTGATCGCTGGGTGATCGCTAACACTCTGCGCTGGTTGGTTTCCGAGGCTGATGAGAGAGAGCGCCTGAGCATGTGCTCAATCAATCTGAGCGGCCAAAGCCTGGCGGATGACAAGTTCCTGCCCTTTGTGATTGAACAGTTTCATCGCAGCGGCATAGATCCGACCAAGATTTGTTTCGAGATTACCGAGACTGCCGCCATCGCCAGTTACTCACAGGCTAATCGATTCATCCACTCCCTCAAGGAACTGGGCTGCATGTTTGCCCTGGATGATTTTGGCACCGGCTTGTCGTCTTTCGGTTACCTGAAGCATTTCCCTGTGGATTTCCTGAAGATCGATGGCAGCTTCGTCCGGGAAATGCTGCATGATCCTATCGATCGGGAAATGGTCAGGTCGATTAACGAGATCGGACACCTGACCGGCAAGCGGACAATCGCCGAATTCGCCGAGAATGAAGAAATCATCACCATGCTCAGGGGAATGGGCATTGATTACGCCCAGGGCTACGGGGTGTCCGAACCCAAGCAAATCTTGAAGGCCAGTCTTACCGAGACCACCGGCAGAATCTGAGTTACGCCTGCTCCAGGGTGAATCGCATGGAAAAGTCGATTGCCCTGAGGTGCTTGGTGACAGCTCCCACGGAAACGTAGTCGACGCCTGTTGCGGCGATCCCCGGCAATGTTTCTTCGGTGACCGACCCGGAGGCCTCAAGCATGGCCCTGTCGCGGGGAAGGCTGGCGGCCAGTTCCTGGTTCAGTCGAACGGCCTCGCTCATCTGCTCCAGGCTAAAGTCGTCGAGTAACAGGATATCGGCACCGGCTGTAATCGCCTCCCGAGCCTCTTCCAGCGTTTCTACTTCAACTTCTACTGTCAGTTCATGAGCAGTTTCCCGGGCGGATTTTACTGCTGCGGTGATACTGCCGGCGGCCATGATGTGGTTCTCCTTGATCAGGATTCCGTCAAACAGGCCAATCCGGTGGTTGCGCATCCCACCGCACAGGGCGGCGTATTTTTGCGCCTGGCGAAGCCCCGGGATGGTCTTGCGGGTATCCAGCACACTGCATCCGGTTCCAGCCACCAGCCCGGCCAGGGCTGCAGCAGCGGTAGCAGTGCCAGAAAGGGTCTGCAGAAAATTCAGCGCGGTACGCTCACCGGTAAGTACCGCCCGGGCGGGGCCGGTGATTTTGCAAATCCGGGTATCCGGTTCCACCCGATCTCCTTCCTTTACCATCCATTCCACAGAAATTCCCGGGTCCAGTTGCCGGAAAGTCTCGTCGAACCAGGGTTGCCCGCAGATAACCGCGGGTTCCCGGCAGGTGACCCAGGCTGTGGCCCTGGCCCCAGAAGGGATCAGCTTGGCCGTGACGTCGCCGTCCCCGACGTCCTCGGCCAGGGCGATCTGGACGTTGAATTGGGCGATTGAGGGGATATCAGGGGCCTTTTGGCCGGGATTCATGCTCTTTCTGTTGCTCATGGGAATCTGAATTTGCCTGTGTTCTGGTATCATAGCTTTTTTATCGACCCATCTCGGTCTATTTTCTCGGTAACCGGGACCCCGAACAAAGGAGAATTACATGGCACATGAATTGCCAAAACTGCCCTATGCGATGGATGCCCTTGAGCCCCATATCTCGAAGGAAACTCTTGAGTATCACTACGGCAAGCACCACAACACCTACGTTGTAAACCTGAACAAGATGATCCAGGGCACGGAGTTCGAGAATTCCTCTTTGGAAGACATCGTGCGCAAGTCCAGTGGCGGAGTGTTCAATAACGCCGCCCAGATCTGGAACCACAGCTTTTACTGGAATTGCCTCAGCCCCAATGGCGGCGGCGAGCCGACCGGTGAACTGGCGGATGCGATCAACAAGGCGTTTGGCTCCTTCGCCGCATTCCGCGAGGAATTCTCAACCAAGAGCGTGACCGTGTTCGGTTCTGGTTGGGGCTGGCTGGTACGCAAGGCTGATGGCAGCCTGGCTATCGAGCAAACCAGTAATGCCGGCACCCCGCTGACCGGTGACAGCACTCCGTTGCTGACCTGTGACGTATGGGAACACGCCTACTATGTTGATTACCGGAATGCCCGTCCCCAGTACGTGGAAGCGTTCTGGAACCTGGTCAACTGGGACTTCGTGGCCGCCAACTTCGCCGGCTGAGTGGTAGCAAGTGGATGAAGCAATAGGGGGCAGACGGCTTGCCGTCAAATCCCCCTGCATATCGGTTTGTCTTATGGGGGACGAGGGTCTGTGTACAGGCTGCTTCAGAACCCTTGAAGAGATAGCAACCTGGGGCGCCATGGACGAAACCCGGCGCCTGCAGGTGATTTCCCGACTTGATCTGCGACGGCATCAGAGCAGAAACAAGGTTGATGATTAAGAACGACCCTGGAGGATTTCTACTTGGACGCTAAGGAAAGAATTGAGCACGAACTGGGTTCGCACCAGGTACTGTTGTTTATGAAGGGCTCACCGGATTTTCCCCAGTGTGGGTTTTCGGCCCAGGCCGTGGCTGTGCTGCGTGCCTGTGGAACCAACTTCGCGAGCTTTAATATTCTTGA
Organism: Chromatiales bacterium; assembly: GCA_029864735.1. Taxonomy (GTDB): domain Bacteria; phylum Pseudomonadota; class Gammaproteobacteria; order Steroidobacterales; family BM003; genus CAKZML01. Next base: position 14,552 of record JAOTSW010000009.1, on the reverse strand, counting down.
GGACCCGGAACTCAGGGAAGCCCTGAAGGTTCATTCAAACTGGCCCACGTTTCCACAGTTGTATGTGAAGGGCGAGTTGATCGGCGGGAGCGATATCCTGGTCGAGATGTACCAGTCCGGAGAATTGCAGCCGGTACTGGCTGAGGCGGACGTCGCCCAGGACTGACCAGTAACTAGTGATCAGGCGGTTGCGGGCCCGGTGTCCGCAACCGTTTTTTGACTTTGTGGAAAGGGCCTAGCCCTTGGCGGTATCCAGGGATTGCCGATAGATGTCTCTGAACTGATTGACGATCATGCAGAACAGATCGGCAGTGCGTTCAGCATCGTAGGCAGCAGAATGGGCCTGCTTGCTATCCCATTCAATTCCCGCCGCATCAATGGCTCTGGCCAGCACGGTCTGCCCAAACGCAACGCCTCCAAGGGTGGCGGTGTCGAAGGTGCTGAATGGGTGGAAAGGATTGCGTTTTAGCTGGGTGCGACTGACCGCGGCATTGAGGAAGGACAAGTCGAAGCTGGCATTGTGTCCCACGAGGATCGCACGGGTGCAGCCGGTCTCTTTAATTTCCCGGCGGACTTCCCTGAAAATCCGGGTCAAGGCATCTTTTTCATCCAGCGCCGGCCGCAACGGGTGATACGGGTCGATGCCGGTGATTTCCAGCGCCGCCTGCTCGATATTCGAGCCTTCGAATGGCGCCACGTGAAATCGTACCGACTCGCCGGGGCTCAAGATGCCCTCGTCGTCCAGCTTCAGCGGCACCGCCGCGATTTCCAGCAGCGCGTCTGTCTCGCAGTTGAACCCACCGGTTTCAACATCTACTACCACCGGCAGGAAGCCCCTGAAGCGGCTCGCCATGCTGGAGGTCTTTTTTTCTTCAGTCATTTAGGTTGTTTTCCATGCGCCAGGTGATGGTTTCACCGGCCCTGAGAGGAACGATGGGGTCGTTGGCCAGGTAGGGGTAGCTTTCAGGGACTTGCCAGGGTTCCCTGACAAGAGTGATCGTGTCGGTGTTACGTGGCAGGCCATAGAAGTCGGGCCCCGCTTCACTGGCAAAGGTTTGCAGCTTATCGAGCTTGCCTGCTTGTTCAAATGCTTCGGCATAGAATTCGATGCCCGCATGAGCGGAAAAGATGCCGGCGCAGCCACAGGGATTTTCCTTGGCGCTGCGAGCATGAGGGGCGCTGTCAGTACCCAGGAAAAAGCGTTCCGATCCGCTGGTTGCAGCATTTAGTACCGCTTCCCGATGGCGCTCATGTTTGAGCACCGGCAGGCAATAGTGGTGGGGCCTTATGCCGCCAGAAAACAGCGCGTTCCGGTTCATCAGCAGGTGCTGTGGCGTAACCGTCGCCGCCAGCCCGGGTCGACCGGAATTGACGAAGGCCACTGCATCCGCCGTAGTGATGTGTTCCAGGACTATTTTCAGTTCAGGCAGTCGCCGTGCCAGCGGTGCAAGCACTCGGTCAATGAAACGCTGCTCGCGTTCAAATACATCGGTGTTGTCGGTGACCTCACCGTGCACCAGCAGCGGCATACCAAGCTCGGCCATGCGCTCAAGGGTGGCCAGCGTGTTGTCGATGTCAGTCACGCCAGAATCAGAGTTGGTGGTTGCTCCGGCCGGGTACAGTTTGACTGCCACGATATGGCCTGCTGATGCCGCCTCGGAAATGACCTGGGGCGTCGTATTGTCCGTCAGGTAGAGGGTCATCAGCGGATCGAAATCCGTACCCGGGGGCAGGGCCTGGAGAATACGTTGCCGATAGGCCAGCGCCTGCCCCGCGTTAATCACAGGCGGGCGCAGATTGGGCATGACAATGGCCCGTCGGAACTGCCTGGCCGTGAACGGCACCACGGCAGCCAGGGCTTCCGTATCGCGCAGATGCAGGTGCCAGTCGTCGGGACGCGTGATAACCAGGCGATCAATCATTAGCTGTCCAGCTTTTTCATGAATTTTTGATCAAGTAGCAGGTTCATTATAAACCTCACTCCGAAGCCTGTAAGGGAGGTAGGGACATGAGCCAGGCCGCCCTTGTGGTTCACAGAACTCAGGTCCACGTGGACCCAGGCGATGTCCTTGCCGACAAAACGGCTCAGGAAACGGGCGCCCATAATGTGGTCACCATCGTTGGTGGTCGGACATTGCAGGATGTCTGCGACTTCGCTTTCCATGGAGCGGTCAAAATCCTCGTCCATGGGGAATGGCCAAACCCGCTCACCGCTGTCCTTGCCGGCGCTGATTAGCGCGGGATGGAGGTGCTCGCGGTTGGTGAACACGCCGCTGTATCGTTCTGTCAGGGCCGCTACGCAAGCGCCTGTGAGGGTGGCGAAGTCGATAATCGCCCTGGGTTTGGCCTGGCTGGCCAGGTGCAGGGTGTCGGCCAGGACCAACCGGCCCTCGGCATCCGTGTGAATTGCCTGGATAGTGGTGCCATTGGCGGCGGTAATGATGTCCTGGGGGATATAGCCGTTGGGGCCCAGGCGATTCTCGGAAATTGCCAGCCAGCAATCCACCGGTTCCGGGTAGCCCATTTCAGTCAGGGTCTGGAGCAGACCGACAGCCACCGCGCTACCGCCCATGTCCTCGTGCATATTCAGCATGGACTTGAAAGGCTTGAGCTGAGAACCACCGGTGTCGAAACAAATACCCTTGCCGACCAGGGACAATTCGGCTTTGGCGGTTTTCTTGCCCGGCCGGTAACGGATGTGGGCAATGCCCGCGTCGCGCTCGGTGCTGGCCTGGCAAACGGCCAGGAACGCGCCCGCGCCTTTCCGTGCAAGTTCCTTTTCACCTATGAACTTGAATTCCCAGCCATTTTCGCTGGCCAGTTTTTCCAGGTGCCTTCTATAGCCGGTCGGATTAAGTTCGTTGGGAGGAAGTGCGGTCAGCCATCTCGCGAGGTGATTGCCGCCTGCTTCGGCCTTGATACGCTTGGTATCAAGCCTGCCAGGCAGACCGACGAAGTCGATTTGAGTCAATATGGGTGCGGGGTCCGGCTTGGTCTTGCGACTGGGCATCACGGCAGCGGCGGCATAAAAGGCGCTGGCGATGGCCTCTGCCATGGCCATGGATGCGTCCTCCTCAAGACCGGCCAGCATCACGGTGACTGCCGCCGGGTGATCTTCCATTAGTTTCCCAACCAGAGTCCTGGCCTGGGTCAGGCGCGCGAATTGGGTGGCCTGGGCGGGGGTGGGGCTCAGCAACACCTGGCAGGCTTTGCCCTCATGAGAAATAAAGGATCTGTGGACTTTAACGGGCTTGGTATCGGAGATTGCCAGCAGTTTGCGCAACCTGGCGCCATCGGGGATGGTCTTCCACAGAGACTCGGGCGGGGATTCGGGTACCACCAGCATCAGGTTGCCACGGCCAAGCAGCCTGGAAGATGAAATATCCCCCTTTAGCTGTGAAATTTTCAGTTTGACCGCTGTCAAACGGTGAATTGGCCGTGTTGCCACCTTGACCTACCTCTCTCAAAACCCGATCATTGACCAGACAAAATTATACGAAATACGCGCACTTACGCAGAATTGCCAAGAGTGCGAAAAACCGGGCCATCGTATCAGTTGGTTGCCCGTAAATCATCCGCCGGCCCATTAGTTTGGGCTAACCGTTATTCGATGCAGTGGAATAAACCCAGATGTCAGATTCCGTAAGGTTCGAGGATATCGATCCCGAAGAAACTCGTGAGTGGATTGAATCGATAGATTCTGTGCTCAAGGCCTATGGACCCGAGAGGGCCCATTTTCTGCTCGAGAGCATTATTGATCACGCCCGGCGCTCGGGTGCTTACCTGCCTTTCAAGCCCAATACCGCGTACCTGAATACCATTTCGGTGGGTCAGCAACCTCCTTACCGGGGTGAGCGAGAGCTGGAAAGGCGAATCGAGGCGTATATACGCTGGAATGCCATGGCCATGGTCGTGCACGCCAATCGCGAGAGCAAAGAGGTCGGTGGACACATTGCCAGCTACCAGTCCTCAGCGACCCTGTACGAGGTCGGTTTCAATCATTTCTGGCGCGCCCCCTCCGAGGAGCATCCCGGGGATATGGTATTTTTCCAGGGCCATTCGGCACCCGGAGTTTACGCCCGGGCCTATCTTGAAGGGCGCCTGGAAGAGGCCCACCTCAAGCGGTACCGCCGGGAAGTAGAGCCGGGCGGCCTGTCCAGTTACCCCCACCCGTGGTTGATGCCTGATTTCTGGCAGTTCCCCACTGTTTCAATGGGCCTGGGTCCGCTAATGGCGCTGTACCAGGCCAAGTTCTGTCGTTACCTGGAAAACCGGGGAATAGTGCCCAAGTCTGATCGCAAGGTCTGGGCCTTCCTTGGCGATGGTGAAATGGACGAACCGGAGTCCCTGGGCGCCATTACCATGCCGGTTCGCGAGGGACTGGATAACCTGGTGTTCGTGGTCAACTGCAACCTGCAGAGACTGGATGGTCCGGTGCGGGGCAATGGCAAGATTATCCAGGAACTCGAAGCGGCCTTTCTGGGTGCTGGCTGGAATGTCATCAAGGTTGTCTGGGGGTCCCGCTGGGATCGTCTCCTGGCCAAGGACAATGACGGCTTGCTGAAGCGCCTTATGGAGGAGTGCGTGGACGGTGAGTACCAGGCCTTCAAGGCCAAGGGCGGAAAATTCACCCGGGAGAATTTCTTCGGAAAGTATCCGGAATTGCTGTCTATGGTCGCCAATATGTCGGATGACGAGATCTGGCGCCTGAATCGGGGTGGCCATGACTCACTGAAGGTCCATGCGGCCTACCAGGCGGCGGCTGAGCACAAGGGACAGCCCACGGTAATCCTGGCCAAGACGATCAAGGGTTACGGCATGGGCGCGGCGGGTGAAGGACAGAATATTGCTCACCAGCAGAAGAAGCTGGCTGAGGAAGACCTGCGTAGTTTCCGGGACCGGTTCAGTATTCCGGTTTCGGACGACGAGATTGCCAGCGTGCCGTTTTGCAAGCCCACGCAGAACAGCCCGGAAATGAAGTACATGCTGGAACGACGGAGCCTGCTGGGTGGTTCGCTGCCCCAGCGTAAGGGCGATGCGCCGGCCTTGAAGCTGCCTCCGCTGGAGACCTACAAGGCCCTGCTGGAGGGTAGTGGTGAGCGCGAGATTTCCTCGACCATGGCCCTGGTTCGCATGATGACCAGCCTGATGCGGGACAAGGAGATTGGCTCCAACGTGGTGCCTATTGTTCCCGATGAGGCTCGTACCTTCGGCATGGAAGGACTGTTTCGCCAGGTGGGAATTTACTCCTCGGTCGGTCAGCTTTACACGCCCCAGGATGCGGACCAGTTGATGTACTACCGTGAGGACAAGAAGGGCCAGGTCCTGGAAGAGGGCATCAACGAGGCGGGCGCCTTCAGTTCCTGGATAGCCGCCGGTACCGCATACGCCAACCATGGCGTGAACATGGTGCCGTTCTACCTGTTCTATTCGATGTTTGGCTTCCAGCGGATCGGTGACTTTGCCTGGGCCGCCGGCGACATGCAGGCCAAGGGGTTCCTCGTGGGGTGTACTGCAGGTAGGACCACTCTTGCCGGCGAGGGACTGCAGCACCAGGACGGTCACAGTTTGTTGGCCGCCTCCACCATTCCCAACTGCGTCTCCTATGATCCTACCTACTCCTACGAGTTGGCGGTGATTGTGCATGATGGCCTGAAGCGTATGTATGAGAAGCAGGAAAGTGTTTTTTATTACATCACCTGCATGAACGAGAACTACCCTCACCCGGCGCTTCCCGAAGGTGTGGAAGAGGGAATCGTGCGAGGCATGTACAGACTGAGCAAGGGCGGACGAGGCAAGGCCAGGGTCCAGTTGTTTGGGTCAGGTACGATCCTGCGCGAGGTAGAAGCCGCCGCCGAACTGCTGTTGCAGGACTACAATGTCAAGTCGGACGTATGGAGTGTGACCAGCTATTCCGAACTGCGGCGTGATGCCCTGGAGGTGGATCGCTGGAACAGGTTGCACCCGGACGAAAAGCCTCGTCGCGCCTACCTGGGCAAGTGCCTGGAAAACGTCGAGGGCCCGTTTGTTGCCGCCAGTGATTACGTGAAGCTGGTGCCTGACCAGGTGCGTCCATGGATAGACGGTCGTTTCGAAGTCCTGGGTACCGACGGCTATGGCCGCAGTGACACCCGCAAGGCCTTGCGTTCGTTCTTTGAAGTGGATCGTTATCACATTGTGCTAGCCGCCCTGGGCACCCTGGTGGATGAAGGCAAGCTCAAGCGATCAGTGTTGAAGGACGCCATTGATCGTTATGGCATCAATCCCGAAAAACCCTATCCGGCCAACAGCTAGCGGCCCGGGGAGATAGAGTATTGGCTACGCGTACAGAAATTCTGATTCCCGATATTGGGGATTTCACCGATGTAGAGGTCATCGAGGTGCTGGTCGCGCCGGGTGATCAGGTGGAGAAGGAGCAGGGGTTGCTGACCCTGGAAACCGACAAGGCGACCATGGATGTTCCTTCCCCATGGGCTGGCAAGGTGCTTGAGGTTTGCGTATCCACCGGTGACAAGGTGTCCATGGGCGACCTGGCTGTGATCATGGAGATCGGCGTGGATGTTCCCCAGATCGCTGTTCCGAAGACGGATGCGCCAGCAGTTGCTGCCGCGCCCGCCGGGGATATGACAGAAGAGTCTCAACCTGAACCGGACACTGCTGCGACTGGCGTCACGTCCTCATCAGTGCAGGTGAGTGTGCCGGATATCGGTGATTTCGACGGAGTGGAAATCATTGATGTGCTGGTTAATGTTGGTGACACTGTCGAGCCCGAGCAGGGGCTGGTCAGCCTGGAGACAGACAAGGCCACCATGGATGTACCCTCGCCCCAAGCCGGTGTGGTTGAATCACTGCAGGTCAAGGTGGGCGACAAGGTTTCCGAGGGCAATCCTTTACTGGTGCTGACGGTCACCCAACCGGCGGCCACGTCGACCGGGGCGTCGAAGCCGGTGCCGCAACAAAGCCAGTCGGTGAAGCTTGCAGCGCCTGTGTCTGAACCTGCCAGGGCAGTCTCTACCCGGGCGCCTGAGATATCCAGGACCGTTGATGAGGAAGGTTTCGCCCTGGCCCACGCAGGCCCCTCGGTGCGCAAGTTTGCCCGAGAGGTCGGTGTCGATCTGATCAGGGTGATGGGAAGCGGGCGCAAGGGTCGTATTACCCACGCCGATGTGAAGCAATACATCAAGGACCGCATGAGCCAGACGCCGGCGGTATCATCGCCTGGGCTGCCGTCGGTACCCGATGTGGACTTTGCCAAGTTTGGAGAGGTAGAGGTTCGCCCACTTGGGCGCATACACAAAATTTCCGGCCCCCGCCTGCAGGCCAGTTGGCTGAACATCCCCCATGTGACACAGCATGATTTGGCGGACATCACCGACATGGAGGCGATGCGCAATGCGCTGAAGCACAGTGCTGCCGCCAAGGGGATTCGGTTGACGCCCCTGGCATTCATCATGCGCGCTTGTGCCATGGCCTTGCAGGAGTTCCCCCAGTTCAATACGTCTTTGGACAGCACTGGCGAGAACCTTGTTTATAAGCACTATGTACATATCGGGTTTGCGGCAGACACGGAGAACGGCCTGGTAGTGCCGGTGGTGAAAGATGCTGACAAGAAGGACGTATTCGAGTTGGCCAAGGAATTGGCCGAGCTGAGTGCCGCCGCCCGGGACGGCAAGCTGACCGCGGCCCAGATACAGGGCGGATGTTTCACTATCTCAAGCCTGGGCGGAATTGGTGGCACGGCCTTTACTCCGATTGTCAACGCACCGGAAGTGGCGATCCTGGGTGTTTCCCGATCAAGCATGGCGCCGGTGTACGACGGAGAGAACTTCATTCCCCGGCTGATGCTGCCTCTGTCCCTGTCTTACGATCACCGGGTGGTTGACGGTGCTGATGCTGCCCGGTTCACCAGCTACCTGGGGGAGGCCATGGCTAATGCGACCAAGCTTATCCAGGCCATTCCCTGAGCATGCCCATGAGTGAACGGACGACAATTACTATTCCGGATATTGGTGATTTTGCCAGCGTCGATGTGATCGAAGTGCTGGTTTCCCCCGGCGACAAGGTGGAGCGGGAACAGGGACTGATTACCCTGGAAACCGACAAGGCCACCATGGATATTCCTGCGCCTTACGCCGGCGCCGTTGTGGAAGTCCTGGTCAAGGCCGGGGACAAGGTTTCCGAGGGGACCCCGTTTATTGTGCTCGAAGCCGGTGAAGCGCCAGCGACAGCCTCGGCTCCGGAGCTTATCCAGGAACCCCTGCAGGTAGCTGAATCCTCTCCAGAGCGCGCTGGGACCCCGGAAATGCCAGAGGGCGGCGCCGATATGCACGCGCCTTTGCTTGTGCTGGGAGCGGGCCCTGGAGGCTATACAGCGGCTTTTCGTGCCGCAGACCTGGGCCAGGAAGTGGTTCTTCTTGAGCGCTGGAACACCCTGGGCGGCGTGTGTCTGAACGTGGGCTGCATTCCCTCCAAGGCCTTGCTGCATGCAGCAAAAGTCATGGAAGAGGCTGAGGCGGCCGCGGAAATCGGTATTCGCTTCGCCAGGCCGGAGGTGGACCTGGCAGCCCTGGTTGCCTGGAAAGACGGCGTGGTAGGCAAACTCACTGGCGGGCTGGACGGTTTGTCCAGACGACGCAAGGTAAGCGTGGTGCACGGTGAAGCGCGTTTTGTGTCGCCCCATCGCGTCCAGGTAAGCAGCGAAGAGGGCGATAAATTAATCAGTTTTGATCAGTGCATTATCGCTGCGGGCTCAGAGCCCATGCGCCTGCCGGGAACCCCGGAAGACCCGCGCGTGATGGACTCAACCGGGGCGTTGAAGCTGGAGGAACTGCCAGAGCGCATGCTGGTGATTGGCGGCGGCATTATCGGCCTGGAGATGGCCACGGTGTATGCCGCGCTGGGGGTGAAAATCACCGTCGTAGAGTTGACCGATGGCCTGATGCCCGGTTGCGACCCTGACCTGGTGAAACCCCTGGCAAAGCGCCTTGAAGCGCGCTACGAAAACATCATGCTGGGTACCCGCGTGGCATCAATGGCTGCGGAAACTGACGGAATCCACGTGCAGTTCACCCGGGGCGATGAAATATTCTCTGACGTATTTGGTCGGGTCCTGGTCGCTGTGGGACGAACCCCCAACGGCAATACGTTGAATGCCGGGGCTGCCTCGGTGGATGTGGATGAGCGCGGATACATCAAGGTCGACAAGCAAATGCGCACCAGCGCGACCCATATTTTTGCGATCGGCGATATCGTCGGACAACCGATGCTCGCTCACAAGGCCACCCATGAAGCGCGGGTTGCCGCGGAGGTTGCCGCAGGTCACAAGAGTAAATTTGATGCCAGGGTGATTCCCTCGGTTGCCTATACCGATCCTGAAATTGCCTGGTGCGGACTGACTGAGATCGAAGCTGATAATCGCGGTATCCAGGTGGGTAAGGGGGTTTTCCCCTGGGCCGCAAGCGGACGCTCACTGGCGATGGCCAGGGATGAGGGTTTGACCAAATTGTTGTTCGACCCTGACTCTGGCAAAGTACTCGGAGCTGGAATCGTCGGCCCCAACGCCGGTGATCTGATAGGCGAGGTGGTCCTGGCTATTGAGATGGGATGTGATGCGGCCGACATCGGATTAAGCATTCATCCTCACCCGACCCTGTCTGAAACGGTTGGGCTGGCGGCCGAGGCATTTGAAGGTACGATTACCGACCTGTATATGCCGCGCAAGAAATAGTCGGAGTCCTTCCAGGGAGACTCTGCCGGAAAATCCCGACAGGGGGGGCCATGAAAAACCTGCCATTGTTTGCCGGACCGGTGTTGGCCGGATTGCTTGGCTGGTATTTGTTTGAAACAGGCTCGTCTGCGGATGTGGCCTGGACGGCAGGACTCACCACTTTGTGTGCCGTGTGGTGGATCTTCGAACCGGTCCCCATTCCCGTTACCTCGTTGATCCCTATTGCGGTATTGCCCATGGTCGGTGTGCTCACACCGGCCCAGGTGGGTGAGTCTTACGGCAGTCCGTTAATTCTGCTATTGCTGGGCGGGTTCATGCTCTCCATGGGCATGGAACGTAGCGGCGCCCACCGGCGCATCGCGCTGGGCATGGTGACCGCATTCGGCGGCAGCAGCGGCCGGCGACTGGTGATGGGGTTTATGGCTGCCGCGGCCATCCTGAGCATGTGGATATCCAACACGGCAACCACTCTGATGTTGTTACCCATTGTGATCGCGGTCATGGAGAAAGTGGATAACCAGCGCCTGCGGCTTGCTTTGCTGCTGGGTGTGGCCTACTCGGCAAGTATCGGCGGCCTTGGCACTCCGATAGGCACTCCGCCCAACCTGATTTTCATGAAGGTGTACGCTGAAAATACCGGAATAGAAGTGACCTTTCTGCAATGGATGTCCTGGGCCCTTCCCGTGGTGTTTTTGATGCTGATCGTTTCGGCTGCATGGCTGACGCGAGGACTGGGTCATCCAGCCGGAGTCCAGATGCCTTCCGTGGGTCGCTGGCGCAAGGAAGAGGTGCGCACCATGATTGTGTTCAGCATCACGGCCTTGTTGTGGATGACTCGCAAGGAGCCCTTTGGCGGGTGGAGTGAGTGGTTCGGTCTGCAGACTGCAAACGATGCGAGCGTGGCCTTACTGGCGGTTGTCGCCATGTTCCTGGTGCCTAACGGACGGGGCGAGCGTTTGCTTGACTGGGAGACAGCCGTACGAATTCCCTGGGGAATCCTGATCCTGTTTGGCAGTGGCATCGCGATCGCCAAGGCCTTTGTCGGGTCGGGCCTGAGTCAATCGGTGGGCATGTCCCTGGCGGGCCTGGGCGCTCTGCCGGTAGTGCTGGTGGTCGCGACAGTTTGCCTTGCCGTGACATTCCTGACTGAAATAACCAGCAACACCGCATCTACCACCTTGCTGATGCCTATCCTGGCGGCCGGGGCGATGAACTCGGGAATGGACCACCTGTTGCTGATGGTGCCGGCGGCCATGAGCGCAAGCTTCGCGTTCATGTTGCCTGTGGCCACCGGTCCCAATGCCGTGGTGTTCGGCTCGGGCATGTTGAGAGTGAAGGACATGGCCAGGGCCGGCGTGACGCTAAATTTCTTTGGCGTCGCGGTGATCACCCTGGTTACGGTGTTAATGCACGGCTAGTGCCTGAAGCGTCGTTCGATCCAGTAATCGACGCTTACGTAACGACCGCCGCCCATAAACAGCAGGGCGAGCAACATCACCAGGTAGGTAATGGCCCACTCGATGCCATTGTTGGACACCACGAAGTTGCCATACTGGGTCAGCCATTCGTAATTGCCATGTTCCTGGAGAATGTCTTTCGCCTTGTCCAGGCGTACCATGGCATCGGCTGCATGGGGACTGGCAAACGGACTTTGTAGATCGTGCACTGCCTGCCATCCGTTATGCCAGTGCACACCGGTGGCTGCTACCACCATGGTGACAATCAGCGGTATGCAACTCCAGCGCGTTGCGAGACCCAGGATCAATGCTACGGCTCCGACGACCTCTGCAGAGACCGCCAGAGCTGCCATCAGCGTGGGGAAGGGCAATCCCAGCCCCCAGTCCGAGTTACCGAACCAGGCCACCACGTTTTCAAAGCCCTGCAGCTTGTTAGTGCCGGCAACCCAGAATACCGGTGCCAGGTACAGGCGCAGCGCCAGGGGAGCCAGCCAGTCGACGCTGCGGGTTACGTCCAGCATGTCCTGCAGTCGGTTTAAAAATGAAAGCATGGGTTCCTCCGGGTTGATCCCTTGTTGTGTGTCCAGGCTTACTCTTGTCCGGCGTCCCGGGTGCCGAGAACGACTCGGCTGTCGCGTAAGCGGGCAAGAATTTTTTCACCGGCGTGAATGGTGGAAGCCGGATCCTGCTCGCCCAGTTCTGCAGCGATCTTGCTCAGTATCTCCCTGCCGCTGAACCGATCTTCTTCCATCAATTCCAGCAGCCTGGCGGTGACAGGATTGATTTCGGTGAAGTTCACCTTGTCATCAGCATCGCGGTTAATCAGCAGATGTACCGGCTGCTGCTCAGGCTCGGTGGGTTGGTAGTCCAGGGAAATCCTGTGTACCGCGTAGTGATACCCCAGTCGCCAGGCCAGGGGGGATAGCACAGGAATGTTTTCCAGCAGGTCCCCGGATGGATCCACCCCGGGAATATCTTCCGGGTCATCCTCCAGGGTCATCGCCAGTTCCACCCACTCGTAATGAGCCAGTTCGAACAAAAAGGGAGGGTCCTCGTTGTCCGGGGCTCTTTCCTGTTGCAGGTAGGCCAGAAATTCCTCTGACACCTGGTGGAAGTAAGGGGTGTGGCAACGGTGTTCAATCATGAAGTCTCGAATCAGCCCTTCCCAGGCTGACTTGCCAATAACCTTTTTCAGTACCGGGAAGGTTCCGGACAGAAGGCTGGAGAGATTGTTGAAAAACAAGTCGCGGTAAATCGCCATGCGACGGTCTTCGATATTAGTCGGCGCCGGCGTGTTCTGTGGATTTCGGATATGGGCGGCGAAATCAAATTGCAGGTCCTGGAAATGTTTTCGATCACTCACCAGAGACGCTCCCCGCAGGCCGGGTCGTCCACTTTTCCTGCAGAGCCTGTATCTGTTCCACCTCTTTGAGGAGCTGTGGAAGGGGTGGGATATTGAAGTCCCTCTCGAGCAGGGTGGGGACTACGCCAAAATGACGGTAGGCCTCTTCCAGGAGCTCCCATACCGGATTGCAGACATCCGAGCCATGAGTGTCTACCCGCAGGTCCTCCGCTTCCACGTAGTGTCCCGCAATGTGGAAATACCTCACGCGCTTCACCGGCAAGCCCCTCAAAAAATCCAGGGAGTCGTAACCATGATTGATGCTGTTAACGTAGATGTTATTCACATCCAGCAGCAGATCGCAGTCTGCCCGGACCAGTACTTCGTTAACGAACTCCAGCTCGCTCATCTCACTGCCGGGCGCTGCATAGTAGGAAACATTTTCTACCGCAATCCGTTGGCCCAGCATGTCCTGTACCTGGCGGATTCGTCCGGCCACATAGTCTGCTGCTTCATTCGTGAAAGGGATGGGCATCAAGTCGTACAAGTGACCATCGTCGCCGCAGTAACTCAGGTGCTCCGAATACAAGCGGATTCCATGTGTGTGGATAAAGGCCTTTACTTGCTGGATGAAGTCGGTATCCAGGGGGGCGGGGCCTCCCAGTGACATGGACAGGCCATGAACGACGAATGGGTAGCGTTCGGTGAAATAGCGGAACTTCCGGCCCAGGGCGCCACCTACGCCTATCCAGTTTTCCGGCGCCACTTCCATGAAATCCACCTGGGGTGGGGGATTGTCCCGCAGCACGTCCATGATTCCACGTCGCAATCCCAGGCCTGCGCCTGTTACCGGGTATTGTCTGTCTGCGAGGGATTCAGTCATGTAGGTGGCCAGGTGTTGTGGATTGCTATGGTTTTTTATCGTTGCTGATCAGACCACATATTTGCCTGGTGGTTCCGAAAATGCGTTTCGCCGGATGTGGTCTACGCTACGGCAGTTTGCGCTGAATGGACAGCAAGTATTCCTGTTCGTCGGTCTGGGTGCCGTTGCGATGAGCTTTCCACAATGACTCTGCCAGGCACTCCAGCAGGCTGTGCTCGGCGTCGTGCTCACTGTCTGCGGCGGCGGCAATTCGGGCGTATGCTGCCTTGATCCCCATTGGCCTGTCGGTACTGACCTGGTCACGGATCGCCAGGTGCAGACCCATGTGCAGGAACGGGTTGGACTGGCCCAGCTCCGGGGGAAAGTCCTGGGTCAGGGCGACATCCGGATTGTCGAGGATTACGTGGTATTCCGGGTGAGCCTGGACCACCGCGGCAATCTGTGCCTGTAGCGGTTCCAGGGGTTGGCCCTGGCGGAATCGATTCCACGCATCCATGTACATTTGACGTAGTTGATTGCGATCAGGATCAAAGAGCATGTAGCAGGTGCCTTGGGGTTTTACGGAGGACCATTCTAACCGGGTCGAGGGTGCCCGGTCAGGCCCGGGTCTTTTTCCGGTATTCGCACAGGTCTGCGATGACGCACCGGGGGCAGTCGGGTTTGCGGGCCTTGCAGACATAGCGCCCGTGCAGAATCAGCCAGTGGTGGGCGTCGAGTTTGAATTCGTCCGGCACCAGGCGTAGCAGCCGCTTTTCCACCTCGAGAACGGTTTTTCCCGGCGCGATGCCTGTGCGATTGCTGACTCGGAAAATATGGGTGTCCACGGCGATGGTCGGCTCGCCAAAGGCGGTGTTGAGAATCACATTGGCCGTTTTTCTGCCGACTCCCGGCAGCGCCTCCAGTTCTTCCCGTTTTCGAGGAACCACGCTGGCGTGTTTTTCCACGAGGATTTGACAGGTCTTGATGATGTTCTTTGCCTTGTCGTTAAACAGGCCGATGGTCTTGATGTAGCGCTTCAGCCCGTCCAGGCCCAGTGCCAGTATGGCCTCGGGCGTGTTGGCCACGGGAAAGAGCTTGTCGGTAGCCTTGTTGACGCCCACGTCGGTGGCCTGGGCTGAAAGAATCACCGCGATTAGCAATTCG
>JAOTSW010000077.1 GCA_029864735.1 Chromatiales bacterium | reverse complement strand
TCAGCCAGCATGTACCAAACCAGACTGGACACAATCAGCCCCAGGACAACAAGAGAGCCCCTATTTGCAACGGCTTTGGCCTTCGGCGAAGGCTCAACCGGCATCTCTTCCACAATCTCAGCTTGTTCTTCGATTTTCTCGCTCACGATTTAAAACCTTCGGCGTAAAAAGTTAGGGTTCGGGATCTGCGGGGTCTGGACTCTGCATCAGGTCACCCCAGTCACTACGAGACTCCATGGCTTCACGGGTGCTTTGCGGCAATAACTCTGCCACAGGCGTCTCCAGCCAGCCCCCCCCGAGTGCCCGATAAAAACTGATGACCGCACTAATGTGATTGCTATCGTTTATCAATTCACGCTCTGCCTGTCCTGCGGCGGCGCGCTGAGCGTCAATTACCCGCTGAAAATTGGCGTACCCCTCACGATATCGTGTATTCGCCAACTCCAGGGAGCGCTCTGCCGCCAGGGTGGACTCGCGCTGGGGACTTTGCTGCTCACGGGTCTTGATCACGCTGATAGCGGCATCATCAATCTCTCGCGCAGCCAGCAGAACTGAGTTCTGAAAACTCTCGATGGTTTGCTGCAATCTCGCATCCTGAATACGCACATTATTCTTGATACGCCCATGGTCGAAGAGATTCCAGGTGAAACTTGGCCCGATACCCAGGCTCAGGGTGTTCGCACTCTCACTGGGCGTGCTGCCAGACCAACCCAGGTTTCCGAACAGGGAAATCGATGGATACAATTCCGTCTCGGCAATACCAACCTGGGCAGACTGGGCGGCAACCTGAGAGGCGGCGGCACGTATATCTGGCCGACGTAACAATAGTTGGGCGGGAACCTCGCCTGTCGCAGCGAGACTAACTGTCGGCAGACTCTTAACTTCATGATCCAACTCAGGCAGATTACCTGGCGGTCGGCCCAGCAGAACACACAGATTGTTCTGAATCTGTGTCAGTGCGATCTCCAACCCGGGGATAGACGAAAGGGTTGCCATATACTGGGTTTTCGCCTGTTGCAAATCCAGCTCAGCACTTTCTCCGCTCTTGAAAAGCGCCTCAGTGATCTCGTAACTGCGCTTTTGAATCTTCGCGTTCTTCCTGGCGATATCGATTCTCAGCAATGTCGTGCGGTAGGCATAGTAAAGATCCGCAACCTGGGCCGCCAGAAGGACTTGCCCGTTTTGCTGGTTAAATATTGAAGAGAAGAACACCGCATCGGCAGACTCGATACCGCGACTGTAGCGACCCCAGAAATCCAGTTCCCAACCCGCGTTCAGCCCTAGCTCATAGCTTCCAAGGCTCTGATCCGATCCGCTTGAACTCTGGGTGTTTACGTAAGCAATCGCGCCAGTGGCTTGCTGAAACTGAGGATAGCGTCCGCTATTGGCGATCCCCAGGGCAGCCTTGCTTTCAAGAACTCGCAGGCCGGCTATTCGGAGGGAAGGATTCTCCGACCTGGCGATTTCAACCAATTCATTCAGCACAGGATCATCGAACAAATGCCACCAGGTTTGCGCGTCAAGCTGAGCCTCCCCTGATGCCTCCTCAATCTGGCTATACAACTCCGATTCCCAGTCCGCCAGCCAGGCGACTTCAGGTTCATTGTAATCAGGCCCAAGCGAACTGCAGGCCGTCAGCGCGAAGGCAAAACTCGACAGAACAGAGGTTCTCAATAAATAGGTAAGTGTGTTCGACATTTGAGCTCTTTAATTGCTAACCGGCACATCGACTTCAGCATGGCCTGCATCGTCCGCTTGAGCAACCGCAACAACTGATCCTTCGTCCACCCAATTCATAAACAGTGTATATCCCAACGCCAACAATACCGCTCCCAGAAACAGGCCAATGAAACCCCCGGTGAACATGCCACCCAGGGCCCCTATCAATATAACCGGCATAGGCGCCTCGACACCTCGGCCTAGCAGCAATGGTTTGAGCACATTGTCAGCCGCACCTGCCACCAGGAAATATATCGTAAAGAAAATAGCCAGGGCTGTTGAGGTGTCACCTACCAACCAGACATAGGCAATTACCGGCAAGGCCACAATAAGTGCAGGCAACTGGATGATGCCGACCACCAAAACAATCATCGCAAATACCCCAGGTGCCGGTATTCCAGCCAATATAAATCCTATGCCGAACAGTAAAGCCTGTATGACCGCAACGCCAAGTACTCCGGTGGCGACGGACCGAATAGTGGCCACCACAAGCTTCTGGGTTTTAGCGCCCGATGCAGGCCCGTTTACCCTATCGATAACTCGCAGCATTGCCTTACTACCGGATTCACCCCAGGCCATCATAATTCCGGCAACGATCAATGCGCCTATTAACAAAAAGATCATTCCCAGGGCATTCTTTGCATTCGCGATGCCTGCTTTAGTGAGTTGCTCTATTTGCTCCCTGTTGTCTTCCAGGAATTGAGGCAGGTTGGCCGCCGCCTGACTCCAAACACTGTGTATTTTCTCACCGACCACTGGCCATTCCGCAACGCCAGGAGCAGGTTGACTGATAGTAATATCATTATTTTTGAATCGGGCATCCCAGTCTCGAACATGCTCAGCAAACGACGTTCCCAACATCGCTACAGGCCCAACAATCAACAAAATACCCAAGACCACCAGGATCGATGACGCGCCTCCTTGCCTCCCTCCAAATTTCTTCGCCAAGCTTTGCTGAAGTGGATAAATCATTACCGCCAACATCAGGCCCCATAACAGAACCGGCAAAAACGGCGTTACGATGCGTACGCAAAAATACGCAAGAACAGCAATAAACGACAAAATTATCATCGCATCGATGAATGTCTTTGATGAAAGCCCCAAGGTAGTGGGTTCGTCTTGCTTCATGAATTGGCTCCTCGTTCACCCTTTTGGATCCCGGCCCCTATCTTCTTGAACCAGCCAGAACAGCCACGCTTACAGAGATCAGATCCAAACTCTGACCGGAAACATTGCTGTAGGTCGCTCTGCAAGATGCCATAGATTCTATTCCCGGTCACCTTGGCCGCTCACTTCCCCTACTTCTCGTGCCGGAGCTTTCAGCGAACGAATGAATTGTCGTCAAACTAACCAAAATCCTGGCTGTTCAAAGTTGCAGCTTGGGCCAAGGTCGGGAATTGCCCACCACGAGTCAGCCGGACCGGTGCCCGGATGTCGCACAAGACTGTTCGTCAAGCCTCTCATTTTGAGGTTTACCCGGCTACCGAGGAAACACTGGCACAAATAAAAACGGGCGAGGATAGCCCGCCCGCTTCTATGAAAATGCACGCTGAATTCGACTATTTCTTATCAAGAATCTCGCCCAGCATATCCCGGAAGTCACTGCCAATTTCCGGCTGCGCCATGGCAATTTCAACCGTGGCGCGAAGAAAGCCAAGCTTGTTGCCACAGTCGTACCGGGTGCCCTTGAAACTGTAGGAGTACACTGACTCCTTACCCAGCAAATCCGAGATGGCATCGGTTAGCTGAATTTCTCCTCCTGCACCACGCCCGGTAGTTCGCAACAGGTCAAAGATGGCCGGGGTAAGAATGTAACGGCCAACCACCGCCTGGGTAGAAGGCGCCTCTTCTGGGTTGGGCTTCTCCACTATGTGGGTAATCCGGGCCGGATTTACCCCCACATCATCCAGGGCGACAATGCCGTAGCGCTTGGTGTGTTCACGAGGGACCTGCTCAGTGGCAATCACGCTGCACCCGGTGGATTCGTAGACTTCCCGCATTTGCTCCAGACATGGGACGTCACCATGAATAAAGTCATCTGGAAGATGAATGAAAAATGGCTCATCCCCGACAACGCATTCCGCACACAAAACGGCGTGACCAAGGCCCAGCGGGGCTGGTTGGCGAACGTAAACGAAACTTACGCCCGGGGGTACCGTCGCACGCAACAATTCGAGCAAGTCATCCTTGCCCTGCTCCTCCAATTCCCTCTCCAACTCAAAATCGTTATCAAAATGATCCTCAATCGCTCGTTTGGCACGTCCGGTCACAAATACAATTTTCGTGGCACCCGCCGCAACAGCCTCTTCCACGGCGTATTGCACAAGAGGCTTATCCACTATCGGGAGCATCTCTTTCGGACAGGCCTTGGTTACAGGCAAAAAACGGGTTCCCCGGCCCGCCACGGGAAATACAGCGGTGGTAATTTTTTTCACGTTGGAAGCGCCTTGAATCAGCAATAATCAGCATTCATCATAACCCATGATATTCCAAGGTCCATAGTCCTCATAGGCAGGGGCCGAGATCACGGCCCCTGCCCCATTTGGACGCAGCAACCGGAATTACTCTGAAGGACTTTTACTCTTGATCAGTATGTTCCCCCGGTTCGCCTCAAAGACCCTTTCGCCCACTCCAGAAACCAGCATCAGTTCCTCCGCCGAGTTAAATGGACCGTGCTTTTCCCGAAATTCCACAATGGCCTGGGCGCGGGCCGCACCGATGCCATCCAACTCTTTTGCCAGGGTTTCGGCATCCGCTGTATTGATGTTTACAGGACCTGCCCAAACCACGCAGGGACCAAGGCCGGCCACGATTACCGCAGCCAGTGTCTTCCTGAATCTATTCATGACTACCTCCAGGGTGTTTAAACGGAAATTACGCAAGATTGCGTAATCCCGACTCTACCCACGGGCATCGCGGTGTTCAGTCTGATTTTGGAGGACGATTAGCCAGAAATAGCTACTATCCGGTCACCACGCCAGGATGAAGAAGACTTTCGAACCTGAAGTGACCTATCGGTCGAGTCGTATCCCAGGATTTACAACTTGGACACTGCCAATACAGCTTTGCACCAGAAAATCCGCAATCTCTGCAGCGGTACCGAGAGCTGCGCTTTGCGATTCTATGCAAGGCCTTGTGAATACGGTGTATCGCACCAGCATCTTGGATTGTTTCATCAGATACCACGGCGGAAAACAGCGCTGCCAATGCGTCGCTTTGGCGAACGTATTCAAGCACAGCCTCATCGATGACCGGCACGCCTACCAAGCCATTCACGATACTGGCATAAGCCAATTCATCCCGGATGGCCTCGTTGCGTGTAATCCACTCTGTGACTAATCTGGAAAACCGCTCAGTGGATTCCTTGTCGGTCTTTGTGAAACAACCATGGGCCCTCGGGAGAATTTCCGAAAGCAACTCAGGGTCCTGCTGAAGTGTTCGCTCATACAGCTTCAATGCAAGTTCGCAGTCGCCAAGTTCACGCGCAATATCCCCCCGCATCATCGCGCCCCGAGCCGTTCTGTTCCGACCGGTACGAGCCTTCTTAAGGAACTGCCTGGCCTCGGTGAACGCCTTCCGCTTGAGTGCCTCCTGCGCCAGTTCGCAGTAATAATGCGGGATAACATCCCTGCCATCGGGCGTAAGTAACTTCTCGAGACGTTGCCTGGCCTCGATTGCCCTCAGCCATTCCCTCTCTTGCTCGTAGATGTTCACCAGGCCTTCAAGCGCATCCACCGAATGAGTTTCCGACTCAGCCAGCTGTTCATAGAGATCTTCGGCCCTGTCGAACAGTCCCGCTTTCAGGTAATCCTCTCCCAGGGCATATAAGGCCTGGTCGCGCTGCAATCCCGTCAAATCGGGCCTGGCAATCAGGTTCTGGTGAATTCGAATTGCCCTGTCTACCTCCCCCCGGCGGCGAAACAGGCTGCCCAACAACAAGTGGGTTTCAATTGCCTCATCGTCGAGCTCAGTCATCCGCATGAACACTTCCAGAGCCTCATCCGGTTTCTGGTTAAGCAGATAATTCAGGCCACGGTAGTAGTCTGCACTGAGCTGTGCGGTATCGGCCTGGCGTTGTTTGTTATCCGAAAAACGGGCGAATGCCCAGCCCGCCGCAGCGGCGATAACAAAAAGGGTTGCGAGTAAAAGCGTGGATTCAGCCGGCATCTTGCATCGGCAGCCCGCGTAAGTTGCTCACCTCGGTTTCTGCCAATTTCAACGCCTTGCGCAAGCGGCGGCGTTGCCGTATCAGTGTCGCAATATAGGAGGCTGCGCAGGCAAGACCAAACAGCCATCCCAGCACAACCCCGCCGGTAACCGCCATGGCAATTGAGATCTCGTAACTTGCGAAGGCCAAATCCAACTGGACCAGTGAGGGATTTAACCAGGCAAACAGAACTGCAAGAGCAGCCACCGCAATTATTACCAATCCAATCAGAAGGTTTTTTAGCATTGTCAGTTCTTCCTGATCCCTCTATCTAATGCCTGGCTCAGTTATCCCAGGGCAACGCCCTTTCAGAGCCCTCCAGTGGCCAGCGGGCCACTCTCGCCCACACCATCAGGGTCAAGGGTATTTAACACCAAACGAATGCACGACGCGACCCGCAAACAGCAGGAATCAACGTCAGGTACCAGAAAAGGTAAATTAAATCAGGCTTTAATCGGAAGATGGCGATTAGCGTTGACGCGCTCGCGAATATCCTTGCCTGGTTTGAAATGAGGCACATGCTTCCCAGCCAGGGACACAGCCTCGCCAGTCTTGGGGTTTCTTCCCAACCGCGGGGGACGGAAATGCAATGAGAAACTGCCGAAGCCCCGAATCTCTATTCGCTCTCCTTCAGCCAACGCATCACTCATGATCTCGAGAAGGTGCTTTACAGCCAACTCGACATCCTTGCTGGGCAAGTGCTTCTGCTTTTGGGCAATTATTTCTATCAGCTCAGATTTGGTCATGTGGGTCCGCACCCTGATCTTATGTTAGATCATTATTATTCATACACTTACATACGGTATCGACAATCAGGCTTAGAATCAAGCCCAAAGTACATGAAACTTTATGTCTGCCCGGCCTAGGGGCCGGGCAGACAACCATTCATCACTCGCTATTCTTACCAGCAATCTTCTCTTTAAGCAGATCGCCCAGACTGGTACCAGTAGATACTTCACGCTGGTAGCTCTGAACGGCCTCAGCTTCTTCGTGAGCATCCTTGGCTTTAATCGACAGGGTTATGTTGCGAGATTTACGATCCAGACCCATAAACTTGGCCTCAACCTTGTCTCCCACCTTCAGCACGGCGCGGGCGTCTTCTACCCGATCGCGGGCCAATTCAGAGGCCCGCAACTGTCCGGTGATTCCATCACCCAGGTCGATTACCGCACCGCGGGCATCAACTTCCAGAACTTCACCGGTAACGATGCAGCCCTTGGGGTGATCGGCCATGTAAGCAGAAACAGGATCCTTGTCCATTTGCTTCATACCCAGGGAAATGCGCTCTCTTTCGGGGTCGATGGCTAACACAACGGCTTCCACTTCGTCGCCCTTGGAGAAGTTACGAACGGCTTCTTCGCCCGGCAAGTCCCAGGAAATGTCAGAAAGGTGAACCAGGCCGTCAATACCACCTTCCAGACCAATGAAGATTCCGAAATCGGTAATCGACTTAATCTGACCCTTGACCTTGTCGTTACGATTGAACCTGGAGGAGAACTCGGCCCAGGGGTTAGCCTGGCACTGCTTGATGCCCAGTGAGATACGACGACGATCTTCGTCGATATCCAGCACCATCACCTCAACCTCGTCACCAATGTTCACGACCTTGGCAGGGCTGACGTTCTTGTTGCTCCAATCCATCTCAGAGACGTGAACCAGACCTTCCACACCGTCTTCGATTTCCACGAAGCAACCGTAATCAGCAATATTGGTCACCGTACCAAATAGCCGTGTGTTGGCGGGGTAGCGACGGCCAATGGCGCGCCACGGATCTTCACCCAACTGCTTCATACCCAGGGATACACGATTACGCTCACGGTCGAACTTCAGAACCTTGACGTCTATCTCGTCACCAACGTTCACTACGTCGGACGGATGCTTGACGCGCTTCCAGGCCATATCAGTGATATGCAGCAAACCGTCTATACCGCCCATGTCTACGAAGGCGCCATAGTCGGTGAGGTTCTTGACAATGCCCTTGAGAACACTGCCTTCCTGCAGGTTCTTGAGGAGCTCATCGCGCTCTGCGCTGTATTCTTCTTCCACAACTGCGCGTCGAGAAACCACAACGTTGTTACGACGCTGGTCAAGCTTGATGACCTTAAATTCCAGCTCTTTACCTTCCAGGTAAGCGGGATCACGCACGGGGCGAACATCCACCAACGATCCGGGAAGGAAGGCTCGGACATCACCAAGCTCAACAGTAAAACCACCCTTGACGCGACCAGTGATAATACCCTTGACGATCTCGCCTTTTTCAAAGGCCTCTTCAAGAACAGTCCAGGTACGAGCACGCTTGGCTTTCTCGCGGGACAGCTTGGTCTCACCAAAACCGTCTTCGAGACTCTCCAGGGCAACTTCTACCTGATCGCCTACCTCTATTTCCAACTCGCCCTGTTCATTAAGGAACTGCGCGGTGGGGATAACAGCCTCACTTTTCAGTCCCGCGTTAACAATAACGACGTCAGAGCTGATGGTGACAACTTCGGCGCTAATGATGGCGCCAGCCTTGAACTGTTTACTAGCAAAGCTTTCTTCAAATAATTGTGCAAAAGATTCAGACATGTGATTAATTTCCATGGTCACAACGACCAACTACCGCCTCAAGATCCATGCTTCGACGGGGTATTACAAAACAGCACCAAAATCCTTTTGGAGCCAAATAAATTCACTGCGAAAAGGCTGCTAACTAGTCAGCCCAGGCATTTTTTTCTCTACAAATGCCAGCACCCTGCTAACTACCTGCTCAATATTCAGATGCGTGGTATCCAGCTCTTCGGCATCGGGTGCGGGGCGAAGCGGAGACACGGACCGTGTTCGGTCCCTGTAGTCCCGCTCCGCGATCTCTGCGGAGAGGGCGGCGAGATTAACATTAATACCCTTTTCCTTCAACTGCTTATGGCGTCGCCGAGCACGTTCATCGGGACTTGCCGTCAGGAACAGCTTGACCTGGGCATCGGGGAAGATGACCGCCCCCATATCGCGCCCGTCGGCTACCAGTCCTGGAGACTTTCTAAAACTGCGTTGAAATCCAATCAGCGCACTCCGGACCTTTGGATGGGCGGCAACCCGAGAAGCGAGTTCCCCCGTGCTTTCCCGTCGGACATCGGTGGTTACGTCGAGACCATTCACCCGAATTATGGTTTCCCCACCCCCCTCGCTTTCGAAGGAAATATTCAGCCTGGACAATAACTTAGCTACCTCATGACCATTTTCCAAATCCAGCCCCTCCCGGGAGGCCATCAAGCCGGCGATTCGGTACAGCGCACCACTGTCCAGCAAGTGGAAACCCAGCGCCGTGGCAACTCTACGGCTAATAGCGCCCTTTCCGGACGCGCTTGGGCCATCAATCGCAATAACCGGGGGCAGCAATCCGGTCACGACAGCGTCTCCTGGGTAATTGCCATCCCCAGTCGAGTCGCATGATCGGCAAATCCCGGAAAAGAGGTGGCGATATTGCGGGTATTCAAAACCCGCACGGGCCCGCTGGCCATTAGCGCCGCAATGGTAAACGCCATCGCAATGCGGTGGTCACCATGACTGTCTACCACTCCGCCCTTGAGCGATCCACCGGTGACAATCATTCCATCGGGCTTTTCATCGACCTTCGCACCCAAGGCAACAAGCCCATCCACTACGGTGCGAATTCTATCGCTCTCCTTGACCCGCAACTCCTCAGCACCAGAAACCCGGGTAACGCCCTCAGCGCAGGCGGCGGCCACCATCAGCACTGGAAACTCGTCAATGGCCAGGGCTACGTCTGAGGCATCAATATCAATCCCCTTGAGCCTGCTTCTCGCTACCCGAATGTCGGCAATCGGCTCACCGCCTTTGGCGGTGGGCGCGGTCGCCACATCAATTTTTGCGCCCATCTTTCTCAGGATCTCTATAACCCCTGTACGGGTCGTATTAACCCCCACGTTTCTCAGAGTTACGCCCTTATTGCTGGCCAGGCAGGCCCCAACAATGAAAAATGCCGCGGATGAAAGGTCTCCAGGAACAGATATCCGATGCGCTCGCAGCGCGGCGGGCGCCTCAATCTCCACGGTCATCCCCTTCCTGATAACCGGAACTCCGAAACTCGCCAACATCCTCTCGGTATGGTCACGACTGACACCCGGCTCGGTAACCCGGGTGACACCCTTTGCATACAATCCAGCCAGCAAAATGGCCGACTTAACCTGGGCACTTGCCACAGGTGCCTGGTAATCGATTCCCGTAAGCCCCTGGCATCGCTCGATCATCACCGGTGGTCGACCATCGCTGGTCTTGATGCGAGCGCCCATCAGGCGCAAGGGAACGGCGACCCGCTCCATAGGCCGTGCCATCAGCGAACTATCGCCAACCAGTGTCGAAGAAAAGCTCTGGGCGCAGAGTAATCCGGTTAGCAACCTCATTGAAGTGCCCGAATTACCCAGGTCGAGATTCCCCGGAGGCCGTTTTAGCCCCCTGAGTCCCACTCCATGCACACGCCAGCAGTCTCCAGCCATCTCGGGAGCCTCGATTTTTGCACCCATCGCGGTCAGGGCCGCGGCCGTGGCGAGACAATCCTCACTGGCCAGCAATCCGTCAATCTCGGTGATGCCATCAGCGATCGCGCCAAACATCAGCGATCGATGAGAGATGGACTTGTCGCCAGGCACGATAATCTCCCCTGCCAGGCTGCCACCAGGCTCCACAAGATAACTCTCCATACCGCCGCGGTTCCCAACAAAAGGCTTTTGTTCATCCACCATAGGATCTACATAACCGCCTTGGGATAGGAGCCAAGAATCCTGAATAATGAGGCCTGCTCTTCCAGTTCCGCCAAGGCCTGGCTCAACGCTGGGTCGGAGGCGTGACCGTCAAGGTCCATGAAAAACACGTAATGCCACTTCTTACGCTGTGATGGCCGGGATTCAATTCGAGTCATACTTATACCGTGCCGGGCAAGCGGCTCAAGCAGTCGGTAAAGGGCGCCGGGGCTGTCTGTATCGGCAGCTGATATCAGCACCGAGGTCTTGTCATCACCGCTGGATGCCAGCAGATCTCGGCCGATCACCAGGAACCGGGTGGTGTTATCAGGACGATCTTCGATATTGCTAACCAATATCTTCAAATCGTACACGTCAGCCGCCGTGCCCCCGGCAATCGCCGCCGTGCCCTGCTCGTCACGAGCCCGACGGGCACCCTCGGCATTGCTGCTGACAGCCACCCTTTCCACATCGGGCAAGTATTCGCCCAACCAC
>JAOTSW010000230.1 GCA_029864735.1 Chromatiales bacterium | reverse complement strand
CATTGGCCGCTTCGACTTTCTTGCCCAGGCTGATGGTGCCAGAGCCATGCAGCTGCATCGAATCCCTTCTGACGAAATGCTCCTCGGGCTCTCCATCGATGGCGACGAAGGTACCATTGGTACTCTGATCGATCAGAACGAAATTGCTCTTTCGTAATTCAATACGCGCGTGTTGCCGCGAAATCAGGCTGCCCTTGACCACCAGCCCGTTGCCATCAGCCCTGCCCATGGTCAGGCCGTCGTTGGTTTCATCCATGACGAATTCCTTGCCATCATAGGTCAGAATCAGTCGGTTGCTGGCTCCAGGCTGCATCGTCTCAAGCTTCAGGCTCGGTAGCATGCTGGTCACGTCTTCGGACTGCCAAAGCACTTCAAACAGCGCCATTTCATCAGACCGGCCACGCAGGTGGGCGACATCAATCTGGCGCACCGCCGTCCGCCATTCCGGACTAAGCCGGTTTACGGTTACGGACGTCGTGAGAATTTGACCACCCTTGGCCTGGCTGGTCATGCGATTGGCCATATGAACGGCTGAACCGAAAATGTCCCGGTTCTCCAGTACCACGGGGCCATAATGACACCCGATACGGATCTTTACCTGGTCGCCGCCGACCATCAGTTCGGAACTTTCCTCAATCCTCCGCAGCATCAGTGCTCCGGCATTGAGGGCGTCGTCAGGCGTGGGAAAAGTCGCCATGACCTCGTCACCCATGGTCTTGATAACCGTGCCATGGTTCGTCTCGGTGGCCTTGCGCATGACATCTATGCACAGACTGACGGTTTCACGAGCACGCTCGTCACCCAGGGACTCATACAACTGGGTACTGCCAACCACGTCGGCAAACAAAATAGCAAGCTCGATTTCTTTTACCATGATGCTCTTGGACAATTGCATTGCGGCCACAGGGCCAGGGTGTATTTCCTGCTCAGGGCATTATAAAGCCCCCCGGCAGTTCAGCAACATAGGAGCAATACTTACAAGCCTTTCACCCGACAAACAAGCCTGAAACCTACGACCTTCGTAGCGGTCAGGCTAGCGCTCGGCAACGATATAGGCGATCCAGGCCGGATCCGCATCACCTTCTTCCACCGGCTCAAACACATCATCCGCATCGCCATCCTCGTCGGTGCCCTGCCAGTACACCGTGCTCTTGGAAAAACCCGCCTCAGACAACAATTCACGAACCTCGGGGATGCTCCACAGCCGCCAGTCATAGGTAAAGGCTTCCTTCATCTCCGACTTGTCGGGGAACTTGAAATGGATGTAGCAAAGGCTCCGCCCGGTGACCGGATCTACCCGTGACTGGTCCCAGACATAGGTGAAATCGTCATATTCAGTCTCTTCTTCGCGCTCCTCGTGGGCTTCGGGGCCCCCGTAAATATCCAGGCAAAAGATGCCATCGTCCTTGAGGGCCTTGTGAGCCTGGCGGAAATAGCTTCTGAGCACCTCGCGGGTCTTGAAAATCCAGTAGCTGAAATTGAACGCCACAACCAGGTCAACAGGAGGCGTCTTCACTTCCAGCACATTGCCCTGGATCACCTTCAGGCGTTTCCTCTGGTCGGAATCAAGCCTGGCGATGTGATGGGTCCGACCCCAGTCCAGCACTTCCGGGTCCAGGTCCACACAAATCGCCCGGTTGTCCTTGTGCTCCCGCACCCACTCACACGCCGCATTGGTGGTACCGCAGAAATCTTCCCGCAGGCTTCGGGGACGCCTGCCCCGCAAAGCAAAGTAGGTATCACTGAGGAATTCCACCTCGTGATCCACTGCCTGCACCGAGGCCTCGTAGAGAATATGGCGATCCGCTTTCTGGGCCATGCTCGGTCCCTGCAACTTGCCCTTGCCCTTTTTGTACTTCGCCATGAGTTTCGTTCCGAGGAAAAGGACCGATTGTACTGCAAAACACTATTCGCTGAAGGGGCTATCAAGGTTAAAAGGCACCTGACAGAGACGGATTACTGGCCTACAATCTGCCAGTCGGTTTTTTGTTAGTTTACGCGACGCGAATTTTCTCATTCCCCAGCCAGGTTCAGCACTCATGTCACGTCTTTTACCAGCCATCGCGCTGCTTTTTCTGCCCGCGATCGCCCTTCACGCCCAGGACACCGCCAGCGTGGACGCCGATCTTGTAAAACAATCCGTGAGCCTGCGAAACATTGCCATGCAAAACTCAAACGCATGGGAAATCCTGGAGAGCCTGACCCAGGAAGTGGGTCCACGCCTGGCCGGCTCGCCAGGCGACCAGGCAGCGGTAGCCTGGGCCATGCTCAAGATGCAGGACCTGGGATTTGAGAATGTGCGTGCCCAGGATGTCACCGTACCCCACTGGGAACGCGGACAACTAAGCGTGCAGATCACCAACCCTCACCCGCAGTCGCTGGTCGCGGTAGCCCTGGGAGGCAGCGTGGGCACGGGCGAAGAAGGCATCGAAGCGCCTGTTCTGATGGTCCAGAACCTGGAGGAACTGGCCAAACTGCCCGCCTCACAGGTCGAAGGCACCATAGTCTTTCTGCCCGGACGCATGGAGCGACATAAAGACGGCTCCGGCTACGGCCCGGCCGTGGCAAAACGCAGCAGCGGCGCATCCGTTGCCGCCAGCCTGGGCGCCCGGGCCCTGGTTATTCGCTCGGTAGGAACCGACAACAACCGCCTGGGCCATACCGGCGCCATGCGATATGACCTGGCTCAGCCCCGCATTCCTGCCGTTGCCCTGTCCAACCCCGATTCAGACATCCTGGAATACCAGCTGAGCCAGGGGCAACCGGTCTCACTGCGCATCAACCTGAGCGCCCGTCACCTGGACCCGGCCCGGTCGGCCAACGTGATCGGCGAAATCCCGGGCAGTGATCTGCCGGAGGAGATCGTCATCATCGGTGGGCACCTGGATTCCTGGGACCTGGGCACGGGCGCCATCGATGACGGCGCCGGCGTGGCCATCACCATGGAAGCCGCCCGGCAGATTCTGCTGTCAGGCAAACGCCCGAAACGGACCATTCGCGTGGTGCTGTTCGCCAATGAGGAATTCGGCCTGAGCGGCGCCACGGAATATGCTCGCCTGGCAGAGGTCGAAAAACATATCCTTGGAATGGAAGGGGACTTTGGCGCCGGAAAAGTCTGGCAACTTGCCTCCCGGGTGGCTCCCGAGGCCCTGTACAAGGTCGAAGCCATGCAGAACATGCTGGCCGACCTGGGCGTGGAACCCGGCAGCAACGACTCCGGCGGCGGCGCCGACATCAGTCCCCTGCTCAAGGCGGGCATGCCCGTGCTCGCTCCGCGGCAAGACGGCACCGAATACTTCGACATCCACCACACCGCCAACGACACGCTGGACAAGGTAAACAGGGACGACCTGGACCAGAACGTGGCCATCTACACCGCACTGACCTGGTTCGCCGCGAACGTGGAAGGTGATTTCGGTCGCCTGCCGGTGGAAGAAACCCCGGAAAGCCAATAGGCCTGACCGACAACCCTTTTTATTGGGGACAGGCACCTATTTTTAATAGGTGCCTGTCCCTAATTTTTAGGCAGACATCGCTTCCAGGGCCTGTAATACCACTTCCGGCCCCGCATCGGGACGGCAGGCTTGCTCACCCAGGACTCTCCGCCACTTTCGCGCAC
>JAOTSW010000008.1 GCA_029864735.1 Chromatiales bacterium | reverse complement strand
CCTGGCTTGGGGCCGGCGGCCTCATGATGTTGTCAGCCGGCCTGTTCCTTGCTTCATTGCCCCTGAGCCGACTCGCCGGACATGCTGTGCCTGCCAGCGCCCGGGCCAAACACATCAGCCGCGGACCAAGTCCTGTTACCAAAGCCCTGGGCGGTCTCGGACTGGTATTCCAGGACAGGTACCTGCTGACCCTGGCCGCCCTGGTAGTGATGCTCAATTGGATCACCACCACCGGCGAGTACGTAATGTCAGATTACGTCGTTCAGCTTTCCCTGACGCTTCCCGAAGGCGAGCGACAGGCCATGATCGCGGCCTTCATGGGCGATCTTTTTTCCTGGATAACAATCCTCAGCAGCACCATTCAACTGTTTCTCGTTTCCCGAATCATCATTTTTTTTGGGGTAAAGGTCGCTGTTACCATACCGCCGTTGATTTTCGCGATTTCCTTCCTGGGCATGACCGCAATACCGGTGCTGATAGTAATGAAATGGGGCGTCATTGCGATCAAGAGCCTGGACTATTCACTGCTCAACACCTGCAGAAATGCCCTGTTGCTCCCCGCAAGCAGGGAAGCCAAATACGAGGCCAAGACCGCCATCGATACGTTCTTCTTCCGATGCGGGGACCTGGTGGCTGCGGCGACCGTGTACGTGGGGGCAAACTTGCTCGACTGGGGACATCGCGAGTTCCTGGTCTTCGATATGCTGCTGGCCTTCCTTATGGTGGCCATAGCCATATCCGCCGGCAGGGGATACGCCCGAAAAGCGGCGCGCCCGGAATTTCAGGCCGCACCGCAATCGGGCTCCTAGACGAAAGAAGCAGGTCAGTCGACGTGGGAAGTTTCCGGAACAACTGATCCCGGTCTCTCGCCGCGGTAGTCGCGCAAAAGAATATCTCGCCTGGTCATGAGAGCGCGCACCTGGCCCAGATTCAGGTAAGGCTCTGTGGCGGCCAGTACCGAATCCTCTGTGAGCGCTTCAAGACGTTTCGCCATAGCAGGAGTCACCACCAGGAACTCGGACTCGATTTTATCAAGAATTTTTGGCCTTGCTGCAAAGGTTCGGGAATGATCGATCAGGATCAATTTCCAGTCAGACTTCTCAAATGCCAGGTTCTCCTGGGTCCGGTCCAGGTTGTGAACCAGGGCATCGAATACCTTCAGAACCTGGTACTGGGGACGCATTTCGCACCAGTTTCCCGGCACCTTGCCCGCCTCGGAGACCGTTCTCCAGTTCACCAGCCCGTGAACCCAAAACTGCAATGAGCCTCGCCTGCCTCCCACCTCACGCTCCACGGTGACCGGAACCGCTTCCAGGCCCATGAGTCGATCCAACTTGTAGGCGGCGACTTCGTTGTGCCAGTGATCAGCGAATTCAACGATGGTGATACCCATTCGTTGTTCTTTATATCTCACGTCCTTGAAGATCGCCCACACCTGGATACCGTCCCGCTCAAGGACCACACGTTTTGGCTTGGTAATCCCCCTACCCAGGTCTTCGACGAGCACGATCTCCGCTTCACGAAGAAACACCTCGAGTTCGTCATCACTCATTGAAGCAGGCCTGGAGCCCACCTGCCTGGGCAAGGGCAATATCTCGTGTCCCCCGCCCTGCCCAAGGTAGAAGGCCGAACTCTTGCCATTCTCCACCACCAGCGCCGAAGCAATGCCCCCGGTATAAACACTGTTTAGCATTCCCGTATCGATCATAATGACCTTGCCGTCCATTCGGCTGGAAACGCGCTTGTTAAAGGTGACTGTATGCCCGACAACCAGTTGCCTGGCACCCAGGACCGCAAGAGACGCGTCCAGGGTATCCTCCACCGTGACGGGCAAGCACATACTGTCCTCACGTGCCCACAATGGACCCTCTGGAGAAAACAGTGGCTTCCAGTAAAGCTGCCTGAATTTTTCAGCCTCCGGCAAGGTGGACGCGGCAGACAGGCGCGGACGCTGCCTGAATGTCGCGGGCAACACCAGGCCGATGTCCTTGCTGACCACGGCCCACAACTCGTCGTACTGGGCAATCGAGTCGGCCATGGATCGATTAGTGCCTTCCAGCCCCTGCTCCGCCACCAACCTGGGCAGGCCGCCATGGGTGAAGGCCTGGTCATTGATGACAATCACGAACGGGAGCGTGCGCAACCACCGCCCGTACTTCCCGTCACGGGAGAAGGCCTTGCGGTGACCGAAGAAACCCGGGGGATATAGCTGGTCAAAACTCGAGTCCCGATGCTCCTCGGGATACAGGTCAAAGTGCTCACGGACAGCCAAGCGCTCTTCCGGATCTTCCAGGTCCTGGTAGGAAAGAAATTCCTGCTCGCTGACATTGCGCAAATCGCCGGTCAGATTCATGAGTTCATGGTTACCCAGCAACACATGCACCTTTCCGCCGCTCTTGCCTGCCTCTTTCTGCAAACGCATCAGCAGGTCCATAATCTTGCGTGAATCCGCACCGCGATCCAGGAAGTCCCCCAGGCTCACCAGGCGTGCCTTCCCACCGGACCATTGCAGCTGCTCATCAATCAGCCCGGCCTCGGCCAGCAGCGCCGAATAACTGTCAAAGGCACCATGAGAATCACCCACTACGACCACTTTTTCGGTGGTCTGGTAGCGGTAGGGTGCGGCCTGGACAGCCGGTGATATCCACATCAAGGCAAGCGCGAATACCAGGCTGGCCTTTATCCAAAATCGATAATGCACGTACTCTCTCCGTTCCATCGGGCCCGTCTGCCGGCCACCCAGGGGCCGGGTTTCCGGGGTAATTCAATACTGCAAATCCTGTCCGCCCACTTCCAGTGGCCGAAATCTCACTTCATCAATTTCAAGCTGAAATAGGCGTATTCCAGCGCTGCACGGTAAGCCAGTTGATCCTGGTTTGCCGCACCGCCATGGCCACCTTCTGTGTTTTCGTACATCAGAAAGCTGTTGCCGTACTCACGCATCCTGGCGGCCATTTTCCTGGCATGCCCTGGATGCACCCGGTCGTCCTTGGTGGAGGTATAGAACAACACCTCGGGATATTTCACGCCTGGCTTGAGGGCCTGGTAAGGAGAATAGGTCTCAAGGTAAGCACGCTCGGCAGGCACATCCGGATTGCCATACTCCCCCATCCAGCTGGCACCGGCCAGTAGCAGGTGATAACGCAACATATCCAGCAGGGGCACGCCGCAGTCAATGGCTGCGTACAGGTCCGGGCGCTGGGTCAGCACCGCGCCCATCAGCAAGCCACCGTTGGAGCGACCAATGGCGCCAAGTTTTTCGGGTGTGGTCACGCCTGTCTCCACCAGGGCTTCGCCAATGGCGAAGAAATCCTCGTAGGCCAGGTGCCGATTCTCCTTCAGGGCCGCCTGGTGCCAGGCCGGACCGTATTCGCCGCCACCACGGATGTTGGACAGCACCAGCACACCGCCCCTGGCCACCCACATGCGACCGGCCAGGGCGCCGTGCTGGGGACGTGCATTTTCGTCATAGTATTCGGGCAGGATTGGAATCAGGAAACCGCCATAACCATACTGGATGGTGGGGGCATTTCCCTTGGCCAGCGCGTCCTTGCGGCCCATGACGAAGTACGGGACGCGTGTTCCATCCTTGCTGATCGCAAATCGCTGGAAAACCTCTACCTCAGAGGCATCGTAGAACGCCGGCAGGGAATAAGCCTGATTCAGACTGCCATCAGGGCGTGCCAGGTAAAGACTGTCGGGAACCGTCAGGCTCTCGAAACTCACCAGCAGGCTGTCATCATCACCGCTGACAGACACCAGGTTCACCACACCGTTATCAGGAAGCGCCAGGGTACGAACCCTCCACTCGCTGCCTTCCTTAATCGCCTGCCTTGCTCGTCCGATTACATTGTCCAGGACCTGCAGGTGAACCATCTTCTCACCCAACAGCACCTCGCTGACCGCCTCACCCTTGGCGGGCTGGTATACCAATTCGGTCGAGAAGTCGGCCGGATCGATGGCGACAACCGAGCCCTGGGTGAACACCTTGCCGTCATGGGCCCAGTCTTCGTCTACCCGCACCACGATCTGCCCCTGGAGCATGCCGGCGACGTTTGAGTGCAACGGCAGGGGAACCTGGCGCAGACCCTGTTTCTCCAGCAGGAAGTGCTCCGACTCAAAAAACGTGATGTAGCGATGGATCATGGTGTAACGCGCATCACCATCACGCATCACGGTAACCGAGGCAGGCAGCGCGTCGGTCACCTTGTTGGCATATATTTCGCTGGAAGCGGTCAGTTCGCTACCCCGGGTCCAACGCTTGATGATTCGCGGATAACCCGACTCGGTCATGCTTCCGGGACCCCAGTCAGTGGCCACCAGCAAGGTGTTTTCATCTTCCCAGGCCAGGCGGCTCTTGGCCTCGGGCAGCTCGAAGCCCCCGTCCACAAACGCCTTGTCTTCAACCGAAAATTCCCGGTAAACCGTTGCGTCCTTGCCTCCCCGTGACAGGGCAATCATGCACAGCTTGTACTCCGGGGCCAGGCAGGGATAGGCGCCCGAGAGAATCCAGTTCTCCCCTTCGCTCTCGGCCAGGGCGTC
This sequence comes from Chromatiales bacterium, assembly GCA_029864735.1. Classification (GTDB taxonomy): domain Bacteria; phylum Pseudomonadota; class Gammaproteobacteria; order Steroidobacterales; family BM003; genus CAKZML01. The sequence goes on along the minus strand of JAOTSW010000008.1, from coordinate 27,176 downwards.
AATATCCAGCAAGACCTCCCACCGAGGTTCCCCCGCACCGAAGCCGGCCAGGCTGGCCCTGCGCCACAGGCCGCGTACGTGCTCACTGTCCTGCCAATGGTTGTAGACGTACTCGCCGTGAATACTAACCAGCGGAATCCGCTCGCTGGAATTCAAAACCTCACGGGCTTCCTGGTACATAGCCTGGAATTCGGGCTGACCTTCCAGGATCACCTTGCTGCGGGCATTTTCCGTTTCGACCCAGTCAAGACTCTTGTCGCCCTCGACCTCTTCGAGCCAGAGGTAGGGGTCTTCCTGGCGCGTCGCACATGCCGACAGGACTACTGCCAGGGCAAGGAAACAGGTTGAGACAACAGCAAGACGTTTCATAAAAACCTCTAAACAAAAGGTGAGCCGGATTTTCAAACCCGGAATGATATGTGGATGGATCATACCGGACCATAGGGACGGGTACCTAGGCAGGTCGAAAAACCATCGTTTTCGCCTCAACAAACCAGGCTCCTACGGGCGCCAAAAACACAAAAAACTCTAAAAAAATCACCGGACTGTGACTCGGGTCGGGGTTTTTTGGCCTTAATACATGTTAATTTTCGCGCTAGCTGGCAGCCAGGCGAATTTTGATTCTCTAAAATCACATGAATAATACCCCCCCCAATGAGCCCTGGGTCGGCAGAAAGGCCTCCTTTTGCGCCATGAATTCTGCACCCTCCCGGACGCTTCGGCACAAGATAACCGTGCATCTGGCTGCCGGTTTGCTGGGACTGTTGTGTCTCTGCTCCCCCGCCATGGCCAGCCAGCCAACGGCCTTTGAGCAAGAACATGAATCGGCGATTCTTGCAGCCCGATCGGGACAGTTCAGCCAGGCTCTTGACCAGCTGCACCGACTGCGCCTGCAATATCCCGACGCCAGGACGCTTCTGATAGACGAAACCCTGGTCTTTGCCTGGGCGAACCTGGATCAACAGGTCGTGGATAACGCCTCCCAGTTGGACCTGACTGGCGATCCGATACAGGTAATCACCGCGGTCGCCAAGGCTTACCGCAATCTGAAAGAATTTGATAACGCCGTCCGCTGGTATCAGGGAGCCCTGGCCAGACAACCTGACAACCTTGACGCCAGGCTGGGCATGGCCATGTCCCTGGCGGACGGCCGGCGTTTCGATGAAGCCATTACGACATTGGCGGTCCTCCCCGAGCCACAGCAAAACTCGGCACCCGTTCTCAAGGTTCGCGCCTACATACTCAAGAACCAGGGTAAAACAGTGCAGCGGCTGGCGGTATACGATGCCTTGCTAGAGCTTGAGCCAGCCTCCCCGGAGATACTGCGGGAAAAAGCCCTGCTGCTAGGCGAAATGATGCTTCCCGAGTACGCCCTGGAATTGGCTCGCCAGCACCCCGGCATTCTCAGCCAGCAGGAAATGGAGAATCTGGAGGGCGACCAGCTTGCCCTGTCGATTCGAAGTGCCGCACGCACTTACTCCGCACCCGGCAGCGAATCAGAGAAAAGCGAGCAAGCCCTGGCCATGCTGGATAGCCACATCGCCAGCGTCCCGCCAGACACGCCGCTCTACCGGCGCCTGCGTACCGACCGACTGGTTGCCCTGGTCGACGCAGGGCACGCCGCGGAAGCTGTAGCCGAATACGAGGTGTTAGCCGCCGAAGGAATTCAGCCGGAAAACAACATTCGCTTTGCCGCCGCCCGGGCCTACCTGACCAATGGGCAGGCGGAAACTGCTTTGCTGCTGCTGACTGACTGTCTTGCCTCGGAGCCGGACAACCTGGATTACCAGGAAGAGTACTTTTACGCACTGCTGGACACCGGGCAGCTGGACCGGGCAATCGCCTACGCAGACGCCATCCAGGCCAGACAGGCCTCCGGCCCCGGAGGTATCGACCGGGCGAGCGACCTCTACATGAACGCCCGTCTGCGTTCGATCCTTGCACGCTCCTACGCCGACCAGCTGGAACTGGCCCAGGCGGAACTGGAGGCGATAACCCGCGAGGCCCCCAACAACGTGGATGCCAGGCAGGAATTGGCCTCCATATATCTGTGGCGGGGATGGCCAGACAAGGCACTGGCCCAGTATCAGCAAATTCTAACCATGTACCCGGAGCACCTGGGGGCTCGCGCCGGCTGGTCCCGTGCACAACTTGCCAGACAGGATTATCCGGCAGCGGAGGTGGCGATTCGCGATCTCCAGAAGGACTATCCGGAAAGCCGACCGGTGACACAGCTTGCCCGGACATGGCAGCTGCACGAAAAAAGCCAGTTGGTCGTCGAAGCCTCTACCGGCGACAGCACAGGCGACACCTTCGGCAGTCAGCAATACACCCTGCAGGGATGGTGGTACACGCCACCAAAATATGACTGGTTCCGCTTTTACGCCCACACCTTCGACAGCTTTGCGGAATTCCCCGAGGGGGATGGCGAGCGCTCGCGCATCGCCGCCGGGGCCGAATACAGGCGGCCGGGCTGGGATGCTCGCGGTGAAGTCAGCGCCCGGCGCTGGGGCGGAGATGCCGGATTGCATGCCGAGCTGAACTGGCATGTCTCCGACCTGTGGACAGTGGGGGCCGGGGCCGAACTGAACAGCTATGAGACGCCTTTACGGGCAGATCTCAATGGCGTGAGCAGCGACCAGTTGGCGCTTCGAGCCAGGTACAACCCCAACGAATCCCTTTCCCTGGGAAGCGCTCTTACCCTGGCCAGCTTCGATGACGGCAATCGACGCCGCGGCCTATCGCTCTATGGCCGACAAAGAGCGGTGAACAAGACCTGGTTCAAGCTTGACGGCACCGCATCGGCATACTTTTCCAGCAACACTGAAGACCTGGCAAGTTACTACAACCCTTCCAGCGATCGCTCCCTGATAGTGGGCGCGGACATGCGCTGGATCGTTTTCAGGGGCGCTGATCGCGGTCTGTACCATCGACTGCACCCCCGGTTCGGCAACTATTACCAGGAGTCCTACGGAAGCAATTCCCTATGGAGCCTGGAATACGAATTCGGTATGCGTTTCAACGACAGCTGGTCGCTTAGCCTGGGTGCCCGGCGCGGTCGACATGCCTATGACGGCGGTATGGAGACCAGCAATACATTGCTGCTGGGACTGGAGGGACGCCTGTGATAACGCGCTACCTTCTTGGCATCCTGATGCTGCTATCAACCGGACTGGCACTAGCCCAGTCTGGCCCCCTGCATATATTGACCTATCACGATGTCACAGACGAACAGGGTCCTGACAGCATGGCTGTCACCACCGGCGCCCTGGTCGAGCACTTTCGCTGGCTTCGGGACAACGATTTCCACCCGGTAAGCATGGACCAGGTAATTGCTGCGGAGAACGCTGGAGACGCCTTGCCAGCCAATCCAGTGCTACTGAGCTTCGACGACGGACTGCTCAGCATGTACACCCATGTCTACCCGCTGCTCAAGCTGTTCAACTACCCGGCGGTATCAAGCCTGGTCACCGATTGGGTAGAAGGCGAAAAGACTGTCGACTACGCCGGACAAGCGCGAAATCGATCTGCATTCCTGAGCTGGGAACAAATCCGGGAAATGCAGGACTCGGGCCTGGTGGAGTTCGCCTCCCACAGCCATGCCATGCACCAGGGAATTATGGCCAACCCCCAGGGCAACACCCAGCCTGCCGCGATTTCCCTGGCCTACAGCGACGGTAGATATGAGAGCCGGGAAGACTATACAAAACGAATTCTCACCGACCTGCAGAGCAGCTCGAAAATCATCGCCAGTCACACCGGTCGCGCCCCCAGGATAATGACCTGGCCCTATGGCGCCCACAACAAGATCACCGTGAAGCTGGCCCGCCAAAGTGGCATGCCCTGGTCGCTGACCCTGGAGCCTAATTTTGGCAACCAGCCCGGCAGCACCGTCCTGCACCGACACCTGATCAACAACAATCCGGGTATCCGGGAACTTGCAACCACCCTGTTAAGACCGCCTGCCCAACCACTGGTTCGGGCGGCCCAGGTTGACCTGGACTACGTTTACGATCCGGACCCGGCACAGCAGGAACGCAACCTGGGCGTCCTGGTAGAACGTATTCATCAGTTACAAATCAGCCATGTCTTCCTCCAGGCATTCTCGGACCTGGACGGTGATGGTGGCGCCGAAGCACTTTACTTCCCCAATCGTTATTTGCCAGTTCGCTCGGACCTGTTTAACCGGGCAGCATGGCAACTCAAAACCCGGGCCGGCGTGCGTGTGTACGCCTGGATGCCTATCCTGAGTTTCGTCGGGGATACCATCGATCCTGACTGGCGAGTGCTGCAGGCAGGCCCCACGGGTGAGACCCTCGACCCTGCTGCAGAACCCCGGCTTTCCCCGTTCAATCCCCACGCCAGGGCGGTCATCGCCGGCATCTATGAAGACCTGGCCCGCCAGGCCCGTTTTGATGGTCTGCATTTTCACGATGACGGCCGAATGAACGAACTGGAAGACGCGAGTCCCTACGCCATCAAGGCTTACCAGGACCTGTACGGCGAAACCCCCGAGCTGCTGAAACTGAAAACCAACCCCCGGGTCGCCCAACGCTGGGCCGTTCTGAAAACCCTCACCCTGTTGGAATTTACCGATGAACTGGCCAGTGTCGTCCACGACTACCAGGCCGGTATGAAAACCTCGCGAAACATGTTTTCCCCTGCGCTGACTGGAACCGATGGACCCCGCCTGCTAGCCCAGGACTACGCCCGGTTCCTCACCCACTATGATTTCGTCACGGTGATGGCGATGCCCTACCTGGAAAACATAGACAATCCAGCAGAGGCCCAACACTACTACCGGAAATTGGCAGAACGGGCACTGGCTCACGGCGCCGACGCATCAAGAACGATTTTCCAACTCCAGACTGTGGACTGGCGAAACAAACGCCAGGTGCCCTCGCCGGAATTGAAAAACACCTTCCGCTTGCTGCAATCACTGGGCATCAGAAACCTGGCCTATTACCCGGACGATTTCCTGAGGGATCACCCGGAACAGGCAGAGCTGCGCCAGGGAATATCTGTGGCTGAGTATCCAGCAAGGAGCCAACCATGAGCATCGAAAGCGTGGTCAATGGCCTGCTGGAATTCGCTTTCTATTACCCGTTGTTCATGACCTACGTCTGGATGATCGGTGCCGTGTACTACTTCTATTACCGGGAAAATTCAGATCACCGTCGTTACGATAATCCTCCGGAATTGAAGCTAACCCCACCGGTGACCTACCTGGTGCCCTGCCATAACGAGGGTGATAACGCCCGGGAAACGATCCAGGCCCTGCTTGAGCAGGATTATCCCGAGTTCGAGATCATTGCCATCAACGATTGCAGCGAGGATAGCACCGGGGAAATTCTCGACGAGATCGCTGCCGCGGAGCCCCGGGTGCGAGTTATCCACTTCGATCAAAACCAGGGCAAGGCCATGGGCCTGCGCATGGGTGCCCTGGCCTCGCGCCACGAAATACTGATCTGCCTGGACGGAGATGCCTTGCTGGACAAACACGCGACCCGCTGGATTGTCCGTCACTTCAACGATGGTCCACGGGTGGGCGCGGTGACCGGCAACCCGCGGATTCGCAATCGAAGCTCCCTGCTCGGAAAAATCCAGGTCGGAGAATTCTCCTCGATTATTGGGATGATCAAGCGAGCCCAGAGAATCTATGGGCGCGTCTTCACAGTATCCGGCGTTGTGGCCGCCTTTCGCAAAGCGGCCCTGCAAAAAGTCGGCTATTGGGATCTGAACATGATCACCGAGGATATCGACATCAGTTGGCGGCTACAGTCCAACCACTGGGACATTCGCTACGAGCCCAATGCCCTGTGCTGGATCCTGATGCCGGAAACACTCCAGGGCCTGTGGCGCCAGCGTCTGCGCTGGGCCCAAGGCGGCCTGGAGGTGTTCCTTCGCTACTGGTCCTCGCTGATGAACTGGCGGAAACGCCGAATCTGGCTGGTGGTCCTGGAACTGGTGGTGAGTACCGCCTGGGCACATTTGATCGCGCTAATTTTCCTGGTGGCCACCGTGGGCTTGTTCATCGAGCTTCCGCCTGTGCTGCGTGGCGCGGCTTTCCTGCCCGGCTGGGCTGGCGTGGTGCTGGGCGCCACCTGCCTGCTTCAGTTCGGCATCTCACTGGCCATCGACAGCCGTTATGAACCCCGCCTGGGGCGTTACTACTACTGGATGATCTGGTACCCCATGATCTACTGGACCATCCAGACCGCCGCCACCCTTGTCGCACTGCCAAGAGCGCTGCGCAAACCCCGTGACACCCGGGCCATCTGGACAAGTCCGGATCGCGGAATCCGAATTGAGTAGGCACTAGGCAATGGTTAATTCGTCAAAACCACCGATCATCGATGTGCCGCACTTATTGTCCCGGGGCAGGCGCAGAAATGAGGCAGCGTTCACCGCCATAATGTGGTCGCTGTATGCCTATCTGTGGACGCCGCTTATCAGCTTGCTGGCATGGTGGGCCGGCCTGGACATCGCCTACGAATCCATGATCGAGGATGGTGGCTGGCAAGGACTGTTGTTCGTGCTGCGATGGTACATCGTCAGCATCACCCTGATTTTCATCATCATCGCCGCCTGGTCCAGAAGCAACCAACGGCGATTCCGCAACAACGAAAGAAGACGATCACTGCCGCCGGTCAGCGATCAGGAACTGATGTTTCATTTTGGTGTGGCGTCCGGGCAGCTGGACATGATGCGCAAGGCGAGTGTGATGTCTATCAATCTCGATGAGACCGGGAACATCAATTCGATCAGTGCCGCATCCACTTCGGAGGCGAGGAAAACAGAAATATCACAATCAGCGCCGGAAACAGAATCCGTGAATTAATCAGGTCCGCCTGCACCAGGACAAGGCCGGGATACAGCAGCAGACCCGCGACGGCGAGATACATGGCGGTGTCTACAAAACGTCGCAATTGATAATGCCAGGGCATCATATTTCCCCTTGGTTGCGTCACCAATAATGGACAACAGAATTCTAGTATAGACCCGATTTCATGGACAAGGTCAAAAACGCTGCGCAAACCCTGTCGGTCAAATGTTTTGCGGCATCGCAACAAAACCCATGAATCAGGCCCAAAAATTGAAAATCCGGAACACCAGTACGCACCATTTTCCCAAGCAATGTAAAATATGCGACCACGCTTCGCGGGTCCGGTTCGAATGACCACCCACAAGAATTAAGTAGAAGGTTGAGCCAAACATGATCCAAAAATCCCGTTTGCACATTCCGCATCCACCGGCCAGGCCGGGGGACAAGCCGGATTTCAGTTACCTCCAGATCTCCCAGCCAGGCGAGGTCATGCGTCCGGACGTCAACACTCACGCCATGGATATGGCGGACCTTGCTCAGAGCATGGTCCGGGTTCTTAAGGATAACGCCAAGACCACCGGCCCGTGGAACCCCCACCTGGAACCCGAAGTGCTGCAGGTGGGCCTGCGACATATGATGCTCACCCGCGCGTTCGACGAGCGTATGCAGCGAGTGCAACGCCAGGGCAAGATTTCTTTCTATGTGAAGTGCACCGGTAAGAAGCTGTCGCGGTCGCCCAGGCAATGGCATTACGTCCGGGAGACATGCTGTTCCCGTCCTACCGGAACCAGGGGCTGCAAGTTGCCCGTGGGCGCAAGCTTGTGGACCTGATGTGCCAGTGCCTGTCCAACACCCGCGATATGTGTAAGGGCAGGCAGATGCCCATCATGTATCACAGCCGGGAAGGCAACCTGTTTTCGATATCCGGAAACCTGACCACCCAGTATCCCCAGGCGGTAGGCTGGGCCATGGCCTCGGCCATGAAGGGAGAGGACAACCTGGCTGCATCCTGGATTGGAGACGGCAGCACGGCAGAGCCTGATTTTCACCACGCCCTGACCTTCGCCTCGGTGTACCAGGCACCGGTCATTCTTAACGTGGTGAACAACCAGTGGGCCATTTCGACTTTCCAGGCATTTGCCGGTGGCACCCGCGAACCCTTCGCCGCTCGCGGCCTGGGCTACGGAATCCCTGGAATCCGGGTAGACGGCAACGATTTCCTGGCGGTTTACGCGGTCACCCAATGGGCGGCCGAGCGTGCCAGGACGGGCGCCGGTCCCACCCTCATCGAGCACGTGACCTACCGCGCATCGGCGCATTCTACAAGCGATGACCCGTCCCGCTACCGCCCCAAGGAGGAATTCGAGGCATGGCCGCTTGGCGACCCAATCAAGCGTCTGAAACAGCACCTTATCCAGTTGGGCGAGTGGAGCGACAAGCAGCACGAGGACCTGGAAAAGGAACTGGACAAGCATGCGGCGGATAGCTGGAAAGAGGCTTGCACCTACGGAACAATGAGCGAGGGTCCCAGCCTGGATCCGAGCAATATGTTTGAGGATGTCTTCAAGGAAATGCCAGAGCACCTTAAGAAGCAGCGGGAACAAATGCTCGCCGAAGGAGACAAGTAGTCATGGCACAAATGAATATGATCCAGGCCCTTAACTCAGCCATGGATATCGCCCTGAGCAACGATCCTTACGTGGTGTTAATGGGCGAAGACATCGGCTACTTCGGTGGCGTCTTTCGCTGCACCGAGGGACTGCAAAGAAAGCACGGCGAGCACCGCGTGCTGGATACACCTATCGCCGAGGGCGGGATTGTCGCCACAGCCATAGGGATGGGCGTCAACGGCATGCGACCGGTGGCTGAAATCCAGTTTGCCGACTATATCTATCCGGCGTTCGACCAGATTGTCTCTGAGCTTGCCCGCTTGCGTCATCGCAGCGCGGGAGACTTCTACGCGCCGATCACGATCCGCACCCCCTGCGGTGGCGGCATTCGTGGAGGCCAGACTCACTCCCAGAGTCCAGAGGGCATTTTCACCCATGTCAGCGGCATCAAGGTCGTCATGCCGTCCAATCCCTATGACGCCAAGGGAATGCTGCTCAGCGCCATTGAGGATGACGATCCGGTGGTGTTCTTTGAACCCAAGCGCATCTATAACGGACCGTTTGATGGCGATCCTGACAAGCCGGCCAGGCCCTGGAGCACCCATCCCAAGGGTGAGGTTCCCGAAGGTCATTACACCGTACCCATCGGCAAGGCAGAAATCGTGCGCCAGGGTAATGACGCCACGATCATCACCTACGGCACCATGGTGCATGTGGCCGAGGCTGCCGCCGCAAGCAGCGGCATTGACGCGGAAATTATTGATGTCCGCAGCATGGCACCGCTGGATGTAGACACCCTGCGCACCTCGGTACAAAAGACCGGACGCTGCGTGATTGTCCACGAAGCAACGCGCTTTGGTGGTTATGGCGCCGAACTTTCAGCCACTGTCCAGGAAGAATGCTTCTGGCACCTGGAGGCTCCGATTCAAAGAGTGACCGGTTGGGATACGCCTTACCCTCATGCATTCGAGTGGGAATACTTCCCTGGTCAGAAACGTATCATCAACGCTCTGCGCGCCGTTCTGGAGGCTTGATATGAGTACCTATGTTTTCAAGTTGCCGGACCTGGGTGAAGGAACCGTTGAAGCGGAGATCAGCGAGTGGCATGTCAAAGTCGGTGATGTGGTCGAAGAAGATCAAATCATCGTAGACATGATGACTGACAAGGCCGCGGTGGAAATCCCATCCCCTGTTGGCGGCCGGATTGCTGCACTAAATGGCGAAGCCGGCGACATGGTCGCAGTGGGTTCTGAATTAATCGTATTTGATACCGATTCGGACACTGGCTCAGTCATTGAAGCTGCCCCGGAAGAAGACAAGCCGGGGGAAGCGCCCGCCCCGGTTGTGGCAACGGCGGTTGCTGCAGCACCGGCAGTGGAGCGAGATGCTGGTGAAAAAGCACTGACCTCACCGGCAATCCGCCGGCGTGCGCGGGAGGCAGGCATCGACCTGGCCGCAGTGCCCGGGTCGGGTGCCAAGGGCCGCATTTCACGCGAAGACTTCGAGGCCTTCGTGCAGGGACACGCCCGACCGACCGGCCAGGCTGCCCTGGCGCCTACCATGCGCCGGCAGGCCACCGGCATTGAGGAAATCAAGGTCATCGGCATACGCAGGGTGATCGCCAAGCGCATGGCCGAGGCCAAGAGAAACATTCCTCACTTTTCTTATGTGGAAGAAGTGGATGTCACCGAACTGGAAGCCCTGCGCAAGCACCTTAATGCCCGAAAGGATTCTGACAAGCCCAGCCTGACATACCTGCCCTTCCTCGCCCTGGCCCTGGCCCGGGTCCTCAAGAATTTCCCCCAGTGCAATGCGCTGTACGACGAGGAGCGCGGTGTGATCGTGCGTCACGAAGCCGTGCATGTAGGTGTCGCGACCCAGACCCCGGACGGCCTGAAGGTTCCCGTGGTGAAACACGTGGAAGCTCTCTCCTTATGGGGCACCGCCAGCGAGATGCGGCGAGTCTCCGATGCTGCTCGAGAAGGCAGTGCCAGCAAGTCAGAGCTCTCCGGCTCTACCATTACGATTACCAGCCTGGGCAAATTGGGGGGCATCGCCTCCACCCCGATTATCAATGCCCCCGAGCTGGGAATCATTGGCGTAAACAAGGCGGTAGAGCGACCGGTAGTGCTCAATGGCGCCATCACCGTGCGCAGGATCATGAACCTGTCCACCTCCTTCGACCACCGCTTCGTCGATGGATACGATGCTGCAGCTATGGTGCAGGAACTCAAGGACATGCTTGAACATCCGGCCAGCATCTTTGTTGACGAGAACTAGAAGCAAATAAAAAGCCGGTGAGGCTTCCCCCACCGGCTTTTACTCTTTCGTGGTAATTCCCGCGTTATTTTCGCTTACTCCTGGGACCCCCCCTGGCGGGTCGGGCAGGTTTTCGGCCACCATCATCCCGTGGGGGAAGACCGGTGTGCTGGGTAAGGATCTTCTTTTTACCTGTGCGTTTCTGGTGCGCCTGCTCTGAATTCTTCCTGCGAGGCGCCCGATAGTCGCGACTGCTATCCGGCTGGGTCGCGGGAATCAGGTGGCGATCACCATCACCAATCAAGTCGGCACGTCCCATCTTGCGCAAGGCCTCGCGGATCATCTCCCAGTTATTGGGATCGTGATAACGCAGCAATGCCTTGTGAAGCTTTCTTTGCTCGGGATCCTTGACGCGTTCCACCCCGTCGCTCTTGTAACCCACCTTTCGAAGCGGGTTCTTGCCCGAGTGATACATGGCGGTAGCGGTTGCCATGGGTGACGGATAGAACGCCTGGACCTGGTCAGCCCTGAAATTGTTCTTCTTCAGCCACAAGGCAAGATTAATCATGTCCTCGTCTGTAGTACCCGGATGAGCAGCAATGAAATACGGGATCAGGTACTGCTCTTTGCCCGCTTCTTTCGAGTATTTCTCGAACAGCTTCCTGAAACGGTCGTAAGTACCTATGCCCGGCTTCATCATTTTTGACAGCGGACCGTTCTCGGTATGTTCCGGTGCAATTTTCAGATAACCACCCACGTGATGGGTCACCAGTTCCTTCACGTATTCGGGATCTTCCACTGCCAGGTCATAACGCAGACCCGAGGCAATCAGCACTTTCTTCACGCCCGGCAATTCCCGGGTCTTGCGATATAACTGGGTCAAGGCTGAGTGGTCGGTATTCAGATTCGGGCAGATTCCCGGATAAACGCAGCTCGGCTTGCGGCAGGCTGCCTCGATTTCCTTACTCTTGCAGGCAATTCGGTACATATTGGCCGTGGGGCCACCCAGGTCGGAAATAACACCGGTAAACCCGGGTACCTTGTCCCGGATCTGCTCCACCTCATTGAGAATGGATTCCTCGGAGCGATTCTGGATGATCCGACCCTCATGCTCGGTGATGGAGCAAAACGTGCAACCCCCAAAGCAGCCGCGCATGATGTTCACCGAAAAGCGAATCATTTCGTAGGCCGGAATTTTCTTTCCGGCGTAAACCGGGTGAGGAATCCGGGCATAGGGAAGACCATAAACGTAGTCCATTTCCTCAGTTGACAGGGGAATGGGCGGAGCATTAAACCACAGGTCCACATCACCGTGCTTCTGCACCAGGGCCCGGGCGTTCCCAGGATTGGTTTCCATGTGCAGGACCCGGTTGGCATGGGCATACAAGACCGCATCATTGCGAACTTTTTCAAAGGACGGCAGACGAATCACTGTCCGGTCACGGTCTCGTCGGGGATGAGGATTGAATTGCAGGGCCTGCTCATCAGCCTCGTCTGAGGCAACTCCATATAAGGCATCATCACGGCGCTGCTTTTCGCAGGCATCCATTTCGCGAATGTTCACATACGGATTGACGATGCGATCAATCTTGCCCGGCCTGTCAATCCGGGTTGAATCAATTTCCCACCATTCCGTCGGCGTGTCCTTGCGAACAAACGCAGTGCCTCGAATATCGGTGATATCTGAAATTTCCTCGCCCCGTGCCAGCCTGTGGGCAACCTCAACAACTGCCCTCTCGGCGTTGCCATACAACAGCAGGTCGGCGGTGGCATCCATCAGGATGGATCTGCGTACGCTGTCCTGCCAGTAATCGTAATGGGCAATTCGCCGCAGGGACGCTTCAATGCCGCCCAGCACCACGGGCACATCTGACCAGGCTTCCTTGCAACGCTGGCTATACACCAGGGAGCACCGATCCGGGCGACTGCCTCCCAGGCCACCGGCCGTATAGGCATCGTCAGAGCGAGGTTTCCGTTCAGCGGTGTAGCGGTTAATCATGGAATCCATGTTTCCGGCGGCCACGCCGAAAAACAGGTTCGGTTTACCCAGGACTTTGAAGGGGTCGGCAGAATGCCAATCCGGCTGGGCGATGATGCCCACTCGAAAGCCCTGGGCTTCCAGCAGGCGCCCAACGATGGCCATACCGAAGGACGGATGATCTACATAGGCATCGCCGGTAACGATAATAATGTCGCAGGAATCCCAACCGAGCGCATCCATTTCCTCCCGACTCATCGGCAGGAAAGGCGCTTCGCCAAAGCACTCGGCCCAGTATTTCTGGTAGCCGAACAATTCGGTCGAGGGAGCAGGAATGGATATGGCGGTCATATGGCGGGCCCCGGGCTAGCCGGACATTATAGCCCAATCAGCCGGACTCGCTCCAAACCATCGGAAGAATTGCCAAGGCGGGAGGCTTTCGCCTGTGCCAGCCCTGCCCTGTCCCTGGCCCGACGCCACGTTAATCCGGGGCAATAAATTCGCCCGGGAACAGGCCGCCTAGTCGCCCTCGCCGCCTGAATTACTTTTCCGTGAACGATACTGCCTGGGCGAATACCCGAGTACCTGGCGAAATGCCCGACTGAACGCGCTTTGATTGGCGAAGCCCAGCCTATAGGCGATATCAGCAATACTCTGGTCCGGGTTTTCAAGCAAGGTAAGCGCCAATTCATGCCGCTCTCTCCGTAATACTTCCCGAAAACTAAGTCCGCTCTCATCCAATCGGCGTTGCAGGGTCCTTCGCGACATGTTTAATTTCTGGGAGACTTTCTCCAGGGTTGGATTTGGCTTATCGAGCAGATTACGAACCTGGAAACCAACCGATCGCCTGAATTTACCCATATCGTCCAGCTCCTCAACCATGCGACGGGCCGCAGACAAGGTTGCATGCAATAAGCCCTGGTGAGGAAAACGCATGGGACGGACCAGGTCCGCGCTAGCGTACGAGATACTGGAATAAGGCCGGGAATACCTGACTTCATCATGCAACAGCCGATGAATTTCAGTTTCGTCTCCGGGGCAATCATACAAAAGGCCCACCGAGCTCGGTTTCACACCATCCATACTGGACGAGGAAACAACCTGTATAAGATAGGAAAGAAAACAATCCAGAAAGAAGCGCTCAATAACCAGGGCCCGATCCGAATGAACGAGCTGCAAGGTAATTGTGCCGTTGACAGATCCGATACACAGTTCCCCGACCTCCGCAATCAGCGGCAACACGTTGGTCACATTGAACAAGGCATGACCCAGCGTAGGAGAACTACTGCAAATCACGCCAAGGAAGTCTGGATGAGTATTGGCGGTCGTTTCACCCCATTTCAGACCCAGGTCCGGGTCATCCACGCGGTTACCGATTACGGAGGCGGTAATAAGCACCTCCCGAAGAGAAACACGGTCGTCAAGGTCCAGCCCGTCCGGATCCCGCATCCAGGACTCGAGCCCCGATTCCCATGGAACTTCGGAATACTGCTCTTTCGCGATTAGTAGCAGGGAATGGAGCGCCCGCGCATTGCAGGTCAGGCCAGCGTCCATTGCCTTAAATTGCTGAATGGCGCCAGGCCGTTTGATATGCAAGTCTGAACTCCCGCGAGAACTGTTCTATTTGGTAACAACGTCCCATATAGTATTACACGCGAAAGAGAACGGTTTATTATTGGGTGCCATTAATTTATCTAATCACGCCACCAAACAGAGCAGGCGACCTTCACCAAAGCCCCCGGGAAGTTGTTTACTGGAAGAAAAGCCCAGGCTGGAGAAAGCTCACCGGGCACCATGACGCTTCGATGAAGCGCTACCGAATCGCGTCATCCGGGATCGGGCCGAAATACATTTCAAATCCGACGCTCACACCCCAATTGGTTCTGCGAATCTCGTCAAGAAACTCCCTGGGCCAGGTCACACTGGAGGCCACCTCCATAAACAGCCACTTTCGCAGGACCCTCTGGCGGTAGCGCAATTCAAAGCCGTAATTCTGAATTTGAACATCTGCCTCGGTTTCCCCCAGTACGAACGTCTTGTAGGTCACCGCCCGCCGATTGGACAAGCCCTGGAACAAGGTCAAGGCAGAAGACCATGCCAAGCCCTCGACCTCCGGCGACTCAGAGACATTTCCCCAATTTCCAAACCGCAACATCAGGTTGTCGCCGATCAAGTGATCGAGATCGATATTCATACTGGCGCCCAGACCCTCGTCCCGTTTCCAGTAAGTGACCGGGCGCAGGCGTAACAAGTTCTTGTCGCCCATGGCAAAGGAACGCCGGTAACTGACCTTCGCATAAGGATTCACCGGGAAATTAATCCTGGCGCCGACGCTGAAACGAAAACCACGCTCCATCCCGCCCTTGCCGTACCCCAAGCCCACCAGCAAAGAGTCTTCATCCGAGGTGTTGAAGGTGCTGGGCAGCGAATCAAATTGGGATCCATCACGCCCATCTATTAACTCCTGCTCATCTCCCCGCCCAAGGAACAACTCGCCCCGGTTTCGTAACGATGGCAGGGCATAACGGGCCCGCAGTCTGACTTTTTGGTCCCAGCCGTCTCTTTCGTCCCACAGCGCGGACACGCCGAGTCTGCCGTAGGTTTCGCGAGTCGCCGCGTCGTAGCGCTTGTCTCCAAAGAAACCGTCAAACCAGGCGGCAGAATTACAGGCAGTCCGATATACCTGATCTTGGGCCCGGTCCAGCCAGGGTTGATCCTCTTGGCTTAGCTCATCACACGGACCCAACCCCTGCTCGGTAGTGGGTTCGGTAGTGGGTTCGGTAGTGGGTTCGGTAGTGGGTTCGGTAGTGGGTTCGGTAGTGGGTTCAGTAGCGGGTTCGGCCTGCGGGGTCTCAGCGACGCCATCCTCCAGCAGGTCCGGCTCACCCGCCAGCCCCACTGTTGCCCACAAGACCAGGATACCTACCATCGTCCGTGCCTTTATCCTCACTCTTATCCCTGCACGTCGTGACAACGCAATGCCTCTCCCTGGGCCAAGGCCGATCTCTCGGCAATTCCGGATACCAGCCTCAGATTGTCCGTGTTGCCGCGCAAAATCAACACCTCGTCGCCTGCCAAGGCTGGCGGCCAAGAGATTGCACTGAGGGAAATGAGCTTTGCAAGCCGCTTGAGCTTGACTGGCAGCCGGAGCCTTCCGATCGTTGGAGGGCTGACACTAGCCATGGCTGCAAAACATTGGCCCGGAAAAGTACTTCCGGGGTCTCCTTACAAGTTTCGCAAATGCTCCGTCACGCGCTCCCTAATGGCCCCGAACGGAATTGGTTTTGGATAAACGGTGATTGAGGCAGGTATCTCGCCCTTGTCTCTGATTTCCTCGGTAGACATCGCCGACACCGCCATAACAAGAGCATTTTCCAACTCACCGGAGGACTCCAGAACTTCCAGGACTCGAAAGCCATCAGTCTTCGGCATCATCAAGTCCAAAATGACAACCTGGGGTCTGTGCAGACCTATTTGGAGCAAGCCTTCATACCCGTCCTGGGCCGTTACCACGTCCACAGGCAAATTCCAGCTTTCAATACTCAGGCGATAGAGCATCTGCAAATCCGGTTCGTCTTCCACCACCAGGATGGTGTGACGGCCTCCGGAAGACTCGCCTCCCAACTCCCGCCGTAGGCGCTGCACTTCCGCCTCAGGAAACCTCCGATGCCCGCCCGGGGTCTTCCAGGCGTTGATGACGCCGGCGGCAGCCCACAATTGAATTGTCCTGCTTGAGACACCGACAAGATCAGCAACTTGTTGTGTTGTATAGAGGTTTTCATCCGTCATAATCTTTCCTAACTCAGCGGGGAACCGGATTTTCCGAGACTGCCGGTTTTTCGCCGATTAAATTCACCAAATCTACCGAAAACATCGAATTTTCCGAGTTGTGAGAAATATCACAAATCGCGCTCGAAGGCTTGTTTTTCGAGTAAAAATTTCTTTGCTTTAGATAGAACTGTCACATCTACCGGAGCTGGAATTAAGTGCTGACTAGTAAATGGAGGTGACCAGCAGCGTATCGGTATATAAACCCTCTCCCACGCTTTGCCTGGGAAATATCCGCCCGTAGATGGGAAACGAAAATGATACCGGTGGGCCTGCGGAGGTTTTCTCGCCAGAGTTCACGACAGTGCCTCCCGTTCCATCACCCCAGATCAATTGCCGGGCCGGATCGGCATACAAGTTGTATTCCATGAGATAGGGGCCGGAGACCATCCGACGAGGAGCGAACCCGCCACTACTGCTTTGGGAAATAGTCAATACGAATGATCCCGCGCTCCCGGTACAGCGGACATCCACACTTCCGGTCACATCCAGGGAGGCCGCGGCTCCAGGATTGTAAATACCAAAATCCACCGGCTGAACAATAAACTTGCACGTCGCCGCCTGAGCCACTGGGGGCAGTAGCAGCAAAAAACAGACACTGCTCCAGATCGCCCACGGCGACCTGGCTGCCTTTGCTCTTTTTCGCCATTTAGTCATCATGCCATTACAGAGAATACCATTGGGTCGCTAAGCAACGCGTCATTCGGCCTTATTCACGACATCAAGCAGTTGTGCCGAGATTTCTTTTACGCACACAAACACGCCCAGATTGGGAATTCCGTCTGCTTTTATGCCCGGTTGAACGTCAATATTCAGCAGGCATTGCCAGTCGCCGTTGCTGACCAACACCTGGGTCTTGGGGGACACTCCCTGCAAATAGAGCCTGCCATTGCGGCCCACAGGGAATACCTCGTCCCGACCCAGAATTTGAGCCTCGGACCCTTCTGTCACCGGGGTCCCGTCCGGCCAATTCAGAGTCAACAATGCTCCCCGCGTGTCTGTGACATCAAACTCAAGTAGCAATCCCGAGCGATAATAGGGCGCCACGGCCTCACCTGTTGTGCGCACTGCAGCGGTAAGGGGCAAATCTGCCGAATCCATACTGATACGGTTCGCCTGGTAAGGAAGCAAGCCGGGAATCATCAGCCTGCCATTACTGTCGGTCACGCCCATCTCCCTGTTCTCCAGGTAAATGCTGACCCCCTCGTAACCACCAGTATCCACCACCGCAAACCCGTCCTTGATTTCACGATTGGCATAGACGTCGCCACCCAGCCACGCAACCGAGCCGTCGGCCTGGGTACGAAAGCCGGTTTTTCCGTCCCGGTTTCGCACTTCCGCCTGGAGCCGGTTGTAATGTGTGTTCCAGGTCGCTTCCGCCTCAAACTCGTTATTTTCGCCAGCGAAGGCGGCGGCACGATAACCGAATCCCGGGCCGGTGGGCGCATCGTCACGATACTCAACGCGCAAGCTATTTGAGTCACCATATCGTTGCATAGTTGTGGATGCGCTTCGGCGGCCGCCAAAATACTTCATCAGCACGATGCTGGCCTGCGTCTCACTGTTTTCCTGGCTTATATAACTACCGCTTACATTCAAGGACAAATCGCGAGGAAGGGTTCTCGAATAGTTCAGGGAAACCACCTTGCGATCCATGTCGGAATTGTGAAAGCGCTCATCGATGAACGATATGCCCAGCGATCCATAGCCGCCAACACTGGTACCAGCGGAAACCAGGGACTGCATGCGCGGGAAGGCGTTGGGCAAGTCAATTCCTGGCTGGGTAAATTCTTCGCTGGTTCCCTGCAATCTCAGGTCAAAGCGAAATTCTCGCCCCTGGTATTGATGCCCCACCTGCCATAGCGCGCCGGTGCTTTGCTTGTTACTGACAGCCAGGGCGGTAGAGAAAACACCCAGCCGGGTCATGCTATAGGTCGCAGCACCGCTTGCGACCCGCACCTCGCCGGTAGCGTCCAAACGGCCCTCAACGGTGAAATTGTCACTCAGCCCTCGTCTCAACGTGCCTGAAACAATCATGTCGGCGTAATCGTTACTCTTTAGTCCATAGTTCTCTCTGAGCGCACCAATGCTCAAGGAATAATCCGACAGCCCCGGACGCAACAGCTTGTTAGAGGTGTAAAAATCCTGGACGACAAGTTGCTCACGACCCATCAAATCTCGCGTCACCACCTGTATCTGGCCGGCGCCGGTCACGACCGGGATGTCGTCTATGCGAAAAGTGCCGTCCGGCACTTCCTGGCTGGAACGCAGGCTGCCATTAACAAATATATCCAGCGCGGTGGGAACCGCGGCGCTCCCTGATATGGAAGGCTGGGGAAAGGTAACCAAGCTCGGCTGGGTAGCAAAATTTGTCGCCAGCTGAATTCCGCCGAATCTTAAGGAGCGCGACCAGCTGCTCGAAGGCGTCAAGGCATCACCCACCCGAAGGCTGCTCAACCTGCCTGGAAAGTCGCTGGTCCAGGTTGTCTCAAGCCTGATAAAGGGATCGCTATCCTGTCCCACCGGCGTAGCCAGATCGCGATACAGCAGTTCAGTGGAAAGGTTCCCGCGGGGTGTAAAAACCGTGGGACTGAAGAGTCCGGATAACTGGCGGGCAGCCAGACCCGGATCATCAGCGTATCCAAGACTGTAATCCAGGAATGCGCCCATATCAGCATCGGGCTCAATGTAAGAATTCCAGGACAAGGAACGGGTGACGCTGTTCAGGTACTCGGGGGGAATTCGCGCTGACCCGCTCATGGTCCGGGTAGTCACCTGGGTAAGCACGCCTGGCAACGCGTCAAAACCGTGGAATTTGCGACCCGCGTGGGTGACCGCCGGTGGAAATGGCCGGGCCACCCCCCATTCCGCCAGGGTTGCTTCCTCGGCGTAAAGCGCTCCGTTGGCATCCACCAGCATCAACACCGAACCACGATTGGTGCCATTGACGGTCATATCCAGCAACAACAACTGATCATCTCTCGGAGCTGCGTCAGCGCTTTGCGACTTGGCCCCGTCGGCTATTTCTGCTGACGAGTGGTCTTGATCCGTCATAACAGGAGCCGGTGTAGGCGACTTCGTGGACGATCCAAAATGCACGGATACCGAATCGCTGGCAGGTCCGTTGTTCAGCCCGGCATCGTCGAGTTCATTGGCAAACCTGTTGGCCCAGACGCTGGCAGTCACTTGAGCGGTTTCGTCCAGGGCCGCCAAGTCATCGGCGACCGGGACAAGCTGCTCATTGCCTTGGGAAGGCTCATCGCAGCGCGCTATCTGGCTGGCTCCAAGGGCCGCCATTAATAGCAGGGTCTTTAGTCCCTTATTCGGAGTAGACCACGTCATGGCCCCAACTCCCGTCCCTGTCCGAGGTGATGTCTACACGCTCGGGCACGCCCACCTTACCGGGGATCATGAACCCAACGGTTGCGCCCGGAAGAATGTAACGGGCCTGGCCGACAGGCTTCTGCCCCTCTGCGGGAAAGGTCCCTGCGCTGCCGGTAATTGAGACGGACCGGAGTTTTACATGGCCGTTGCCATCATTGCGCAGGCTCACGTAGCTTCCCTGATCTGTCCTTTGTACCGACTGCACCTGAATATTTGGCGCCGCCGAGCCTGCCTGGGGCGCGACAAACACCGGAATGCTGATCTGCAGGCGCATCGTCACGCCAGAGCCCTGGGGTCCCTCAGGTGGCGCCAACTCGGTAATTAGCAGGCGGAAAGTCCGTTCCGCTTCCAGATTCGCCTTACCCAGCATGGCCACTCGCACTACCTGCTCGGCACCCGGCTGAACCGTAAAAATAGGTGGAACAGCGAGGATTTCGTCGCTCGTAACGAGACGGTCCTCTCCAAGATCGCTTTGCGTCCACTCCATCGCGACCACATCCATGGAGACGGGGGTACTGTCTTCATTTCGTATGCGTAACTCAGCCGACACCCCGGTCCGAGTCAAATCCAGCCGAACAGGGTTTACATCCACAGCGGCAGCGTTCGCGAAACCGCTGCACAACAGCAGAGCTAGAAATAAACAGGGAGCGGCGAAAGCCGCTCCCCGGGGTTGTCTCCGTAAAACCATCTTAGAAGATGATGGTTACGGTGACGGTGTCGGTGTAGCTGGCATTAATAGCTGCAGCAGCGTCTGGCTGCGCAACCCGGCCATACACGCTAATCGTGTCTCCACCCAGGTAACCCACGCCGGTTACCGAAACACCTGCACCAATGGTATTAAGCCATTCGGTTGTCCGCGTTACGTCCGAGAACAACTGGTATGGCAGGGTGTTTGTTCCACCGTCAGACATCTGGCGAGCAGTTCCATCTGCCGCACCCTGAGCGCCACCATCGAGTCGAATCTCGGTACTGGTGCCGGTCGTGCACTGCCAGGTTACCGAACCGGCGGTATCGTTGTCGATTGTCGGATCAAGCGTCCCGAAAGCGACGGGTGCGGTAGTAACGATCTCGCAAACCGGTGCGACCTGGGCAGAAACCGTCAGAGAACCGAAGGCATCTGCCTGTACGGTCATGGGCAGGGCGGCCAGGGTTGCTGCAGCAGCCAGAGATAAAGAGGAGATTGAGATGCGGTTTTTGATGTTCATAGTCATAGTTTCCTATCGTGTCGTTTCCATGGGGTGTTCGGCAGTCCAGCCATCTTCATGTGAAGACCTGTGACATTGCGTCCCCGCCTCACAGCAGGTTTGCCTTTTCGCAGACCGAGAAAACTCCTGGGCTGCTGACCTGGCGCCTGCCAAAGTGCCAAATCAGTCCACAAGACCAGTGCTGGTATGTGAGCTTGGAAGCGACCTTAACAACAGGTATGCCGTAATTATGTGAAATGGCTCTCAGTTTTGCTAGATATTTCAATCTGTTAGCGAAATTGTTTTGACCTGGTCTAATTATATTTATTGATTATAGGTCAGTTATATCTGGTCGTTTTTCTCCATTTATGGATTTTCGTCGGCAAACACGACAGCCATTTTGAGCAATATGCGAGAACTTGAGGACACTCTCCCAGGGGGTATTTTTGCTGAAATTCAGAGGGAAATCCTCTATGAAAAAGATGCAAAAGGCAGATTGCCTCGGCAAAAAAGCCCTGGCGCCGCAGATCGGGAGAGACCTGAAACCGGAAATCGACGCTAGTAGTAGCCCAGTAGTTCCCGCATTCCGGGGGCGGCAACATTCACCAGGCGCTTCTGGGTGTCAGGCAATTCATCAGGGATTTCAACAGCCAGGCCCTCCAGGTTCTCCCTGGCGGTGCCGCTTTGCTCCCGATCTGAGCCGACACGCACCCGCTCCCGCCAGTCCTGGGGAAGTTCCTCGATGCCGCAATAACTCAACAATCCGGAAAAATAGCCCTCAGCCGCCTCGCTATCCAGGTTCTTTACATGCTGGAGCAACTCCTCGAATTTCAGGATCCTGGCTTTCGTGCCCATCCAGGCCACGGCGTTATGCAGGAATATCTCCTGCATGGTGGGCGCCTTGTCATAAATTCCGAAAATCATCATGTTGAGCATTTCTTCTACGCTGACCTTGCCGTCCTTGAGGTGATCCATGGAGCCCTGGAAATTGTCGGACAAAAAGAAGCGGGCCCGCGCCAATACCCAGTCATAGGGATCCCGAACAAGCACCAGGTGGCGAACCGACCGCAGGGCGATCGCCGGTTCATCAGAAAACAGTAAATGCCCCCAACTCACGTAGGGATGACTCTTTCCAAATGCCGCCAGGTTACGCTTGAGCACAGGAAACTGGATGAACTCCTTGTGGTATTGCTGATCCACCGGCACGAACATGCGGATAATATTTCGCATCAGGTGGGTGCCGCATTTAGGCACGCTATTCAGAAATACAGGCTGCTCAAGTCGTTGCTGAACATAGTTTTTGTTCAGCTCATTCAAGGTGTCAGGTTTCGCAATTACTCTCGGCATTATCAGCCTCCGAAAAAATGTGTGCCGGCATAAGCCGGCACACATCATATCTTCTGTCGGTTTTCCAAACCAATCTAGAACTTCATGTTAAGGCTCATGAAGAAACTACGACCGTAGAAGTCATACTGCGACAAATACGGTGATGCACCCACTGTGTCCTGACTTCCGCCAAGAGTGGACACCCGGGGCGGATTGGTATCAAAGGCATTGGAGACACCGAGCCTGGCAACCAGGCCGTAGTCAACAAAGTCATATGAGACAGAGAAATTGTGATAAGTCACACTGTCCACATCGATTACCCGCCGTATGGGGTCGTCGTAGTAGGTAGTATCAGGGCTACCGAACCATTCCTCGTCTGATGCGCTGCCCACGTAGCTTGCGTTCCAGTTAAAGGACCACTCCGCCATATCCACTACCGCACTCATATTACCCACCCATTCCGGATTACCCAGGATGCCGGTGTAATTGGTAGCCGTTTCATCAAAGGTCGCCTGCTTGTTCTCGATCATGCGACTGGCCTGGGCCCGGAAGGTCAGGGCGCCAAAAGGAAGATCAGTCCCATAGTGCAGGGCAAAGTCCACGCCACGAGTGCGTTGTTCCGCGATATTGATGTAGCTGTCTCGGATATCGTCAACACGGTGATCACCACCTGCTCCAGCCGCAGGATTATTGAAGCGGGTGAACAAGTCGCATATCGGATCCTCGGGGAAGAACTCGGAGTTGTAGCAACGACTCACGATGCCAGTCGGCCCCAACTGAGCAACCTCGTCCTCGATCTGGATATCGAAGTAGTCCACTGCAAAATTGATATTCGCGAACTCCGGCGTCCACACCACACCAACAGTCTTCGATACCGAGGTTTCGGCTGACAAGATTCCAAGGCCGCCACCGGTTATGACCGTAGCGGAGGAGGGCCAGCCAGCCCAATCCGCCGGCACACCGTCTGCCGCACAGTTGTCCGCGAGACGCTGGGTGATGCTGCCGTCTGCCAGGTTATCACCCCAGCCAATGCACGGATCTTCGGATTGTTGCCCGTAGTAACTGGTCTGATCCGCCAGGTACAACTCAAACAACGCCGGCGCCCTGAATGAAGTGCCCTTGTTGGCGCGAATCATGATGGACGGCACCACCTGCCAGTTCAGTCCCACCTTGTAGGTGGTATCACTGCCATAGGAGTCCACGTCGGTGTAACGGAAGGACGCAGTCATGTCCAGGCTGTTTACTAACTCCATGTCCCTTAACAGGGGAACATCGACCTCGCCGAACACCGCTTTGGTCTTGTCATCACCCTTGGTAATACCGGCCCCACTCAAACCCCAGGAGTTGTTAGCCAGGGTGATTTCACCCGGATGGTCGTCAATCTCATCAGCCCGGTAGTTCACGCCAAAGGCGGCGGCAACGGTGCCCGCCGGCAACTCAAACAGGTCGCCCGTCACGAAGGCTTCGATATCCCACTGGGTGTACTCTGTGTTCCCCTTCTCTACGCCGAAAAGGAAATCTCGAACCTCCGGTGAAACTTCACCCGCGAGGAAAGCAGGATCCCACCACGGAACATCCACGCACGGCGCGCCACGCACCGAGGACACGGTACCGGCACAGGATCCGGTCGAAAATTCCGTGTCATAAATTGAGTCCTGGTAGACAACTTTATTGGTGTAGTCGCCGTCAGACAGGCTGTACTGGGCGTGCATATCCCAAGTCCATCCGGTGCTCCCGATGTCGCCCCGCAGACCACCCATAAAACGGCTGTATTTGACCTCGATTTCCGAACCATAGTGATCAGTCAGGGCCAGGGGGCTCATGTAATACGCTGCGCCTTCCCAGCCCTCGTATAGAGAACTTGTACCAAAGGGAAAACCATAGATATCAAGAGGGTTTCTGGATGCGTAAGAATATTGCCAGATCTGCCTGTAAGCATTGGTAGTGGTCTTGCGGCGGTTCAACAACAATTCGCCATAGGCGGTAATGCTGTCGGTCACCTCATATTCACCGTCCGCGAACAGGGTCATCTTTTCGGTTTCAGGTATCAGAGACTGCGCATCCATGAACGGATGGCGCCCATTACCCACACCGGCGGTAAGACGGTCATAGTTCACCAGGTACCAGCCCGGAGGCGTCACCAGGTGATAAGGATTGGCAGGATCAGACACAACCGCGGGAATTACGCCGGCCAGGTTGCCGTCGTAATCATACTGCAGAAAATTCCTGAAATTTGGCGTATTGGGATCGTCTTCAGGGAAAAACTGGTTGTAATCGTAGTACCACATCTGACCCCAGGGGGATTGCCGGCAGGCGAATTCACCGGTGCGCGGATCTGTAACATCCGCACGCTCGCCGGTATCAGGATCAAAAATGTATTGTTCACTGCAATTGGTGTAATCCCTGTCACCTTCGGCCAACTCAGACTGCTTCTTGTAATCGGCAACAATATTGAATGTGCCGCGCTCGAAGGTCTTGCCCCAGGACGCGCTGATCTGGGACTGCTCACCACCACTTTCGGAGGGCATGCTCACGAAACCGTTAATTTCGGCGCCATCACCTTTCTTGGTAATGATGTTCACTACGCCGGCCACGGCATCCGATCCATAGACCGAGGATGCACCATCTTTGAGAATTTCAACACGCTCGACCATAGCCAGCGGTATCACGTTCAAGTCCAGCGAGGACACGCCGCCGCGAGTACCTGCCGGTCCCACCCTGCGACCGTTGACCAGAATCAGTGTCCGGTTTGCGCCCAGCCCGCGCAGGGACAGGGTCTCCGAGCCCGTGCCACCATTGGTCACAAAGGCAGATGAAATGGTCGAATTAATTTGGGGAGAACCGGCCGCAACCGTTGTGGACTGCAGCAGGGACGCCAAGTCGTTTAAGCCCTGGGTAGCCGCATCCTCTGCCAGCACAACATCAATCGGTGTCGTGCTGCTAAACACGTCTCGCTTGATGCGCGAACCGGTGATAACAATTTCTTCAACCACCTGTCCATCATCTCTTGCAGTCGCTTCCGCTGTTGCAGCTTCGTCCTGATCTTGAGCCAGCGCCTGAGCGCTTATGCCAAAGACGCCAGCGGTAAGCACACAGCTTATCGCCCTCGACAATGTCGAATTATTTTTTGTCATTATTAATTCCCCAATTATCCCTTTTGGAAAGCCCTTTTTTGAAACTAGTTGAAAAAACTGATTTCATCTGCATAACACTTAGCACAAGCTGCTTGAGTGAACAAGATAGTATAAATACGATATTCGCCTTAGTTTTCAATCGTTAGGGCGCAGCGAATACTGATCACTTCGACACTGGGAAACGACGAAAGGCGCTTGATTCCAATGGATGAGGGAAATTCTGCTAACGCACTTTCTGTCCGCCTTGGGACCACGAAAAAATTCACACGCCAGGCACGCTGCTATGGGTTTTATGCCCTGAATACCCATTGGGAGTGAAAGAACCATTCCAAATGGCCCATGCCACAAATCGGAAATAGCACACTAGAGAAACCACAAGGAAGATTAACGAAGAGCACCGTAGCGACCACACAGGCTGCACAAGGATCGCCCCCAACCGAAATCAACACCCCACTTTTCATTACTGCCTACCCAGCATTTCTCAAGTCCCACATAATGCATGTGCATTAGCAATTCACCCGGGCGGCGGTTCGCACGGCAGTTCATCAGAACTGACAGCAGCAATAATGCAGAACAACAATAAGGCGGGCCCAATGAGCACCCTGGTTATCCAATCCCATCGAACACCGTTACCCGCTGCATGGCTACAGCCCTGCCTGGACTCGGTGCGTGGCTGGGCCCGCGGCAATAATTTTGAATACCGTTTCCTGGGGGACGAGATTTTCTCGCCATTGCCCGAGGCCATTCTGCAAAAAACCGCCGACCGACTGCAGGCCGCCTCAGACCTTGCCAGGCTGATCGCTTTGCAGGGAGCGCTGGATGAGGGATATGAAACGGCTATCTGGTGCGACGCCGACTTCCTGGTGTTCGCGCCACATGCCTTGTCACTTCCGGCTGATAGCTATGGACTGGGTCGCGAAGTCTGGGTACAGCCCGGCTCGGGAAAACTTCGCGCCCAGGTAAAAGTGCACAATGCATTCATGTTTTTTCGTCGCGGCAATCCGTTCCTGGATTTCTACCGGTATGCGGCCCAGCGAATGCTTGAAGTCCATGAAGGACCGATGGTGCCCCAGTTCGTGGGGCCAAAATTCCTCACTGCCATCCACAATATACTGACATGCCCGGTGGTCGAAGAGGCCGCCATGTTCAGCCCCGCCACCACCCGGGCCCTGCTCGCCGGGGGCGGTCCAGCCCTGGAGCTGTTGCTGGCCAAGAGCATTCGGCCCCCTGCGGGAGCGAACTTGTGCTCCTCGCTGGCCGACAACGGCGAGCTCAGCGAGGGCGAACTGGAACAGGCCGTGGACCGCCTGCTTGCCCGGGGGTCCATCGTCGCCTAGGTACTAGCCCGGATTCCCCGAACTGACGGCGACCAGCAGTATCGTCCCCTGGTCCCCAAGCAAGAAGGGGAATATCGGTATGGACTGGCTGACCCCACAAATTCAAGCCCTGGCCTGGACTGCCATGGTCATCGGATTCGTGCACGCCGTCCTGGGACCCGATCACTACCTCCCCTTTATCGCACTGGCCCGCTCCCGCCGCTGGAGCCACGCCCGCACCCTTGTCGTTACCGGCGTGTGTGGCATCGGCCATGTAACCGGCTCGGTGCTCATCGGCTTGCTGGGCCTGGGTGCAGGGGCGGCGTTGAAT